>NZ_JBQENK010000007.1:0-209559 GCF_052044735.1 Pseudomonas sp. 22526
GAAGATCCCCACGACCGTTCCGGTCGATCGCAGCCTTCGGTAGCGGCTACGGATTGCGCTGTATCCAGCGGCGGCAAGCAAATGTCGTGACCGGCCCGGGGCGGCCTTTTTCCTGCCGATACAAGCTGTTACTGTACGGAGCATAAAAAGCCCAAGCCGCCTGGATCGGATCTCTGACTTGATGCGTCCCCTCCTCCTGTCCCTAATCAGTCTGGCCTTGAGCTTTCCCGCAAGCGCAACGATCACTGAAAGCCATGGTTACGCGCAGTTCGGCACGCTCAAGTACCCCGCCAAGTTCACCCATTACGACTGGGTCAACCCCGCCGCGCCCAAAGGCGGGACCTTGCGGGTCATGGCGTTTGGCACCTTCGACACCCTCAACCCCTACACCTTCAAGGGCAGCAGCCCGGTTTCCACGCCCAACTTCCTACAATACGGGGTCAACGAGCTGAACGAGCCGCTGATGGTCGGCACCGGCCAGTACGCGCCGTCCGGCGACGAGCCGACTTCCAGCTACGGCCTGATCGCCCGTTCCGTCGAATACAGCGAAGACCGCAGCTGGGTGGTGTTCAACCTGCGCCCCGAGGCGCGCTTTCACGATGGCAAGCCGATCACCGCCTACGATGTGGCGTTTTCCTATCGGCTGCTGCTCAAGGAAGGCCACCCGCAATACCGCACCAACCTGCAGGAAGTGCAGCGGGTGGACATCCTTGGCCCGCAGCGCATCCGCTTCGTGTTCAAGCGCTCCGGCAACCCGCTGCTGATCCTGCGCCTGGGCGAGTTGCCAGTGCTGCCGCAGCACTACTGGAAAGACCGCGACTTCAAGGCCACCACCTTCGAGCCACCGCTGGGCAGCGGCCCCTACCGCATCACCCGGGTGCAGCCGGGGCGCTCGCTGCTGTTCGAGCGGGTCAAGGACTACTGGGGCAAGGACCTGCCGGTCAATCGCGGCTTCAACAACTTCAACAAGGTCGCGGTGGAGTTCTACCGTGACAGCGACGTCGCCTTCGAAGCCTTCAAGGCCGGCGAGTTCGACATCTACATCGAACACCAGGCGAAGAACTGGGCCAACGGCTACAACTTTCCCGCGGTCAACCGCGGCGACATCATCAAGGCCCAGGTGGCGCACCAGATCCCGACCCAGACCCAGGGCCTGTTCATGAACAGCCGCCGGGCGATCTTCGCCGACCGCAAGGTGCGCGAAGCCCTGGGCCTGATGTTCGACTTCGAGTGGACCAACCGCACCCTGTTCAGCGGCGCCTACAAGCGCGCGACCAGCTACTACCCGAACAGCGAGTTCTCCGCCACGGGCCTGCCGGTCGGCCATGAATGGCTGCTGCTCTCGCCCTACCGCGAGCAGTTGCCCGCCAGCCTGTTCACCCAGCCCTTCAGCCTGCCGCAGACCGACGGCCGCGGCATCCCGCGGGCGACCCTGCGCCAGGCCCTGGGCCTGCTCGCCGAAGCCGGCTGGAAGCTCAACGGCCAGCGCCTGCTCGACAGCAACGGGCAACCGCTGCGCTTCGAGCTGCTGCTGGTCAACCCGAACCTGGAACGGATCCTCCAGCCCTACGTCGAGAACCTGGCCAGCATCGGCATCGACGCGCGCCTGCGCACCGTGGACCGCGCGCAGTACAAGCAGCGCCTGGACCAGTTCGATTTCGACATGATCCTCATGACCCTGAACCAGACCCTCAGCCCGGGCCTGGAGCAATGGCAGTACTTCCACTCCAGCCAGGTCGGGGTCAAGGGCAGCAAGAACTACGCAGGCATCAACAACCCCATCGTCGATCACCTGCTGGAACACCTGCTCGCCGCACACAGCCGCGACGAGCAACTGGCCGCCGGTCGGGCCCTGGATCGGGTGCTGCTGTGGCAGCACTACATCATCCCTAACTGGTACCTCAACTATCATCGTCTGGCGTACCGCAACCGGTTCGCCTTCGTCACCACGCCGCCCTACCAACTGGGCCTGAGCGCCTGGTGGCTGAAGTCCCTGGAGAAAGCCCAATGATGCCCCTGCGTGCCCTGCTCCCGTGGGCCGGCGGCGTGCTGCTGACGGGAATCGCCTGCCTCGCCCAGGCCGCCCCGCAACACGCCCTGACCCTGTACAACGAACCGCCGAAGTACCCGGCCAACTTCAAGCACTTCGACTACGTCAACCCGGACGCGCCCAAGGGCGGCACCTTCCGCGAGTCCGGTTTCGGTGGCTTCGACAGCCTCAACCCGTTCATCAATAAAGGCGTGCCGGCGGACAATATCGGCCTGATCTACGACACCCTGATGCGCCAGAGCCTGGACGAACCCTTCACCGAGTACGGCCTGATCGCCGGGCAGATCGAGAAGGCCCCGGACAACAGCTGGGTGCGTTTCTACCTGCGCCCCGAGGCGCGCTTCCACGACGGCCACCCGATCCGTGCCGAAGACGTGGTGTTCAGCTTCCAGACCCTGATGAAGGCCGGCGCGCCGATGTACCGCGGCTACTACGCCGACGTCGAAGACGTGATCGCCGAAGACCCGCTCAAGGTGCTGTTCAAGTTCAAGCACACCAACAATCGCGAACTGCCGCTGATTCTCGGGCAGCTGTCGATACTGCCCAAGCACTGGTGGGAACACCGCGACTTTTCCAAGGGCAACCTGGAAATCCCCCTCGGCAGCGGGCCGTACAAGGTGATCGAGGTCAAGGCCGGGCGCTCGGTGCGCTACGAACGAGTCAAGGACTACTGGGGCAAGGACCTGCCGATCAACCGCGGCCAGTTCAACTTCGACGTCATGGCCACCGACTATTACCGCGACAACACCGTGGCCCTGGAAGCCCTCAAGGCCGGCCAGTTCGACTACTGGCTGGAAACCAGCGCGAAGAACTGGGCCAATGCCTACAACATCCCGGCCGTGACCGAAGGCCGGCTGATCAAGGAACAGATCCCCAACGGCAACCCCACCGGCATGCAGGGCTTCGTCTACAACCTCCGCCGCCCGCTGTTCCAGGATGTACGGGTGCGCAAGGCCCTGAGCCTGCTGCTGGACTTCGAGTGGACCAACAAGCAACTGTTCAACGGCGCCTACACCCGCACCCGCAGCTACTTCGAGAACTCGGAAATGGCCGCCACCGGCCTGCCCGACGCCGACGAACTGCAGATCCTCGAACCGCTACGCGGCAAGATTCCCGACCAGGTCTTCACTGAAGCCTTCCAGCCCTCGGTGTGCGATGGCAGCGGCATGATCCGCGCCCAGCAGCGCCATGCCTACCAGCTGTTGCAGGAAGCCGGCTGGCGCATCGTCGACGACAAGATGGTCGACGCCCAGGGCAAGCCGGTGGTGATCGAGTTCCTGCTGGCCCAGACCGAGTTCGAGCGCGTGCTGCTGCCGTTCAAGCGCAACCTCGCGGACCTCGGGATCGACCTGGTGATCCGCCGGGTCGACGTTTCCCAGTACATCAACCGCCTGCGCTCGCGGGACTTCGACATGGTGGTCGGCGGCTTCCCGCAATCGAGTTCGCCCGGCAACGAGCAGCGCGAATACTGGCAGTCCTCCAGCGCCGACAACCCCGGCAGCCGCAACTTCATCGGCCTCAAGGACCCGACCATCGATGCCCTGGTGGAAGACCTGATCAACGCCGACTCGCGCAAGAGCCTGGTGGCCCATGCCCGTGCCCTCGACCGGGTGCTGCAATGGGGCTACTACGTGATCCCCAACTGGCACATCAAGACCTCGCGCGTGGCCTACTGGGACCATATCGGCCACCCCAAGGTCTCGCCCAAATATGACATCGGCATCCAGACCTGGTGGATCAAGCCCGACGCCAAGCCGGCCGTGACTCCGGACACCCACTCGCAGGCCGCCCCCGCCGGCGTGGAGCAATAAGATGCTGGCTTACATTCTGCGACGACTGCTGCTGATCATCCCTACCCTGTTCGGCATCCTGCTGATCAACTTCGTGATCATCCAGGCCGCCCCCGGCGGCCCGGTGGAACAGATGATCGCCAAGCTCGAGGGTTTCGAGGGCGCCACCAGCCGCATCGCCGGCGGCGGCGCCGAAGTCTCGGTGGCCGGTTCCAGCTACCGTGGCGCCCAGGGCCTGGACCCGGCCCTGGTCAAGGAAATCGAGAAGATGTACGGCTTCGACAAGTCGGCGCCGGAACGCCTGTGGATCATGATCAAGAACTACGCCACCCTGGATTTCGGCGACAGCTTCTTCCGCGACGCCAAGGTGGTCGACCTGATCCGCGAGAAACTCCCGGTGTCCATTTCCCTGGGGCTGTGGAGCACCCTGATCATGTACCTGGTGTCGATCCCCCTGGGGATCGCCAAGGCCACCCGCCACGGCAGCCACTTCGACGTCTGGACCAGTTCGGCGATCATCGTCGGCTATGCGATCCCGGCGTTCCTGTTCGCCATCCTGCTGATCGTGATGTTCGCCGGCGGCAGTTATTTCGACTGGTTCCCGCTGCGCGGCCTGACCTCGAACAACTTCGACCAGCTGAGCTGGGGCGGCAAGATCCTCGACTACTTCTGGCACCTGGCGCTGCCGGTGACCGCCCTGGTGATCGGCAACTTCGCCACCATGACCCTGCTGACCAAGAACAGCTTCCTCGACGAGATCAACAAGCAGTACGTGATCACCGCCAGGGCCAAGGGCCTGACCAGGCGCCGCGTGCTGTACGGCCATGTGTTCCGCAACGCCATGCTGCTGGTGATCGCCGGCTTCCCCTCGGCCTTCATCGGCATCTTCTTTACCGGATCCTTGCTGGTGGAGGTGATCTTCTCCCTCGACGGCCTGGGCCTGATGAGCTTCGAGGCGGCGATCAACCGCGACTATCCGGTGGTGTTCGGCACCCTGTTCATCTTCACCCTGCTGGGGCTGGTGGTGAAACTGATTGGCGATTTGACCTACACCCTGGTCGACCCACGCATCGACTTCGAAAGCCGGGAGCATTGAGATGAACCTGTCCCCCCTCAATCGCCGGCGCTTCGAGCTGTTCAAGGCCAACAAGCGCGGCTGGTGGTCGCTGTGGCTGTTCCTGATCCTGTTCGGTCTGAGCCTGGGCGCCGAGCTGATCGCCAACGACAAGCCGCTGGTGGTGCACTACGACGACGGCTGGTACTTCCCGGCGCTCAAGCGCTACCCGGAAACCACCTTCGGCGGCGAATTCCCCCTGGAGGCCAACTACAAGAGCCCGTACATCCGCGAGCTGCTGGCGGCCAAGGACGCCTGGGTGCTGTGGGCGCCGATCCCCTTCAGCTACCAGAGCATCAACTACGACCTGAAAGTCCCGGCCCCCGCGCCGCCCTCGGCGGACAACCTGCTGGGCACCGACGACCAGGGCCGCGATGTGCTGGCGCGGGTGATCTACGGCTTCCGGGTGTCGGTGCTGTTCGCCCTGACCCTGACCATCCTCAGCTCGATCATCGGCGTCATCGCCGGGGCGCTGCAGGGCTTCTATGGCGGCTGGGTCGACCTGGCCGGGCAGCGTTTCCTGGAAATCTGGTCGGGGCTGCCGGTGCTGTACCTGCTGATCATTCTCGCCAGCTTCGTGCAGCCGAACTTCTGGTGGCTGCTGGGGATCATGCTGCTGTTCTCCTGGATGAGCCTGGTGGACGTGGTGCGCGCCGAGTTCCTGCGCGGGCGCAACCTGGAATACGTGCGCGCCGCCCGCGCCCTGGGCATGCAGAACGGCGCGATCATGTTCCGCCATATCCTGCCCAACGCCATGGTCTCGACCATGACCTTCATGCCGTTCATCCTCACCGGCGCCATCGGCACCCTGACCGCCCTCGACTTCCTCGGTTTCGGCCTGCCGCCCGGCGCGCCGTCCCTGGGCGAACTGGTGGCCCAGGGCAAATCCAACCTGCAGGCGCCGTGGCTGGGCATCAGTGCCTTCGCCGTACTGGCGATCATGTTGAGCCTGCTGGTATTCATCGGCGAGTCCGCTCGCGATGCCTTCGACCCGAGGAAATGAGATGAATCAGGACAATCTGATCGAAGTTCGCGACCTCGCCGTCGAGTTTGTCGTCGGCGAACACCAGCAGCGGGTGGTCGAGGGCATCAGCTTCGACATCAAGCGCGGCGAAACCCTGGCCCTGGTGGGCGAAAGCGGCTCCGGCAAGTCGGTGACCGCGCACTCGATCCTGCGCCTGCTGCCCTACCCGCTGGCCCGCCACCCGTCCGGGACCATCCAGTACGCCGGCCAGGATCTGCTGACCCAGAAAGAGAAGACCCTGCGCCATATCCGCGGCAACCGCATCGCCATGATCTTCCAGGAGCCGATGACCTCGCTCAACCCGCTGCACAGCATCGAGAAGCAGATCAACGAGGTGCTGGGCCTGCACAAGGGCCTGACCGGCAAGATCGCCACCCAGCGCACCCTGGAGCTGCTGGAGTTGGTGGGCATCCCCGAGCCGCACAAGCGCCTCAAGGCCCTGCCCCACGAGCTGTCCGGCGGCCAGCGGCAACGGGTAATGATCGCCATGGCCCTGGCCAACGAGCCGGAGCTGCTGATCGCCGACGAGCCGACCACCGCCCTCGACGTCACCGTGCAGTTGAAGATCCTCGAGCTGCTCAAGGAACTGCAGGCGCGCCTGGGCATGGCCTTGCTGCTGATCAGTCACGACCTCAACCTGGTCCGGCGCATCGCCCACCGCGTCTGCGTGATGCAGCGCGGCTGCATCGTCGAGCAGGCGCCTTGCGAAGAGCTGTTCCGCGCACCGCAGCATCCCTACACCCGCGAACTGCTGGCGGCCGAACCCAGCGGCAAACCGGCGACCAATGTAGTCGGCCCACCGCTGTTGCAGGTCGAGGACCTGAAGGTCTGGTTCCCGATCAAGAAAGGCCTGCTGCGTCACACCGTCGACCATGTGAAGGCGGTGGACGGCATCAATTTCAGCCTGCCCCAGGGCCAGACCCTGGGCATTGTCGGCGAAAGCGGCTCGGGCAAATCCACCCTGGGCCTGGCGATCCTGCGGCTGATCGGCAGCAAGGGCGCCATCCGCTTCGAAGGCAAGCAGCTGGACTGCCTGTCGCAGCAGCAGGTGCGGCCGTTGCGCCGAGAGATGCAGGTGGTGTTCCAGGACCCCTTCGGCAGCCTCAGCCCGCGCATGTGCGTGAGCCAGATCGTCGGCGAAGGGCTGCGCATCCACAAGATCGGCACCGCCGCCGAGCAGGAACAGGCGATCATCGAAGCGCTCAAGGAAGTGGGGCTCGACCCGGAAACCCGGCACCGCTACCCCCACGAGTTCTCCGGCGGCCAGCGCCAGCGTATCGCCATCGCCCGCGCCCTGGTGCTCAAGCCGGCGCTGATCCTGCTGGACGAGCCGACCTCGGCCCTCGACCGCACCGTGCAGCGCCAGGTGGTGGAGCTGCTGCGCAAGCTGCAGGCCAAGTACAACCTGACCTACCTCTTCATCAGCCACGACCTGGCGGTGGTCAAGGCCCTGAGCCACCAGTTGATGGTGGTCAAGCATGGCCAGGTGGTGGAACAGGGCGACGCGCAGAACATCTTTGCCGCGCCCCAGCACCCCTACACCCGGCAGTTGCTGGAGGCCGCCTTCCTGGTGCCGGCCAGCGAGGCATGAATGCGCGGTTGGCCTGCTGTCACCGGGCGACGGCCAGCAGGCCGGGCGCGGATGCAGCAGTGGCCGGCAAGCGCCTCACGGCTGCAACCACCTGGGCCGGGTGTCGGCCTCCTAGGCGACGCAGATGCCCGGGACCGCGACCTTCTGGAACAGATGTGGGGAAGCGACCGCGGAGGACGGATAGTGCGAGAGCTTGGCCCTGAACTCCGGATGCACGAAGGCCGCCCGGAAATGCGCGTTGGACTCCCAGACCGCGTAATTGAGATAGGTCGGGCTTTCGCCGATGGCGCGATGCAGCTGGGTGGAAATGAACCCCGGCTGTTGCTTCATGAAGCAGGCATCGTCTTGCCAGGCCTGCAGGAAGGTCGGCTCGTCGGCCTGGTCCAGGGTGAAGACGTTGATCAGGATGACCGGCGAGGCTTCCAGCGTAATCTGGCGGTCGATCGGAAAGGCGGGGTCCATAGGGCGAATGAGAGGCATGGCAAGCTCCAGGTGTGAGGGCTGAATTCGTAACCACATTGCAATATTGACATCATGATGTCAATGTCCCTGAAGAATCACTTTGTCTGGATAACCACGTTATGCACGAACCTGAACCCACCCCGGCCGGGGCCGCCCTGACCGACTTCATTCTGAGTATGTTCCGGGCCAGCAACCTGACGCTGGCCTGGGGCGACCGGATAGTCGCGCCCCTCGGGCTGACCAGCGCCCGCTGGCAAATTCTGGGCGCGATCGTGGCGGCGGAGCGCCCGCAGCCGGTCGCCTGGCTCGCTCGGGACCTGGAGGCCAACCGGCAGAACGTCCAGCGCATCGTCAACGACCTGGCGAAGGAAGGGCTGGTGACATTCCAGCCCAATCCGCATCACCGGCGCGCGCAGCTCGTGACGCTGACAGACAAGGGCACGACAGCCTTCAACGAGGCCATCGGTCTGTACACTCCGCTGGTCAACGAGCTGTCGGCCGGACTTGAGGTTGAAGATATTCAAACGGCCCTGCGCGTGATCACCGAGCTGCGCAACAGGCTCCAAGGGCAGACCGACACCGAGCAATGACCAGCCGTATCGCGATATCGGTCCAGCATCACGCCTTCAACGGCCCGAGCCCCGGCCTGCTCATGGACTTGTCGGCGTCCGCCAGCAAGGTTTCCACATCGGCCGGCCGGGCCGGATCGAACTCGATCTGGCCGATGCTGAAGCAGATGTCGTAAATGCACTGCTGGGTGGCCGTGCGCTCGTCGAGGATGGCCTGCAGGCGGGTGATGATCGCCAGTTTTTCCACCCGTTCCGAGCCGGTCAGCAGTACCGCGAAACGCTGGTACTCCAGATGCCCGACCACGTCGCTCTCGCGAAAGGCGATGCGCAGGCCGTCGGCGAAGGTTCTCAGCGCCGCCTCGCCTTCGTCCGGCCCGTAAGCGCGGGCGATACGGTAGATATCGTCGAGATCGAACAGCAGCAAGGTCGCCGGGCAGTTCAGGTCCTTGCAGGCCTGCAACGCATCGCCGGCCAGCACCGCGAAGCCGTGGGGGTTGGGCAGCAGGGTCAGTTTATCGAGGTTGGCTACCTGCACCGCGGCCAGCTCCTGCTCGGCCCGGCGGCTCTGATCGCGCAACAGTTGCCGGGACGGGTCGTCCGCCTCCGGGGATGGCACCTGGTCCGGTGCCTGGACAGGCTTGTCTGGGGAAAACATCGCACACTCCATTGGCGGGAATCACCTATAGAGCTTAGTTGCCGAGGCCTGTGACTGCCCTGCAACCAGCCCTCCCTGGGGGCCCCTGGCGTCAACTTCCGACCGCCGGACAGGGTCCGCCCGCCTCGGCCCAGAGTTTGAACTGGCTGACGAACACCTCGTGGGGCACCGGTACCGGCGCGCGGTTGCCGCCGGGGTTCCAGCCCCAGAGCACCAGCTTGTCTTCGCTGACATGCTTGATCAGCGCGGCAAAGTCACGGTCGCCGTTGCTGGCCTTGTCCTTGATCATCTGGCACAGGCGGTCGCCCGGCAGGCCGATCCAGGCCATCTTGTGCGCCGCCGGCGGCAGGCTCCAGTGCGGCGCCCCCGGTGGCATGTGCGGGCCGTAGCTGGCCGGCGGGTTGCTTGTGCCATGGCAGGTGGCGCACGGCAGCCCCGCCGCGCCCTTGCCGTCCAGGCCACGGACCACGGCCATGGCATGGGGCGTGCCGGCGTCGAACTGCAAGGGCGCATCCCCGGGAATGTGGCAGTTCTGGCAGCGCGGGCTCTGGAACACCTTCTGCACCGTCGCGAACGCCGCCAGCGCCGGTTCATCGGCGGCGAACAGGTCCGAGGCATAACCGCCCAGGCCGACCAGGATCAGCGCGCCGAGCAACAGGTGGCGTTTCATCTCACACCCCCGCCAGTTGCAGCGGCAACTCGCGCAGGCGCTGACCGGTCAGGGCGAACACCGCGTTGGCCACCGCCGGCGCCGTGGGCGGCACGCCCGCCTCGCCGATACCGCCGGGTTTGTCGGTGCTGGCGACTATATGCACCTCGACCTGGGGCATCTCGTTCAGGCGCAACACCTGGAAGTCGTGATAGTTGGACTGCACCACCCGGCCGTCCTTGAAGGAAATGCGGCTGTGCAGGGCCATGCCCAGGCCGAAGGTGATGCCCGACTCCATCTGCGCGGCAATGCTCTGCGGGTTCACCGCGATGCCGCAATCCACCGCGCAGACCACCCGATGCACGCGAATCCGCTCGGCCTCCTGGGACACCTCGACCACCTGCGCCACGTAGCTGCCGAAGGACTCGTGCACCGCGACGCCCAAGGCATGCCCGTTGGGCACGGGCTTGCCCCAACTCGCCTTCTGCACCGCCAGGTTGAGCACGCCCAGGTGCCGCGGGTGATCCTTGAGCAAGATCCGGCGGTACTCCACCGGGTCCTTGCCCACCGCGTCGGCCATCTCGTCGATCAACGACTCGACGACGAACGCGGTATGGGTGTGGCCCACGGAGCGCATCCACAGCACGGTGATGCCGGTCATCGGCGAATGCAGGTCGACCCTGTGGTTCGGCGTGCCCTTCAGGTAAGGCCCGTCCGCCAGGCCCTCGACCGAGGTGTTATCGATACCGTTCTTGACGAAGCTGGCCTCGAACGAGGTGCCGGCCATGATCGACTGCCCCACCAGCACATGCTGCCAGGCCAGCGGCAGGCCCTGGGCGTCCAGGCCGACCTGCGCCTGATGCAGGAACGCCGAACGGAAATAGCCGCCGCGCACATCGTCTTCCCGCGACCAGACGGTTTTCACCGGGGCTGCGGCGGCCTTGGCCACCTCCACCGCTTCGCTGACGAAGTCCGAGGTGGGGTTGGCCCGGCGGCCGAAACCGCCGCCCAGGAATTGCGTGTGGATCTGCACCTGTTCCGGCTTGAGCCCGGTGATCTTCGCCGCGACCATCTGGTCCAGGGTCTGGAACTGGGTGCCGGTCCAGATCTCGCACTTATCGGCGCCGATGCGCACCGTGCAGTTGAGCGGCTCCATCGGCGCATGGGCCAGGTAGGGCACGCTGTATTCGGCCTTGATCACCTGTGTCGCCTTGGCCATGCTCCCGGCCGCATCGCCAGCCTCGGCCGCCTTGGTCCCGGGGGTCAGCGCCAGTTTGCGAAAGCTCTGCATCAGGCTTTCGCTGCTCATATTGGCGTTCGGCCCCAGGTCCCATTCGGCCTTGAGCGCGTCGCGCCCCTGCTTGGCCGCCCAGTAATGCTCGGCGACCACCGCCACGCCCGTGGGCACCTGGAGCACCTTGAGCACCCCGGGCACCGCCAGCGCCGCCTGGGGATCGAAGGACTTGAGGGTGCCGCCGAACACCGGCGAACGCAGGACCACGGCGGTCAGCAGGCCGTCGAAATACATGTCCATGCCGAATTGCGCACGGCCGGTGATTTTCTCCGGGGTATCCAGGCGCTTGGTCGGCTTGCCGATCAGCCGCCAGTCCTTGGCTTCCTTCAAGCGCAGCGAGGCTGGGTCCGGCACCGGCAGCTGCCCGGCGTCGTTGGCCAGGTCGCCGTAGCTCAGGCGCTGCTTCCCGGCCACCACCCAGCCCTGCTCGGTGTGCAGGGTCGAGGGCGCCACCTGCAGGCGCTTGGCCGCCGCCTCGATCAGCATCTGGCGGGCCGCAGCGCCGGCCTGGCGATAGCGGTCGAACTCCATCCAGGTCGAGGTCGAGCCGCCGGTGATCTGCATCCCGCCGAACGCCGGCAAGCCATACACCGCGGCGGCTGGCGCGTGCTCGACGCGGATCTTCGACCAGTCGGCATCCAGCTCCTCGGCGATCAGCATCGACAGCCCGGTCCAGATGCCCTGGCCCATTTCCGAATGGCCGAGCACCACGGTGACCACCCCGTCCGGGGCGATGCGCAAGAACGCATTGGGCACGAACTCTTCGCTTGCCGCCCGGGCAAAACGATTGGCCCCCGGGATGACAAACGCCACCACCAGCCCGCCGCCGAGCAGCGCGCCCCCTTTGAGAAATCCACGACGCGACGCAGTGATCATGCCTTGTCCCTCTTAATGCCGACTCAGCCGATTTCGGCGGCGCGTTTGACCGCCGCGCGGATCCTTGGGTAGGTGCCGCAGCGGCAGATATTGCCGGACAGCGCCTGGTCGATATCGCTGTCGGTGGGCGATGGGATCTTCGCCAGCAAGGCCGCGGCCGACATGATCTGCCCCGACTGGCAGTAACCGCACTGCACCACGTCCAGCTCGGCCCAGGCGCGCTGCACCGGGTGCGAACCGTCCGTCGACAGGCCTTCGATGGTGAGGATCTTCTGCCCATTGGCCACCGCCGCGGCCGGGGTCACGCAGGAACGCAGCGGCGCGCCGTCGACATGCACGGTGCAGGCGCCGCATTGCGCCATGCCGCAGCCGAACTTGGTGCCGGTCAGGTGCGCCACATCGCGCAGCACCCAGAGCAGCGGCATGTCCGCGGGCACCTCGAGCTGCTGGTCTTTGCCATTGATATTGAATGTCAACATGCAGAACTCCTCAGGCCGAGGGGGGACAGGATTCACGGGATCCTGGAGCGGCGTCGCTGTGGCCGAGGGCCTACGCGCGCCGCGAGGTTTTCCATACAGCTAAGCGCAGTTTGCCGAACAGGCCGGATTCTGCGACCGCCGGTCACGCCCAGGCCGCCCCGAACAAGGCGGCCGGGCGATGCGCAGTATCAGAAATCAGTGGAGGCCGACAGCGTCCGCCAGGTCGCGGTTTCCTGCTCGACGTAGGCGTTCTTCGCCGCGATGGCACCCAGGGTGTCGGTGCCCAGGGGCAGGCGCAGCGGCGGTTGCCCGGCTTCGACCAGGGCGATCATCGCCTGCGCCAGCTTGTCCGGGTCGCCCGGCTGCTGCTGGTTATAGGCCTTGGCCTGCTGGCGTACCTGGCCAACGGTGGCGCTGTAGTCGGCAATCGATGCCGGCGACTCCAGCAACGAATTGCCGTCGAGGAAATCGGTGCGGAAGTAGCCCGGCTCGACCACCGTGACCTTCACCCCCAAGGGCGCCAGCTCGCTGTGCAAGGCTTCGCTCAGGCCTTCGACGGCGAACTTGGTCGAGCAGTAGACGCCGTAGCCCGGCCCCGACTGATAGCCGCCGATCGACGAGATATTGATCACATGGCCGTTGCGGGCGGCACGCATGTGCGGCAGCACCCCGCGGGTGACATTGAGCAGGCCGAACACGTTGGTTTCATAGACCCGGCGGATCTCGTCGCTGCTGGCCTCCTCCACCGCGCCGAGCAGGCCGAAACCGGCGTTGTTGACCAGCACGTCGATACGGCCGAAACGCTCGACGGCCATCTGCGCCACGTCGCGGGCCTGGGCCTCGTCGGTGACATCCAGTTGCGCCGCCAGCAGGCCCGGCTGCGCGCCGAAACGCTCGATGAGCGACTGGGCATTGCGCGCGGTGGCCACCACCGCATCACCATGGGCCAGGGCCGCAGCGGTGATTTTTGCGCCGATGCCACGGGAAGCCCCGGTGATCAGCCAGACACGTTTGAAAGTCGTTTGCGAAGTCATGATCGGTACCTTGTGAGAAGTGGGTGAGCACAAGGTACGCAAGCGCATTGGCTGGAAAAATGGCCTCGTGCTACAAGCACTATGAACCTCTCTTTCATAATGGCCTTGCAATGAACCAGGACCCTTTCGACGGCCTGACCGAGTTTCTCGCCGTCGCCGAACACAAGAGCTTCACCCTTGCGGCCACCCAGTTGGGGGTGACCCCGACCGCTGTGAGCCATGCGGTAAAGACCCTGGAGCGGCGTACCGGGGTGCTGCTGTTCCAGCGCACCACCCGCCGCGTGGCCCTGACGGAAGCCGGCAGCAGCTTGTTCATCCGCCTGCGCCCGGCCGCCAGTGAAATCGGCGACGCCCTGGCGGTGCTGGGCAGCTATCGCGACCGGCCGATGGGCACCTTGCGCCTCACCGCGCCACGGCTGTCCGGCAAGCGGCTGATCGAACCCTTGGTCTCGCGCTTTCGCGCGGCCTATCCCGACGTCAGGCTGGAGATTTCCCTGGACGATGCCGCGGTCGACCTGGTCAGCGAGGGCTTCGATGCCGGTATCCGCCTGGGCGAGTCGATCGAAAAGGACATGGTCGCCGTGCGCCTGACCCCGGACCTGCAATGGTCGGTGGTCGGCTCCCCGGACTATTTCGCCCGGGCCGGTAGGCCGCAGACCCCGGAAGAGCTGACCCGGCACCAGGGCATCGGCTTTCGCTTCCTCACCTCGGGCACGACCCATCGCTGGGAGTTCCGGCGCAATGGGCGGGATTTCACCGTCGGCGTCGAGGGTGCGCTGGTGGTCAACGATCGGCACTTGCTGGTCGCCATGGCGCGGGGCGGACAGGGGCTGGCCTACGCCTGCGACTTCGAGGTGGCCGACGACCTGGCCAGCGGGCGCCTGGAGTCTGTGCTGCAGCCTTTCATACCGTTGAGTTCGGGCCTGTACCTGTACTTTCCCAGCCGCACCCAGAGCCAGCCGAAACTGCGCGCCTTTATCGACATGGCCAACGCCTGGGTGGCCGAGCCAGGGCGGCGATTCTGAGGCGGATGCGCCGGCTCGATACCACTCCTCGCCCGGCTGCGTTTTGTCGATCTACGGCAGCCCCGGCCGCCCCCGGGCTGGCTACGCTTGCTCAAGCGTGGACCATCCGCCGAGGAGAACCGTCATGTCGTCCATTCACCGCATCACGCCCTGCCTGTGGTTCGACCATCAGGCCGAAGCCGCCGCCCAGTTCTACTGTTCGATCTTCGAGCACTCGCGCATCACCGCCCTCACCCACTATGGCAAGGCCGGCTTCGAGTTCCACGGCCGCCCCGAAGGCTCAGTGATGACCGTGTCCTTCGAGCTCGATGGGCAGACCTTCACCGGCCTCAACGGCGGCCCGGTATTCCAGTTCAACGAAGCGGTTTCCCTGCAGGTCAACTGCCAGAACCAGGGCGAAATCGACCATTTCTGGAGCGCCCTGTCCTACGGCGGCGATCCCCAGGCCCAGCAGTGCGGCTGGCTCAAGGACAAGTTCGGGCTGTCCTGGCAGATCCTGCCCTGCGCGCTGAACCACTGGATGACCGACCCCGACACAGCCAAGTCGCAGCGGGTGATGCAGGCCCTGCTGCAAATGAAAAAACTCGATATCGCCGCGCTGGAGCGAGCCTTCGCCGGCGAGACCTAATACACTCGCAGACCGACGCTTGCCGATGGGATGCCTTTGATGAAGCCGACTTTGAGCCCCAGCCTCGATACCGCCCCGCAGTTCTGGCGCGATGCGGCGCTGCCCTTTATCGAGGCCCGCTCGATCGCCGATGGGCGCAAGGTCTGTTACGCCCGGCATGCCCACGAGCATTTCTCCATCGGCGCCATCACCGCCGGGCACAGCACTTACCTGCACGAGCAGGCGCAATTTCGCATCGGCGCCGGCACCGTAGTGCTGATGAACCCCGGCGAAGTGCACGCTTGCAACCCCATCGACGACCAGCCCTGGTCGTATCTCATGCTCTATGTCGACACCCCCTGGCTGACCGATCTGCAGCACCAGCTGGGGTTCAGCCAGGACCAGGGCTTTCGCGCCTTTTCCACGCCCTACAGCAACGACCCCGAGCTCTATGCCGGGCTCAATCGCCTGTATGAGGTGTTGGTGGACGAAGACGCTGAGACGCTACAGAAACACAGCGCCGCGGTGGCGTTTTTCAGCGACCTGCAACAGCGCCTGAACCCGGCAAGCCGGCCGCCGCGCGAGAGCAACCAGAAGCTGCAACGGGCGGCCGACTACATTCGCCAACACTGCACCCGCTCGCTGAAGCTGGAGGAAATCTGCCAGGCCGCCGAGCTGTCGCCGTCCTACCTGATCCGCGCCTTCAAGCAGCATTACGGCATGACGCCCCACGCCTTCGTGGTCAACCAGCGGGTGCAGTTCGCCCAGTCCCGGCTGCGTGACGGCGAGCCGATCGCCGACGTGGCCCTGGAAGCCGGCTTCGCCGACCAGGCGCATTTCCAGCGCGCCTTCAAGCAGCACCTGGCGGCGACACCGGGGCAATATCGCGGGTGATTCATCGCAGCCCGCAAACCGCTTCTGTAGGAGCGAGCGGGCGGCGATCCGGCTTGCCCGCGATGGTCGTCAACGATGACGCGGAGCACCTGATACTCCGCGCGATCCTCAGGTTCATCGCGAGCAAGCTTCGCTCCTACAAAAGCACAGGCTTATTCGGTCTGTAGGAGCGAGCGGGCGGCGATCCGACTTGCCCGCGATAAAACCCACGTCGATGCTCAAGGCAACAACAGATACACCGCGCTCGCCACCAGCAGCGCCGCCATGCTGCGGTTGAACAGGCGCATGCCCTTCGGATTGCTCAGGTACTGGCGCAAAAAAGTCCCGGCGTAGGCCCAGCAGGCAATCGACAGGTAGCAGATCACGAAGTACACCAGGGCGAACTGCCACACCAGCAGCGCCTCGCCATTGGCGGCAAAGGCCCCCATGCCGGCGACGCAGGCCAGCCAGGCCTTGGGGTTGAGCCATTGCATGATCGCGCCGTACCAGGCCGACGGCGCCTTGGCCTGGCCGTCGCTGCTCAGCCGGCCGTCGTCCAGCGCCAGCTTCCAGGCCATGAACAGCAGGAAGGCCACCCCGAACAACTGGATGCCGCGGGTCAGGAACGGCCACAGCCGCAACAGCTCGTGCAGGCCCAGGCCAATCAGCACCAGCAGCAGGACAAACCCCAGGGTCGCGCCACCGACATGCCGCAGGCTGGCGCGAAAGCCGAACTGCGCGCCGGAACTCAGGGCCACGATATTGACCGGGCCGGGGGTAATCGAAGAGGCTAGCGCAAAGGCCGCCATGGAAAACACTAGGCTCATCACACACCTTCAAAGGATCGATCGGAAAGTCCGGTGACCAAGGTAAGTGCGCAGACCGCCCAGTGTATTGAAGAAAATACCCCCTCGCTCACGGACGAATCCCATGCCCGACACTCCCTCCTCCGCGACCACCCTCACCGCCCGCCTGCTGTTGCGCGCACCAACGACCGCCGACCTGGACATCACCCACCTGATCCACAGCGATCCGCGGACCCAGCGCTACAACCCGGCCGGCCCCGACAGCCGCGAGAGCTGCCAGCGCCGGCTGCAGGGCTGGATACAACACTGGCAGGAACAGGGTTTCGGCTATTGGGTAGTCTGCGACCGCGCCCAACCCAAGCGGGTGCTGGGGTTCGGCGGCATCATGCACAGCCGCTTCGGCGAGCGCACCGGGCTGAACCTGTACTTTCGCTTCGCCGTCGATGCCTGGGGCCAGGGTTATGCCAGTGAAATGGCCGACGCCGCGCTGCACCTGGCCTTTCGCGTGCTGGGCCAGGAACAGGTGATCGGCCTGGTACGCCCCGACAACCTGCCATCGCGCCGCGCCCTGGAGCGCCTGGGCCTGACCCTGGACGGCGAACTGGACGACTTCCCCGGCCTGGCCCCCAGCCTGCTGTACAGCCTCAGCGCCGAACGCTACTTCGCGGCCAAGGCCACATCGCCCACCGACACGGTGCGGAGCCTGGAACCATGAGCCAGATCGAACTGCACCCGGCCCAGCGCGACGAGCTGGAATGCATCGAAAACCTGATGCAGTTCTACCTGTACGAACTCAGCGAGTGGCTGCCGATCAAACTCGGCTGCCATGGCCTGTTCCAGATCCAGCCGATGACCGAATACTGGCGCCAGCCCGGCACCCGCCCCTGGCTGCTGCGGGTCGACGGCGAGCTGGCAGGCTTTGTCATAGTCGACGACCAGGTGCACTTCGCCGAGGTGCAGTACAACCTCGCCTACTTCTTCGTGGTCCGGCGCTTTCGCGGTCGCGGCATCGGCCGGCAGGTGGTGACGCAACTGCTGGCGCTGCTGCCCGGGCATTGGCAGATCTTCCATATCGATGACAACCGGCCGGCCCGGGATTTCTGGGCCCGGGTCATTCCCAGGCTCACCGGCGACGCCTACCGCTGTCATCCGATCACGGCAGACGGCTATCCCTGCACCCTGTATAAATTCCACACCCCGACAGCGCCCGGGCAATGATCGAGACGCGATCATCAACAGCCTCGCCCGCCGCACAAGGACCGCCCCGGCATGGATTCAACGAGCCTTCTGGACACCGAGCACTGGCGCATCAGCTATCGCCGCGATGCCCGCCACCCGGGCAGCCTGATCGTCGCCTCCCGCGCCCAAGCCAGCGACCTCGCCGACCTTGCACCTGCGGCGCTGGCCGCCCTGGGCCAGGTCCTGGCCCTCAGCGAACACCTGCTGCGCCTGGAGTACCAGCCGCACAAGGTGGTGTTCTACAAGCTGGGGTTCTCCAGCGGTTTCAGCGTGCATTTCCACGTGGTGGCGGTGACCCGGGAACTGTTGCAAGAGATAGTCGAACACCCGGATTACCCCGACGAACCCGACGGCAACGACGCTATCCTGTTTGTCAGCCGCGAATACGCCGAACGGGCGCTGACACCCGCGGAACAGCTCGAGCAGACGCAGCAGGTCGAGCGCCTGCGCCAGCGGCTGGCGAGCCTGGACTGAATCGACTTATCAACGGAAAGCGCTGCCCCAGAGACCTTCAACTACTTTTTCGATGGATCTAAAAATATCACGCGTGAGTCATTGAGTCGTAACAAAATCCGCTGTAATGTTATCACGCGTGATACGTGAACAACGGAGTCACCCCATGAAAAAGACCCTCCCGGCCAGTCAGCCTGCTGACCTACCGGCTTCCTCTGAGAGTCGACAAGGAGAGCGCTCGAAAGCTTCCAGCAGTAAGGCCTCCAGCAACAAGGCCCCTAGCAGCAAGGCTTCCGCCAAGAAGCCGTCGAGCTTCTACATGAAGCAGATGCGCGCGGGCCTGAGTGCCGCTGGTTATGTGAAACACGAAACCTGGGTACTTCCGGAAAACCGGAGCGTGCTCAAGCACATTGAGAAGAAGCTGCGCCAACCCCTGATCGGCGGCGCACCGGTATTGGAGAATGACATGATCGCAGGTGAGAACTGGACCATCGACCGCCTCTTCAGCGCCTTGCAGGCCCTGGACGAAGTGACCTCGAACGAAATCGGCCTGAGCCTGATTCAAGGCGCCGAGCCAAGCATCAAGCTGGAAATGCACGACTTCGGCGGCCTGCCGATCTACATCGCGGTGGTCGGCGAGCAGATCATCGTCGACACCGTGCTGGTGGACCTGGAGTCGATCAACGACGTCGCCCGCTTCAATGACGCGGTGCTGCGCAGCCGGGAGATGTTCCCCCTGTCCTCGATCGGCATCGAGGCCATGCCCAACGGCCAGACCGTCTACAACATGTTCGGCGCCCTGAGCGCCAGCTCGAACCTGACCAACGTGGTGACCGAGGTCAAGACCCTGGTGGACAACGTCCAACGCGCCACCGAAGCCTTCGAAAGCTTCTTCAACTGATTGCCGAGAATCCGGAGTACGCCTACATGACTCAGTCCATCTGGAACAAACTGTTCACCGCCCTGCGCGGCGGCGCCAACGAAGTCGGCGAAGCCATCGCCGACCAGCAGGCCCTGCGCATCCTCGACCAGGAAATCCGCGACGCCGACAACGCCCTGTCCAACGCCAAGCGCGAACTGGTCACCATCATGGCCAAGCACAAGCTGTCCACTGAGCGGGTCAGCGAATTCACCGCCAAGATCGCCGACCTGGAATCCAAGGCCCTCGCCTCCCTCCAGGCCAACCGCGAAGACCTGGCCCTGGAAGTCGCCGAAGCCATCTCGACCCTGACCACCGGCCTGGAAGCGGAACAAAAGCAAGCCAGCGAATTCGGCGCCTACGCCGAGAATATGCGCAAGGACATCGGCAAGGCCGAAGCGCGCATCCGCAGCCTGCGCCAGCAAGTGGACATGGCCAAGGCCCGGGAAAGTGTGCAGAAGGCCCAGGTCAGCGCCTCGATCGCCAGCGGCGGCGCCAACGGCAAGCTGGAAACCGCGGTCAACACCCTGAACCGCCTGCAGGCCCGCCAGGATCAGCGCGCGGCGGAAATGGACGCCCAGGAACAGCTGGCCGATGCGAGCAACGGCAACGACCTGGAACGCCGCCTGCGCGAAGCCAACATCGTGCCGGACCAGGGCAGCGCCAACGCCATCCTCGAGCGCCTGAAGAAACAGAAGTCGGCCGAGTAAGGCTCCTGGAGCAGTAAAAAAGGCACGCGGTGCAATGCCACGGAAACTGTAGGAGCGAGCTTGCTCGCGATGGACTGGAGAGCGCCGCGCTCACCCAGTCAGTACGCGGTATCGTTAACGATCATCGCGAGCAAGCTGCGCTCCTACAATGGATCACCTGCGCTTAAGCACCCTGCGCCCTTTTCCTGACCTATGGGAGGACCGCGATGGTCGTTGCAAACGGTTTCAAGACCCTGGCGGGCCTGGCGCTGCTGATGATCGGCGTGCAGGTGCTCAATAGCCTGAGCGGCTACAGCCTGAATATCTTCGGCCTGATCCCCCGCACCCTGCAGGGTTTGCCGGGGATACTCACCTCGCCCTTTCTCCACGGTTCCTTTACCCACCTGACCGCCAACCTGGTGCCCTTCCTGATCCTCGGCGCCATGGTGATCGCCGAAGGCCAGCGACGCTTCGTGGCGGTCAGCCTGATCATCGTCCTGCTCGGCGGCGCGCTGCTCTGGCTGTTCGGCTTCCGCGGCATCCATGTCGGCGCCAGCGCCTGGGTCTTCGGCCTGTGGGCCTACATCCTCACCCGCGCCTGGTTATTGCGCAGCTGGAGCAGCCTGCTGGCCGCCGCGGTGACGATGTTTCTGTATTCCGGCCTGGTCCTGGGGTTCCTGCCACGGGCCGGGGTTTCCTTCGAAGGGCATATCTTTGGTGCCTTCGCGGGGTTCATCGCAGCAAAAATGCTTTTATCCGGCGCCAAGCCGATGTCTAATGCCGCGCGGCAATGAGCCATGCCTTGCCCGGGCACGGCGCGCTGCATCACGGATAGATCAGCTCAACAGGAAATCAGGGATTCGATGTCGATTTTCATCTTGCTTCGGGTATACGCGGCCACCTTCTTCCAGCGCTTCGGCTGGATGGGCCTGGCCATCGCGCTCGGCGTACATGCCGCGACCTCCTACCTCGGCCTGGCGGCCCTGGGCGAGCAGCACCTCACCGCGCCCGCGACCTTCATCTATTTCTATTTCACCACCACCCTGACCGTGGGTTATGGCGACCTGTCGCCGCAATCCGCCGCCGGCCGGGTCTTCGTCGCCCTATGGGTGATGCTCGGCGGCATCGCGCTGCTGACCGCGGCCATCGGCAAAACCACCAGCAGCGTTATGGATCTATGGAGAAAAGGCATGAAAGGCAAAGGCGACTTCACCGGCAAGACCGGGCATACCGTGCTGGTCGGCTGGGAAGGCGCGTCCAGTGAGCGGGTGATCGAATTGCTGCTGCAGGACGAAACCTCCAACGACAACCTGATCGTCATCTGCGACGCGACCCTCGACGAGAACCCGATGCAGGGCAAGGCCGCCTTCGTCAGGGGCGAAAGCCTGTCGTCCGCCGCCCTGCTGCTGCGCGCCGGGGTGCCCGGCGCCGAACGGGTGCTGGTGCGCACCAGTTCCGACGACCTGACCCTGGCCAGCGTGCTGGCGATCAACCAGCTGCGCCCTGCCGGCCATGTGGTCGCCCACTTCAACGACAGTGAAATCGCCACCCTGGCCGCCTCCTACGCACCGAAGCTGGAATGCACCTCGAGCATGGCCATCGAGATGCTGGTGCGCTCGTCCCAGGACCCGGGCTCCTCGGTGGTGATCAACGAACTGCTGTGCGTCGGCCAGGGCGCCACCCAATACGTCATGCGCCTGCCCGAGACTTACGAGGGCCGTTTCGCCGAACTCTACGTACACCTCAAGGAACGCTACAACGCCACCCTGATCGGCTACCGCGCCCGCGGCGCGCAACACCCGCAGATCAACCCGCACAGCGATACGCGGATCCAGGGCGGCGAACTCTTCTACATCGCTTCCACCCGCCTCAAGGACATCGACAATGGGATGGTTTAAACGCTTTCTGGGGCTCCAGGCCCCGGCCACCACAAGCTCGAGTTTCGCCACCGGCCCACTGGGCCTGAGCATGGGCGCGGGCATCCGCTTCGATGCCAGCCTCAAGCTGCTGCTCGCCGACAACAGCCGCGTGGCGATTCCCGGCGACCAGGCGGTCTACAGCGAAGGCCTGGTGGACCTGGGCCAGTCCGAATGGCTGTCGCGCTACTACCTGGACGACGAGGACTACTGGCTGCAGGTGCACACCAGCGGCGGCATCGACGGCCAGGTCAAATCGATCATCCTGTTCAACTACCTGAGCAACCAGGCCGTCAACAGCGAAGCCGAGCTGCAGCGCCTGGCCGGCCCGAACAGCCTGATCGGCCAGCCCACCTACAGCCTCGACGGCGTCGAGTACCAGCGCGAATGGGGCACCGAAGCCGGGCAGACCGAGCTGGTGCCGCTGCGCGAGCAGGTGTCCAAGCCGGACGAGACCTTCGCCTTCGAAAGCCATTCGATGCTGTATGCCCGTGACACCGGCCTGACCAATCGCCGTGAGTTCCTGCTGTTTTCCGTGGAGCAATACGCCGACGGCAGCGTCAGCCTGGTGACCTCCCTGGGCATTTCCCTTTACATGACCGACCTGCAAACCCTCTGACAAGGACCAGAACCCATGCTTGAAGCCCTTTCCATTTCCCTGAACAAATTCGCCGTGGTCGGTTTCCTGACCTACATCCTCGGCGCGGCCGTGCTGTTCGCCCTGTTCCAGTTCGTCTACACCCGCCTGACGCCGCACAAGGAGTTCCAGCTGATCCGCGAGGGCAACGTCTCCGCCGCCATCGCCCTGGGCGGCGCCATCATCGGTTTCGCCATCCCGGCGAGCAACGTCATCGCCTACTCCATCAGCCTGCTGGACTTCGCCGTCTGGGCGCTGATCGCCGCCGTGGTGCAACTGCTGGCGTTCCTGATGACCAGCCTGGTGCTCAAGGGCACGTCGCAGCGCATCCGCAACGGCGAAATCGCCGCCGGCATCTACGTCGCCGCCGTGGCCATCAGCGTCGGCCTGCTCAACGCCGCCTGCATGACCCCTTCGCAGAACTGATCGACCGCACGGAGCCCTCGATGAAACGAAGCCAATACGTTCAGCTCTCCCTGGCCGCCTCGGTGGCGCTGGCGATCTCGGGCTGCAACTCGGAGCCGGAGACCCTCGCGGTCCAGCAGAAATTCAACTTCCAGTCGGTGCAGGAATGCGTGGACGGCAAGATCGCCGTGGACGTCTGCTCCGATGCCTATATCAAGGCCATGGCGGAGCACCGCGCCCAGGCGCCGGTCTACGACAACCAGGCCGATTGCGATGCCGACTTCGTCGAAAACTGGTGCCAGATGGATTCCAGCGGCAAGTTCGTGCCGAAGCTGGGCGGCTTTGAAATCAACGCCCAGGGCGCCTTCACCCGCGAGCAGTTGGCGGCAGCCGGGGTCAGCCCCGAGGCCGGCCGCAGCTCGTCGTTCAGCAGCAATGACAGCGGCCTGCTCACCGGCCTGCTGATCGGCAACCTGCTCAGCGGCGGCAACCGCAACTATTACTCCGAGCCGGTCTACCGCTACCGCGACGACCGCGGCAGCTACGCCAACTCGACGCTCAACCAGCGCATCGCCAGCGGCTCGACCTTCTCCAAGTCGCGCCAGGCGCAGTCGGGCAGCGGCTTCCGGACCACCACCCGGCCAATGTCCGTGTCCTCCTCCACCTCCCGTGGCGGCTTCGGCAGCCAGGCCAGCGCCCGCAGCGGCTGGGGCGGCTCCAGCTCCTCGAGCTGGAGTTCGGGGCGCTCGAGCAGCTAAGGAAGCGCGCCATGAAGAAGATCCTCTGCAACGAACGCCCGGACTGGCGACAGACCGCGGAAAAACTCGGCTTCCTGTTCCACACCATCGACGGCGAAGCCTACTGGGACGAAAGCGCCTACTACCAGTTCAGCCTCAAGCAGATCGAGGACGACCTGGAAGACCCGACCACCGAGATCCACGAGATGTGCATGGACCTGGTGGACCGGGTGGTGCGCAGCGAGGCCCTGCTGGATCGCCTGAGCATTCCGCCGGCCTTCTACGACATGATCCGCACTTCATGGCTCGAGGGTCACCCGCACCTCTACGGCCGCCTGGATTTTTCCTATAACGGCCAGGGCCCGGCCAAGCTGCTGGAGCTCAACTACGACACCCCCACCAGCCTCTATGAAACCGCGGCGTTCCAATGGGGCTGGCTGGAGCAGAACATCGAGCGCGGCCTGCTGCCACGGCATGCCGACCAGTTCAACAGCATCGACACCCGGCTGCACCAGGCCTTTGCCCAGTTGGGGATCGAGCGGCCGTTCTATTTCGCCTCGATGAAGGATTCGGTGGAAGACCGCGCCACCACCGACTACCTGCGCCTGATCGCGGAAAAGGCCGGCATCGAGTCGCGGCATATCGACGTGGAAGACATCGGCCTCACCGCCGAAGGCCGCTTCGTCGACCTGCAGGACCGCTGGATCCCGCACCTGTTCAAGCTGCACGCCTGGGAGTTCATCTTCCACGAGCCCTTCGGCGCGGCAATCGCCGCCAGCGACACGCAGTTCTTCGAACCGGCGTGGAAATCCATTCTCTCCAACAAGGGCATCCTGCCGCTGCTCTGGGAGGCCCACCCGGGCCACCCGAACCTGCTGGAGACCCACCTGGACCTGCACCCGCAGCGCGATGTGCCCAAGGGCTGGGTGCGCAAGCCGTTCTTTTCCCGCGAAGGCGCCAACATCGAGTTGCGCACCCCGCAGGACGAGGTGGTCAAGGAAGACGGCCCCTACACCGACGCGCCCTACATCCTGCAGTCCTTCGCCCCGCTGCCGCGCTTTGGCGACAGCTACACCCTGATCGGCTCCTGGGTCATCGGCGACCAGGCCGCCGGCATCGGCGTGCGCGAAGACGACAGCCTGATCACCAAGGACTCCAGCCGCTTCCTGCCGCACCTGATCCTCGACTGAACAGTCGCCGAGGCGCGCAATGCGCCTCGGCCTGTTTCTCCAGGCGTTCAAACTGTCACAGCACAATAACTATCGCGCGCACGGCTTCATAATATTGTTTCAATGACAGTTACTCAGGTCTGCCCTATATAACTTGCCCCTTCATTTATCTGAGTTCAGATACAGACCTTACTTAAAGCTGAACGAATATATGATTCGTGGCAATTTAATCTTGACTTGACAGGTCGGCCTGAGTAAATTGCGCGGGCCGGCCAAACCGGCCTTTTTTCAACTCACTAAAGAAGCCAATGGACACAGTATCTAGACGCTGTCTGGTCGATGCGCTTGCGCAGGGCTGGGCACTTAACCCAGAAAATGACGGGACTCGACTTTTCGGTCGGGTGAGCTGCGCTAGAGCTTGACGCTCCTTCGTAACTTGCCTTCACCGGAGCCAGTCCGGTCGCGAGGCAACTGTTATGAACTTCAAATCCACTGTAATGCCCGGCGTACGCGCCTTCGCATCGACCATGCGGGTCAAGCCCTGCGCTGAGCGCGCTGGCGTTTCCCGGGTCGGCACCCTGTATTCCACCCCCTCCTCGCAAACCCGGCCGCGGGCCAACTGGCGCGTCTGCCCGGTCACCTGCCGGCTCCAGCAACGCTGGAGTTTCGACGACAGCCAGGACCCTCAGAGTCGGAGCCTGGCCGGCTTCCTGATGCAGGCCGGCCTGCTGCTGAGTCTGTCTCGGGACTCGCACTTCTAGTTCAATCGAAGGCACTTCCAAGTCCTTCCGGAACGTTTTCCTGAATAAGGAATTCGGCAACTTCCTATTGCCTGCTTAAAACCAAAAGTTGGTGGTAATTGTTATGGACGAAGCCAGTAGTAGGTTCGTCGTCTATTCATGCTCATTGAATAGGCGGCGAACGTTAAAACCAATAAAACGCAACTACCTGAATCGATCGCTTACTTGCGGCTCGACATACGTTCGCTCGTCTATGAATAGGTGAGTGGTCTGTGTGTCGTGCCGCAAGCCTGCGGCAGGAGCACACGTAATGACTACGGTAAAAACCCGCACCTCCTCCTCGCAAAACCCCACCCGCGACGACACCCGGCTGTCGATGCGTGCCGCCCGCGAAGCGCAGAACAGCCTTGGCGTGACCCTGGACAACGTCAAGTCGAACGCCAACGGCCTGACCGAGCTCGACGCCGAAGGCCGCCTGCAGCGCGACGGCTTCAACGAGGTGGCCCACGACCGGCCGCCCCATGCGCTGGTGCAATTGCTGCAAGCCTTCAACAACCCGTTCATCTATGTGCTGATGACCCTGACCGGCATCAGCTTCTTCACCGATTTCTGGCTGCCCCTGCAGTCCGGCGAGGAAACCGACCTGACCGGGGTGATCATCGTCCTGGTCATGGTCCTGGTCAGCGGCCTGATGCGTTTCTGGCAGGAATACCGTTCGGCCAAGGCCGCCGAGGCGCTCAAGGCCATGGTGCGGACCACCGCCACCGTGCTGCGCCGCGAGCAGATGGGCATGAAGGCCGCGCTGCGCGAAGTGCCGATGCGCGACCTGGTGGTCGGCGACATCGTGCAGCTGTCGGCCGGCGACATGATCCCCGCCGATATCCGCCTGATCGAATCCCGCGACCTGTTCATCAGCCAGGCGGTGCTGACCGGCGAGGCGCTGCCGGTGGAGAAGTACGACACCCTGGGCGCGGTGCAGGAGAAATCCGCCCACCGCACCGCGGCCGACCAGCAGGACCTGCTCGACCTGCCGAACATCTGCTTCATGGGCACCAACGTGGTCAGCGGCACCGCCACCGCGGTGGTGGTGGCCACCGGGTCGCGCACCTACTTCGGTTCCCTGGCGCGCTCCATCGTCGGCTCGCGGACCCAGACCGCCTTCGACCGCGGGGTGAACAGCGTCAGCTGGCTGCTGATCCGCTTCATGCTGGTGATGGTGCCGGTGGTGCTGCTGATCAACGGCTTCACCAAGGGTGACTGGGCCGAAGCCTTCATGTTCGCCCTGGCGGTGGCCGTCGGCCTGACCCCGGAAATGCTGCCGATGATCGTCAGCGCCAACCTGGCCAAAGGCGCCGCGGCCATGGCCAAGCGCAAGGTGGTGGTCAAGCGCCTCAATGCGATCCAGAACTTCGGCGCCATGGACGTGCTGTGCACCGACAAGACCGGCACCCTGACCCAGGACCGGATCATCCTCGAGCACCACGTCGATATCAGCGGCAGCCGCTGCGACCAGGTGCTGCAACTGGCCTGGCTGAACAGCTACCACCAGAGCGGCATGAAGAACCTGATGGACCGCGCGGTGGTGAGCTACGCCGAGAACAACCCGAAGTTCAGCGCGCCCGATGCCTGGAGCAAGGTCGATGAACTGCCGTTCGATTTCGTCCGCCGGCGCCTCTCGGTGATCCTCTCCGACGACAGCGGCCATCACCTGCTGGTGTGCAAGGGCGCCGTCGAGGAAATGCTCGACACCGCCACCCGGGTGCGCCAGGACGGCGTCACTGTGGCCCTCGACGCCGGGCGCCGGGCGGCGCTGCTGGAGCTGGCCGAGGAATACAACCGCGACGGCTTCCGCGTGCTGCTGGTCGGCACCCGTGACCTGGCGCCGGGGCAAACCCGCCAGCAGTACAGCGCCAGCGACGAGCGCGAGCTGATCATCGAAGGCTTCCTGACCTTCCTCGATCCGCCCAAGGAAACCGCCGGCCCGGCCATCGCCGCCCTGCGCGAGAACGGCGTGACGGTGAAGGTGCTGACCGGCGACAACCCGATCGTCACCGCGAAGATCTGCCGCGAGGTCGGCCTGGAAGTCGGCCAGCCGCTGCTCGGGCGCGATATCGAGCACATGGACGACGCGGTGCTCGCGCGCCTGGTGGAAGAACGCACGGTGTTCGCCAAGCTCACCCCGCTGCAGAAATCCCGGGTGCTCAAGGCCCTGCAAGCCAACGGCCACACCGTGGGCTTCCTCGGCGACGGGATCAACGACGCCCCGGCGCTGCGCGACGCCGACGTCGGTATCTCGGTGGACAGCGGCACCGACATCGCCAAGGAATCGGCGGACATCATCCTCCTGGAAAAGAGCCTGATGGTCCTGGAAGAAGGCGTGATCAAGGGCCGCGAGACCTTCGGCAACATCATGAAGTACCTGAACATGACCGCCAGTTCCAACTTCGGCAACGTGTTCTCGGTGCTGGTGGCCAGTGCGTTCATTCCGTTCCTGCCGATGCTGGCGATCCACCTGCTGCTGCAGAACCTGATGTACGACATCTCCCAGCTGTCGCTGCCGTGGGACAAGATGGACAAGGAGTTCCTGCGCAAGCCGCGCAAGTGGGACGCCAAGAACATCGGGCGCTTCATGCTGTGGATCGGGCCGACCTCGTCGATCTTCGACATCACCACCTACGCCCTGATGTGGTTCGTGTTCGCCGCCAACAGCGTGGAAATGGCCGCCCTGTTCCAGTCCGGCTGGTTCATCGAAGGCCTGCTCTCGCAAACCCTGGTGGTGCACATGCTGCGCACCCAGAAGATCCCGTTCATCCAGAGCACCGCGGCGCTGCCGGTGATGCTGATGACCGGCCTGGTGATGGCCCTGGGTATCTACGTGCCGTTCTCGCCACTGGGTGAAATGGTCGGCCTGGTACCGCTGCCGTGGGAATACTTCCCTTGGCTGGTCGGCACCCTGCTGTGCTACTGCGTCGTCGCCCAGACCATGAAGACCCTCTACATCCGTCGCTTCAAGCAATGGTTCTGAAGTCCGGCGGTTAGCGGCGCGGCCATCGCGAGCAATCGAGCGTCGACCGGCTGCTCCTACAGGTTGCAACTGTCCTTGTAGGAGCGAGCTTGCTCGCGAAAGCCGCAACGCGGCGCCAGGCCCGACGGCACCACGCCGCCGGGCCCAGCCAAGTGGAGCATCCACCATGAAACCTGTCACCGAGCTGCTGGCCCGCGGCGAGCGCACCTTGCGCGCCCTGCTGGTGAGCACCCTGGAAGGCATCGCCGCCCTGATCACCCTGGTCGGCATCCGCCTGTATGCCAGAAGCCTGTTGAGCCGCGCTGCCATTCGCCTATTGCTGGGCCTTGCCAGCGCCATTCATCGCCGCTGCATCCGCCTGCTGCGATCCGCCAAGCCATGAAACACACAAGGGAGAGTCCTCATGTCGGGAACTACTCTGCTGATCAACCTCGCTGGCTCCATCGCCCTGCTGCTGTGGGGCACCCAGATGATTTCCTCGGCGCTGCTGCGCGGCTTCGGCACCCAGTTGCGCCAGTGGCTGGGGCAGCACCTGAACAACCGCTGGATGGCCCTGCTGTCCGGCATCGCCATCACCGGGGTCCTGCAAAGCAGCACCGCGGTGAGCCTGATGGCCAGCTCCTTTACCGCCACCGGCACCCTGGGCCTGGCCCCCGCCCTGGCGGTGATGCTCGGGGCCAATATCGGCTCGACCCTGGTGGTGCAACTGCTCAGCGTCGATATCTCGATCCTCACGCCGCTGGTGCTGCTGGCGGGCTTTATCGTGTTCCGCCTGCGCGACGACTCGCGCTTTGAAAGCCTCGGCTGCGCGCTGATCGGCCTGGGGCTGATGCTGCTGGCCCTGCGCATGCTCGGCAGCACCCTGGGCGAAGTGGAAGGCACGCCGGTATTCGCCGCGCTGATGCGTGGCCTCGACGGCGACCTGCTGATCGCCCTGCTGGCGGCGGCGCTGCTGACCTGGCTGTGCCATTCCAGCGTCGCCGTGGTGCTGCTGGTGGCGTCCCTGGCCGCCACCGGGCTGCTGTCCTCGGTGACCGCCATGGCCCTGGTGCTGGGGATCAATATCGGCGGCGCCCTGCCGTCGCTGCTCAACGCCGACTCCAGCGTGGCCCGGCGCCTGCCCCTGGGCAATCTGCTGGTGCGCCTGTGCGGTGCCGTCGCGCTGCTGCCGTGCCTGCCCTGGATCGCCCAGAGTGCGCCGGTCGCCGCCCTCGATGCCAGCCTGCAGGTGGTCTACCTGCACAGCCTGTTCAACCTGGTGCTGGCCCTGCTGTTCATCGGCCTGACCGGGCCCATGGCAACCCTGCTCAGCCGCCTGCTGCCGGAGCCGCCGCGCGACGTCGACCCGGGCATGCCCCACTACCTGGACGAAGCCGGCCTGGCGGTGGCCAATATCGGCCTGTCCAACGCCGCCCGCGAGGCCCTGCGCCTGGCCGACATGCTGTCGCTGATGCTCGACCGGGTGCTGCGCCTGTTCCAGGCCTCGACCCCGGCCGGCGCCGACGAGGTGCGGCGCATCGACCAGTCGCTGGACCTGCTCAGCGCGGCGATCCGCGCCTACCTGGCGGATATCGGCCAGGACGGCATCAGCGACCAGGACGCCGACCGCGCCCAGGAGATCCTGCTGTTCGTGATCAACCTGGAACACGCCGGCGACATCCTCTCCAGCAGCCTGACCCAGCTGGCGGCGCGCCGGCTGCGGCGTGGCGAGCAGTTCTCGGTGTTCGAGCTGGACTGCATAGAGCCTCTGCACCAGGCCGTGGTGGACAGCCTGAGCCTGGCGATCACGGTGTTCCTGCGCGAAGACCTGGCCAACGCCCACCAACTGGTGAACCGCAAGGAACTGGTCAGGCGGCTGGAAGCCGACGCCAGCCGCGAGCACTTTCGCAGCCTGCGCGAAGACCGCACGGCCTGGGCCGAGTCCGGCGACATTTTCCAGCGGGTGCTGCGCGACTACCGACGCGTGCACCACCACATCGCGGCCCTGGCCTATCCGGCGCTGGAGCGGGCCGGCGAGCGCGACCTGGATAACGCCGAACTGGGCGACGTGCTGCTGGACAACCCGTTGAGCATCAACCCGACGGCGCAGGAGCGCGCACGATGCGCGTCCTGATCTGCGCGGGGCGCCATTACGCCGACGTCCAGCTGTGCCGGCGGGTGCTCGACGCCTTTCAGCGCCTGCATGAAGTGCAGGTGCTGATCCACGGCGGCAGCCAGTTCCTCGGCGCGGAAATAGAAGACTGGGGCCGGGAAATCGGCGCCGACATCGTGCGTTACCCGGCCAACTGGCAGTTGCACGGCAAGCTCGCCGAACGCCTGCGCAACGCCTTCATGTTGCGCGACAGCCGGCCCGACCTGGTCATCGCCCTGCCCGGCGGCGACGACACCGAAGAGCTGGTGGCCCTGGCCAGGGCCGCCGGTATCCAGACCCTGTCAGTGAACGACTGGCAATGACCCTTTTCCCCACTCGACCACGGAGCGGCCCGCGCAGCGCGACCGCTTCCCATGCCTTAGCGAGAACCGTCATGTCCAAGTACAACCCTTCGCGCCACAACCGCTTCGCCAGCCTCACCCGCGACCTGCCCCCGGCGAAACGGCGCATGCTGCGGCGCAACCTGATGTTCGTCACCCTCACCCTGAGCCTGATCGGCCTGTTGACCCTGGTCGCCAAAGCCAACGCCGCGGGCGGCGCCTATGTGGTGGACGACGGCGCGATCAACGCCCCGGGGGAATGCAACCTGGATATCTGGTACCAGAGCCTGCGCCACCAGGGTTCCAACCATGGCGCGGTGTTCTCCCCGGCCTGCACCTTCGCCGGCCTGCCCTGGTTGCAGGTGGGCGCCGCCATCGAGCGCAGCCGCGAGGACGGCCACGGCGAAACCCAGCTGAGCCCGCAGTTCAAGGCGCAACTGTGGAACCGCGAAGACCTGGGCCTGCAACTGGCGTTGGCGACGTCCGCGCATTTCGCCCTCAACCGCGGCCATGCGTTCGACGGTGGCGACATCAGCCTGCCCCTGACCTACCAGCCCCTGCAAAGCCTGCGCCTGAACTTCAACGCCGGCTGGGCCCACGCCTATGACGACGGCCAGCAGAACCATCACTGGACCTGGGGCAGCGGCTTCGAATACGACCTGGGCGAACGCCTGACCCTGGTCGCCGAACGTTACGGCCAGCGCGGCGGCGAACAGGCCTGGCAAGCCGGGCCACGGCTGCATCTGGGAGCGAACCTGGACCTCGACCTGGTGCTGGGCGGCCAGTTGAACGAAGGCCGCGACCGCTGGCTGACCAGCGGCGCGACCTTGAGGTTCTAAATGGCTTCTGGCGGTGTGCCTGACACACCGCCTCGCGAGCAAGCTTCGCTCCTACAGAAGCAGGTACGCCGCACCACTCGCAGCGCCCCAGAACCTGTAGGAGCCAGGCTTGCCGGCGATAGGAACGACGCGGTGTGTCAGATATGCTGCTTCGCGCACAAGCTGCGCGAAGACATCTTTTGTAGGAGCGAAGCTTGCTCGCGAAGCGGTGTGTCAGGCATTCCGCAGTGTGCCTATCGCCAGCAATCGAGCGTCGACCGGCCGCTCCTACAGAAGCAGGAAGCAGGACGCCGGTCTGTCAGGTCAATGCAGCTTCAACGGATATCGCTGCGCCGATACAGGCTCAGCCCCACCGCCAGGACCGCGAGCATGCCGGCGCAGCTGCGGTTGATCCACAGCATCACCCGCGCGGAGAAGGTGCGCATGGCATAGCGCCCGCCAAAGGCGTAGGTCGCCATCATCACGCAATTGATCGCCGTGCTGACCAGCGCCAGGATCAGGTACTGCTGCGCCACCGGCTGGTCGGGGCGGACGAACTGCGGCAGGAAGGCCGAGAAAAACAGCAGGCCCTTGGGGTTCGACAGCCCCACCAGCAACGACCGCACAAACGCCCCGCGCCCACTGCTGGCACTGCCGCCCGTCTGCGCGGCCAGCGCCTGGGTCGGCGCCTTCCACAGCACCCACGCCAGGTACAGCAGGTACGCAACACCGCCCCACTTGACCAGGGAGAACAACTGCTCGGAGGCTTGCAGCAACGCACCCAGGCCGCAACCCACCGCACCGATCAGCAGCAGGTCGGACAGCATCGCGCCAACCATGCCGCAACCGGCGATGCGCATACCATGGGTAGCACCGTTATTGAGAGCCAGCAGCATCGACGGCCCCGGGGTCATCATCACCGCGCTGACGGTGACGACGTACAGAAACAATGTGGTGGCGTCCATCCGAACCCTCCGTAAAACCACAGACACGACAGGTCGGCCAGCATACACCAGGCGCTTTCAACCCGGCAGCGAAGCGCCCCAGTCCGCCACCTGGCGGGCGCTGATACTGACGCCGCCGCACACCACTATCACCACGTCCCGCGCTGCGGCGATGGCCGGGTGATCGAGGTAGGCCACCGCCAGCGAGACGCCGCAGGCCGGCTCCACCAATTGCCGCAGATCGTCGGCATAACGCACCACGCCGAGGATCGCCTCGGCATCCGACAACACCAGCGACTGGTAGGTGAACCGCTGGATCTGCTGCAACGGCCAGGCCGCTACCCGGGCCGCCCCCAGGGAGCTGGCGACAGTCTCGATCTTCGCCAGCTTGACCGGGTAGCCGGCCGCCAGCCCCGCGGCGAAGGAGGCGCTGCCCTCGGTTTCGCAGGCAACGATCAGGCAGTCGTGACGATGGTGGCGCAACAAGCCGGTGAGGATGCCGGCCAACAAGCCGCCACCGCCCACCGACACGACAATCGCATCGACCTGCGGACAGTCTTCGAGGATTTCATCGACCATGCTGCTGTGCCCTTGCCACAACACCGGGTGGTCGAAGGCCGGGGCGTATTCGCAGTCGGCGTCGGTGCAGAGCTCCAGCGCCCGCTCGTTGGCCTCGTCCCAGACCTGGCCGTGCACCAGCACCTGGGCGCCGGTCCGGGCAATGCGTTCACGGGTGGTTTGTGGGGTGGTCTGCGGCACCACGATGCAGGCTTGCAGGCCGAGGCTGGCCGCCGCCACCGCCGTGGCCAGCCCGGCATTGCCGCCGGACGGACAGACCAGGCAACGCTTGCCCTGCTGCGCGGCCTGGGAACAGAGCAGGCCCAGGCCACGGATCTTGAACGAACCGCCGGGCTGCAGGTTTTCCAGCTTGAGCCAGATGCGCCGGCTGGCCGTGGACAAGCCGGGATGCAGGATCAGGGGGGTACGGATATGTAGCATCGTGGGCTCCTCGGAGGAAGACGGCGGTCTTCCAACCATAGATGCTTGCACCTGCCCCTGCCGCTCCCCCTGGCCGCTCGCCGATCAGCGAATCGGCGGTACGCGAATGTCGCCGCTGCGGCACTGGGTACGCACCCCTTTGCCACAGGCGCCGAAGCCCAGGTTCTTGTCCAGGCAGACCCGCACTTCGGAGAGTTCCGGGCCGCTGCACAACACCGCTACGCCCTTGTCCGGAATGCCCGGGTTGGCCTGGCGAAACAACTGCTCGATCTCCCGGGCCTCGAAGTAATGCACGGTGGTCGAAGGTTCCAGCACCTCAGGAATCTTCACCTTGCCCAGGGCCTGGTCGGAGCTCTCCAGGTAACCCATGGCGCCCAGCCCGCTGCAGGTGCCGTGCTTGCTCCACTCGTGCTCCATCAGCTTGGCCGTCGGGAACAGGGTCAGGCCCTTGGCCCGCTCTTCGGCAGTCAGCTGGGTCAAGGGCGGGCAGGATTCCGGCCAGCCGCCCTTGGCGTATTGCGGCCACAGGCCATGCAGGACAAAACCGTAGCCCTTGCCCGAGCACTGCTCGTTTTCCGGATGGGTCAGGCAAAAGGTCGGCGACCAGGACAGCGACAGCAGGTAGTAGTCGAACACCCCGGCGACCGAGTCGCGCTGCTGCCGCGTCTCCCGTGCCTGGCTGACACCGACGGTGCAGATCATCAGCGCGGCCAGCGCCGCGGTTGCGAAAAGTTTTCTCATTGACCCTCTCCTTGGGATGGGCGGTTGGTGGACAGCCCGGTAGTGATCTGACCGGAATCGGCCAGACACCTTTCTTGGCACGGGGCTGTTGCAGGAAGATGACAGGCCACCTTCCCCACGGGAGAAGCTGGCCAATGCTAACGAAGCGTTGTAGCAGACAGATCGGGTTGTCGCCATTGCGACAGATGACGAACCGGGCACAGGACTCGCGGTCCCCCGGCTTCTGTAGGAGCGAAGCTTGCTCGCGAGGCGTCGTATCAGGCACACCGCGTCGCCCCCATCGCCGGCAAGCCTGGCTCCTACAAAAGCACCGCCGTTGGCAGCAAGTGCGCAAGATCGTTCAAGCCATTCCCATCGCGGGCTGGCACAGTCGGTTTCCGTTCCTTGGTTGCAGGCTGTCATGTCCAGCGTTCTTCTTCCCCGTACCGCGTTCCTGCGCGGCGCCGTTGCCATCATGCCGCTGTCCCTGGCCACCGCGCCCTGGGGCCTGCTGGCGGGTTCCATGGCCATCGAGGCCAATCTCACGCCCCTGCAAGGCCAGGGCTTGTCGAGCATCGTCTTCGCCGGCGCCGCGCAGCTGGTGGCGATCGGCATGCTCAAGGGCGGCGCGGGGATCTTCTCGATCCTGCTCACCACCCTGCTGCTGACCTCCCAGCACCTGTTGTACGGCATGAGCCTGCGCTCGGTGATTTCCCCGCTGCCGGGACGCTGGCGGGTCGGCCTGGGCTTCCTGCTCACCGACGAGCTGTTCGCCCTGACCAGCCAGCACGACAAGCAGCAGTTCGACCGCTGGTACGCCCTCGGCGTGGGCCTGACCTTCTATATCGCCTGGAACCTGTTCACCCTGGCCGGCATCGTCCTCGGGCGCGCCATTCCCGGGCTCGAACACCTGGGCCTGGACTTCTCCATCGCCGCCACCTTTATCGCCCTGATCACCCCGCTGGTGCGCAACGTACCGACTGTGGTCTGCGTGGCGGTGTCGCTGTTCTGCTCGGTGCTGCTGAGCTACTGGCAATGGGGCTCGGCCCTGGTGCTCTCGGGCCTGATGGGCATGACCGCGGGTTTTCTCTGCAACAAGTTCTACCGGGAGCGCACATGATGGTCTGGGCAGTGATTTTCGGCATGGGGTTGCTGGTGTTTCTCAACCGCTATGTGTTTCTCGAACCGCGCCTGCCGGTGCGCCTGAGCAGCAACGCCCGGCAGTTCCTCGGGTTCGCCGTACCGGGCATGCTCACCGCGATCTGCGGACCGATCGTGTTCATGCCCGAACACCAGCTGAACCTGGCCTACGACAACCCGTACCTGATCAGCTCGCTGGTGGCCATCGTCCTGGTGATCTACACCCGCAACACCCTGGTCAGCATGCTGCTGAGCATGGCGTTCTTTTTCCTGCTGCGGTGGTGGTTACAGGGGTGATCTGGAGAACGCGGTGAGCCTGACACACCGCCTCGCGCGCAAGCTGCGCTCCTACAGGTCCGGTGTTCGCCGCGAATCCGGCATACGCCGCAAACCTGTAGGAGCCAGGCTTGCCGGCGATTGGGCGCGACGCGGTGTAACTGAAAAACGCGGGGTGTCTGACCCGACGCCTCGCGAGCAAGCTGCGCTCCTACAGGTCCGGTGTTTGCCGCGAATCCGGCATGCGCCGCAAAACCTGTAGGAGCCAGGCTTGCCGGCGATAGAGGCGACGCGGTGTAACTGAAGAACGCGGGTGTCTGACCCGACGCCTCGCGAGCAAGCTTCGCTCCTACAGGTTCGGGGTTTGCCGCGAATACGGCATGCGCCGCAAAACCCGTAGGAGCCAGGCTTGCCGGCGATTGGGCGCGACGCGGTGTAACTGAAGAACGCGGGGTGTCTGACCCGACGCCTCGCGAGCAAGCTGCGTTCCTACAGGTTCGGGGTTTGCCGCGAATCCGGCATGCGCCGCAAAACCCGTAGGAGCCAGGCTTGCCGGCGATTGGGGGCGACGCGGTGTCACTGACCCACCGCCCCGCAAATCCTCGACCGGCAACCCGTCCCCTCACGACGCCTTGGCCTCCCGCAACAACTGCTGGATCACCTGCTCCTGCGCCTCGTAGCTGCCCTCGCCAAAGTGGCTGTAGCGCACCTGGCCGCGGGCGTCGATAAAGTAGTGGGCCGGCCAGTACTGATTGTCGAAGGCGCGCCAGATCGCGTAGTCGTTGTCGATGGCCACCGGGTAGCCGATATCCAGCTTGCGCACCTGGGCCTTGACGTTGTCGATGACCTTTTCGAAGGCGTACTCCGGGGTGTGCACGCCGATCACCACCAGCCCGTCCTTGGCGTACTTTTTCGCCCAGGCATTCACATAGGGCAGGCTGTGCTGGCAGTTGATGCAGTCGTAGGTCCAGAAATTCACCAGCACTACCTTGCCGCGCAGGGCTTCGGCGTCCAGCGGCGGCGAGTTCAGCCATTGCACCGCGCCATTCAGCGAAGGCATCGGGCCTTTGCTCGGCAGCGTCTCGACGGGCGCGGCGCCGGCCTTGTCGATCAGGTAGTCCAGGGCCTTGGGCACGGCCTTCAGCAGGCTCTGCTCGAGGGCCGCGCCACCTTGAGATGAAGTGCTGGCCAACAGACGGTCGTCCACCCCGCTGCCGATCGCCACGACCGCCAGCAATACCAGGTAACCGGCGGTGCGGCGCAACCAGGCGGTGGCCGGCAGGGATGGTTTGAGCCGGTTGACCAGCCCTCTTCCAGCGAAAATCAGCAGCCCCAGGGACAAGGCACTGCCCAGGCCGTAGGCCAGCAGCAACAAGCTGGTCTGGGTGCTGGCCCCTTGCAGCATGGCGCCGGTCAGAATCACCCCGAGAATCGGCCCGGCACAGGGCGCCCAGAGCAGACCGGTGGCCACCCCGAGCAACAGCGCCGCCAAGGGCCCGGAGAGCTTGCGCGCCCGATCGAGGCGCAGGCCATCCAGGCGATTGCCCAGGCTGACCCAGGGCCGGGCCAGCCAGTTGCCGAAGCGGGTAAAGATCAACGACAAGGCGAACAGCCCCAGCACGATCAGCGCCAGCTGGCGCCCGATGCCGTTGGCGCGGACGATCCAGTCGCTGCTGATCACCGCCAGGCTCGATACCAGGGCAAAGGTCAGCGCCATGCCGCCGAGGGTCAGCAGCACCGAGCCGCGCGAGCGGTCGGCCCGGGCGAACAGGAACGGCACCACCGGAAGAATGCAGGGGCTGAGGATGGTCAGCACCCCGCCGAGAAACGCTATGAGCAACATGGCATCACCTGTGATAGGTCAATGTCCGCCCGCCATCGGCGGCGGGCGGATTCAGGGGTGGCAGGCCCGGTTCAGGCCTGGTTGTCGGCGCGCATCCCTTGCGGGGTGCGCTCGTAGCCGCCTTCGGCCAGCCAGCTGTGCTGCTGCAAGGTGCTGGCTTTCAAGCTGTCAGGTTTAAAGGAGCTGACACTTGAAAGCGGGCTGAGCTGGAAGCAGGTCGAGCAGGATGAGTCGGCGGCGCTGGCATCCACGGCCACGCCGGCCAGGGCCAAGGTCAGGGAAAGCAGGCAGGTTTTCAGGGTATTCATGGGCTGATCCTCATGTTCAACAGGGACTACATGACAAGGGAGTGCACTCAGTTGCCGTCGTTACAGTTGTTGGCGAACTTGCGGTAATCCAGGGCCTGGGTGCGACCCTGGGAATCGAGGTAGGTCATGCGCGCATTGACCACGCCGCAGCTCGGCTCGGCGTCTTCGCTCATCGACAGGACTTTCTGGATATCCAGCTGGGTGCCGTAGCTGTAGGTCTGGGCCTGCACGGTGCTTTCGGCGCGGGCCGACAGGGTGCAGATATTCAGGGCGGCGAACAGGCAGGCGGCGTAGAGGGCGGTGCGTTTCATGGTGCTTTCCTCGGGCGACAATGGGTTTTGGTGGCGAGGCGAGTGGCTGTGCCTCGATGGAGCCCATTGAATGCGCGGGAGGTATCGCGCTTGTGTCGGCAAACCGCCCTTGCGGTCTCCCTGCGTATCCACGCCGCCGGGGGATACAGAGCGATACAAAGGCGCCGGAAAAACCTTGTTTTGCATCGCCGTGTGTTCAACGAGGCGCCAGATACACTGCAATACAAAGGCCCGCAGGCAAGGCCGTTCGGCCCCTATAAACTAGGCAGCACGACCCTATACAGAGGCAGCCCCATGGATCATGTCGATCACGTATTGATAGTCGATGACGACCGCGAGATCAGAGAGCTGGTAGGCAACTACCTGAAAAAGAACGGCCTGCGCACCACGGTAGTGGCTGACGGGCGGCAGATGCGCAGCTTCCTGGAAACCACCCCGGTGGACCTGATCGTGCTCGACATCATGCTGCCCGGCGACGATGGCCTGCTGCTGTGCCGCGAGCTGCGCGCCGGCAAGCACAAGGCCACGCCGGTGCTGATGCTCACCGCGCGCAACGACGAGACCGACCGCATCATCGGCCTGGAGATGGGCGCCGACGATTACCTGGTCAAGCCCTTCGCCGCCCGCGAGCTGCTGGCGCGGATCAATGCCGTGCTGCGCCGCACGCGCATGCTGCCGCCGAACCTGGTGGTCACCGAAAGCGGCCGCCTGCTGGGCTTCGGCCGCTGGCGCCTGGACACCACCGCGCGCCACCTGCTGGACCAGGACGGCACTATGGTGGCCCTGAGCGGCGCCGAATACCGCTTGCTGCGGGTGTTCCTCGACCACCCGCAACGGGTGCTCAACCGCGACCAGTTGCTCAACCTGACCCAGGGCCGCGACGCCGACCTGTTCGACCGCTCCATCGACCTGCTGGTCAGCCGCCTGCGCCAGCGCCTGCTGGACGACGCCCGGGAACCGGCCTACATCAAGACCGTGCGCAGCGAGGGCTATGTGTTCTCGCTGCCGGTGGAGATCCTCGAGGCCGCGTCATGAAGCTGGCGCTGCACTGGCCGCGTACCCTCGCCTCGCGGCTGTCGCTGATCTTCCTGATCGGCCTGGCGCTGGCCCAGGGCCTGTCGTTCGCCGCGCAGTCCTACGAGCGCTACCAGAGCGCGAAGATGACCATGCTCGGCAACCTGGAGAGCGACGTCTCGACCTCCATCGCCATCCTCGACCGCCTGCCCGCCGCCGAGCGCCCCGCCTGGCTGCAACGCCTGCAACGGCGCAACTATGGCTACCTGCTCAGCGCCGGCGAACCCGGCCAGCCCCTGGACGGCGACGATGTGCCGGTCTCGGTGAACTCGATCAAGAACGCCCTCGGCCGCGACTACGACCTGGCATTCAACAACATTCCCGGCCCGCGCCAACACTACCAGGCCCACCTGCGACTGGCCGACGGCAGCCCACTGACCATCGACGTGCGCCCGGCGCTGATGCCGATGTCGCCCTGGCTGCCGGCGGTGCTGCTGGGGCAGCTGCTGGTGTTGATCCTCTGCGCCTGGCTGGCGGTGCGCATCGCCGTGCGCCCGCTGACCCGACTGGCCCAGGCGGTGGACAGCCTCGACCCCAACACCCACGGCGTGCACCTGGACGAAAAAGGCCCGCTCGAAGTGGTGCACGCGGCCAAGGCCTTCAACGCCCTGCAGGCGCGGATCGGCGCCTACCTCAAGGAGCGCATGCAACTCTTGGCGGCAATCTCCCACGACCTGCAGACGCCGATCACCCGCATGAAGCTGCGCGCCGAGTTCATGGACGAGTCCGCCGAGAAGGACAAGCTGTGGAACGACCTGAGTGAAATGGAGCACCTGGTGCGCGAGGGCGTGGCCTATGCCCGCAGCATCCATGGCGCCACCGAGGCCAGTTGCCGCATCGACCTGGACGCCTTCCTCGACAGCCTGGTGTTCGACTACCAGGACACCGGCCAGGACGTTGAGCTGGCGGGCAAGAACGGCGCGCTGATCGACACCCGCCCCCATGCCCTGCGCCGGGTCCTGGTGAACCTGGTGGACAACGCGCTGAAGTTCTCCGGCGCGGCGCAGATCGAGGTCCAGGCACAGGCCGGCGATCGCCTGTCGGTCAAGGTCCTGGACCGTGGCCCGGGGATCAGCGAAGAACAGCTGGCCGAAGTGCTCAAGCCGTTCTATCGGGTGGAAAGCTCGCGCAACCGCGACACCGGCGGCACCGGTCTGGGCCTGGCCATCGCCCAGCAACTGGCGGTGGCCCTGGGCGGCTCGCTGCGCCTGAGCAATCGCGAAGGAGGCGGCCTGTGCGCCGAACTGATCCTGGTCAGCGGCAACCAGGCCAGTCTCTGAACGCTTTGCTACACAGGCATACATAACCGCCCTTTGCCGACACAGCCGATATACACGGCCTTGCAAGACTCCTGGGACGCGCCGCGACAGCGGCGCCCAACCTCAAGGAGCCTCTCATGCCCACTCAATCCCTCCCCTTGCGTTTCCACGGCTGGCGGCTGTTCAGCCTGCTGGCCGCCGTCGTGCTGCTGATGACCGCGCTGATCCTGCTGCTCAATCCAGACCTGGTCGAGGCCACCCGTAGCGCGATCCGCGCCACCGCGCGTTCGTCCTTCGTGCTGTTTCTGCTGGCCTTCACTGCTTCGGCATTCGCCGTGCTGCTGCCCTCGCCGCTGGGCCAGGCACTGGTGCGCGAGCGCCGTTTCATCGGCCTGGCGTTCGCCTTCTCGCATCTGGTGCACGCCCTGCTGATCTACAGCTACGGGCAACTGAACCCAGAGTTCTGGCCCGGCCGCAGCACCCTGGGCAACCTGCCCGGCTCCGTGGGTTACCTGTTTATCCTGCTGCTGACCCTGACCTCGTTCAAAGGCCCGGCGTCGCTGCTCAGCCGTACCGCCTGGAAACGCCTGCACACCACCGGCATGTGGGTGATCGCGACGATATTCGCCTACTCCAACTTCAAACGTATTCCGCTGAGCGCCTGGTACCTGCTGCCCTTCGCCATCACCTGCTCGGCCATGACGATCAACCTGCTGGGCAAGCTGGCCCAGGCCAACAAACGCCGGCAACGCCAGACCCTGAGCCCGCGCTGAACTCAACCGCCCTGTAGCCGCTGCCACAGGCTGCGATCGACGCCGCAGGCGGCGTCGCTTTTCCACTTTGCACAGGAGACCCACCCCATGATCCTCACGCTTTCATCCGCCCTCAACGAGCTGCAACGCCACCTCAACCGCGTCTCCCCCTGGGTCGCGCTCCTCAGCCTGCGCCTGTTGCTGGCCTGGGAGTTCTTCGAATCGGGCCTGGAAAAATGGCAGGGTGAAAACTGGTTCCAGCAGATCCAGTCCGCCTTCCCCTTTCCCTTCGACCAGTTGCCGGCGAGCCTGAACTGGCAGCTGTCGATGTGGGCCGAACTGCTGTGCGCCCTGGCGCTGCTGCTGGGCCTGGGCACCCGCTGCGCCGCGCTGGTACTGATGATGGTCACGGTGGTCGCCACCGCCGCCGTGCACTGGCCGGCCGAGTGGTCGACCCTCAGCGAACTGGCCCAGGGTTACGCCATCAGCAACAAGGGCCACGGCAACTTCAAGCTGCCGGTGATCTACCTGGCGGCGCTGCTGCCGCTGCTGTTCCAGGGCCCGGGCAAGCTCAGCCTGGATGCGTTGATCGGGCGCCTGCGCCACAGGCGCTGATATCTCGGGGCAAAAAAAGCCGCAGCCTGAGCTGCGGCTTTGGTGTTTCTACGGAAGGAAATTTTGATAACAGGCACATATCCCTGTAGCCGCTGGCGCAGCCTGCGATCGGCTGCGTAGCGGCCGCCAACCCAAGCAACGCGGTGTATCAGGAAGACCGCAATCGCAGGTTTTACGACGGCTGCGCCGCCGATCGCAGGCTTCGCCAGCGGCTACACAGAGCCGGTAGCACCCTGCATTTGTTACAACCGGTCCAGGCCATTGGCAGCAAGGGTGACAGAACAACATGTCGACGCCGCGCAACCTGTAGCCGCTGGCGCAGCCTGCGATCGGCTGCGCAGCAGACGCACCCCAAGCAACGCGGTGTATCAGGAAGACCGCAATCGCAGGTTTTACGACGGCTACGCCGCCGATCGCAGGCTGCGCCAGCGGCTACACAGAGCCAATAACGCCTTGGTTGTGCATCTGTTGCAGCAGGCTCTGGCCATTGGCGAGAAAGGTCTCGAGGTCGTCGATACCGGCTTCCAGGGCCAGGCCTTGCAACTGGTCGCGACCCAATAGCAGTGGAAAGGCCTCGATACGTTGCAGCAGGCGCCAGGCCAGGGGGCTGAGTTCGGAGAAGTGCACCCGGTAGTCGGCATCGCGGCGGATCAGCAGCAAGGTCGGTGCTGCCCCAGGCTCGGTGGGACGCCAGGCCGGCCCCAGGCGCTGCACCGGCCAGGCGTAGGCCAGCGGCCAGGCCAGGGGCGACAGGCGCAAGGGCTGGGTCAGCAGCCGCTCCGGGTCGCTGGCCGGCAGCGGCTCGGCCTCGGCCTGTTGCAGGGCCATTTCGATCCACTCGTAATGGCTCAGCTCCAGCATAAAGACCGGCCAGCCGGCGTCCTGCAAAGCGGCGGGCGCGGAGGCCATCCAGGCCACGAACTCGCCGGCGATCTCGCCGAACTTCGGCGTGGCGCAACGGTGCTCGCGCAGGAACACCCGCAGCAGCCGGCGCCAGTCCGCCTCGCCCAGTATCGAGCGCAACACCGGGAAGGTATTGCCAAGCAACGACAGTAGGTTGTCGAACACCAGCTCGCGGTAAATCTCCACCCGCGCGCGGTCCATCCCGGCGGGCGGCGCCCGGTGCTCGGGATCGCGCAGGTAAGCGGTCAGGGCCTGTTGCTGGGTGTCGAGGGCGATCAGCGGCTTATCCATGGGCCAGCCTCCCCTGTGCCTGGCAGGCATCGGCCTGCAACTGACGGATGCTGTCCAGCTCGCCCAGCAGCTCGGCGAATGGCGGGAAGTTGAAGTCCCGTTCCAGCAGGGTCGGCTGCACGCCAAACAACTCATAGGCACGCGCCAGCAAGGCCCAGACCACCGGCTTGACCGGCGCGCCGTGGGTGTCGATCTTCAGGCTGTCGGACTGGTCGTAGTGCCCGGCCACATGCATCGCCACCACCCGCTCTGGCGGTAGGCCGGCGAGAAAGGCCTGGGGCTCGAACCCGTGGTTCACCGAGTTGACATAGAGGTTGTTGACGTCCAGCAACAGGTCGCAATCGGCTTCGGCCAGCACCGCGTTGGTGAAGGCCAGCTCGTCCATGTCCTGGCGTGGCGCCGCGTAGTACGAGACGTTTTCCACCGCCAGACGCCGGCCCAGCACATCCTGGGCCTGACGGATGCGCGCCGCGACATGGCGCACCGCCTCTTCGGTGAACGGCAGCGGCAACAGGTCGTAGAGGTGCCCGTCGTCGCCGCAGTAGCTCAGGTGTTCGCTGTACAGCGGCACATTAAAGCGGTCGAGGAACTGCCGGACTTCCCGCAGGAATCCCAGGTCCAGCGGCGCCGGACCACCCAGGGACAACGACAGCCCGTGGCAGCTCAACGGGTAACGCTCGGCCAGGGCGCGCAACGCGGCGCCATGGGCACCGCCGATGCCGATCCAGTTTTCCGGCGCCAGCTCCAGAAAATCAAAAGCGCCCGCAGGCGCCGTATTCAATGAGTCGAGCAAGGCACGACGCAAGCCAAGCCCCACGGCTGCCGAAACGGGCTGCTGTGGGGCTTGGGCGGATGATGGGATGTTGCAGGGTCGTATTGAGGGAGGCATGGGTCCGTCTCCTGGTTGCCCCGAAAAAACCGGGGAGCACCTGAGTGCCCCCCGCCACCGCCGATCAGGACTCGATCGCCGCACCGCACTTGCCTTCGCCACATTTGCCTTCGGCCGAACCGGCCTTGGCCGCCAGGTACTGCTTGGCTTCGCTCAGGCTGATGGCGCCATCGTGGTTGGCGTCGATCTTGTCGAACTCGGCCGCCCGCTCGGGGGCCGCGGCGATGAACTCCTCGCGGGACACCTTGCCGTCATGGTTAGTGTCGGTCTTGGCGAACTTGTCTTCGCCGCACTTGCCTTCGGCCGAGGTCTTGACCCCGTCCGCCGCGGCCAGGGTGTAGCCCTGGGACAGTGCAGTCATGCTCAGCGCCGAAGCGGCGGTGGACAGGCCCAGGCCACCGACCAGTGCCAGGCCGAGCGCTACGTTGGAAACATTGGAGAGTTTGAACATGCTGATACCCCTTGGATGGATTGACTAAGTGTTCTCGCCATCGATACCGAGAAGCTCGGTGCTGGCGAGTGGACGTAGTTAATCCTCGGGGTGTATCCGGGTTGTGTGCGCAACCGGCGCCAGGACAAGCAGGTGTATCAGCGCCGGGCCGATACACACTCCGATACAAGGCCGTCGACCACCCAGCCTGCTGAACGCGGGTTCAACTGGCCGGATTGCAACGCGGGATATCCTGCAGCGAGCGGTAGACCGGCAGGCCCCGGCCCTCGCCCATCGCGACCAGGGCATCGGCACTGGCGCAGGCACCGCCGATGCGCAGCAGCGCGTCGCAACGCTGCAACTGATGCCGCGCACGCTCCTGGAACCGGGCGCCTGGCTCGCCGGCAGCGCTCGAATCCTCCGCCGCCAGCCCCAGCCACTGGCCAAACACGGGGCTGTGCCCGGCCTCGAACAGCCGCGCGGCACAGTCGTCCAGGCTGGCGACCTGCCGCGCCAGCGCCGCTGGGTCTTCTGCCCCCGAGTACCGGGGCGCGGCCACCAGGATCGTCAGGCGACGCGGCGGCATCAGGCGCAGTTCCAGGTATTGCAGGAGCATGATGGTCTTGCCGTCGACGATCTCGCCGCTGCGCACCATGTCCAGCGCCTGCTGGTAACCCAGCTCCAGCACCTCGATGTCCTCGCCCTCTTCCTCCAGGCCGCCGCCGTCGCCGATGCGGTCGTCGGGGGCATACTCGCCGATGAAAAAGTGCAGGCGCTCGGTGACCGAGCCGGGGCTCATGAAGGCTTCATAGACCTTCTCCACCGCGCCGACGCGGTAGCCGGTTTCCTCTTCGGCTTCCAGGCGGATGCGTTCTTCCGGGCTGGCATTGTCCAGCAGGCCGGCGGCGGTCTCGATCAGGTAGCCGCTGTGGTCGTTGACGTAGGTCGGCATGCGGAACTGGCGGATCAGCAGCACGGTGCGCCGCTCGCGGTTGTACAGCAGGATGGTCGCGCCATTGCCGCGGTCGTAGACCTCGCGGGTCTGCGCCTGCCAGCTGCCGTCGCGGCGTTGCAGGTCGAAGCTGTATTTCTTCAGCAGGTACCAGTTGTCGGAGAGCAATTGCTCCGCGGTGATACGCACGGGTGCGGCTTGCATGAGTGTCCCTCTTGGCTGTTCGGCGTCATTCAACAGCAATGGCGAGGCGGCTGTCGATGCCATCCCGGGCCTTGCGCCGGGGCGACTGAAGCAATTCAAGGCATCCTGTGCTCTCCAGGCCTGGGGCGGCGACATTATCGGCCCGCCTGTGCCGGCGGCGCCGCTATCAACCGTCGCGGAAGATGAACTTCATGACCGCCTCGGCATGGGCTTCGATTGCCTCAGGCAAGAGGGCATCGCGCTCGTGGACGAATCGCAGCTCAGCGGTGACCAGATAAGGCATCTGCGCAATGGCCACCACCATGTACAGCATCATCACCGGGTCCAGCCCTCCGAGGCCGGCGGGCAACTCGACACCCTTCAGAAAACCAAGTGTTCGCGCGTGATTGGGACGGATGTAGTGCTCAGCCAGCCATTGCAGCCGGTCCGAACCTTCGATCGACTCCTGCACGATCAGCCGGGCGTGCTCGGGATGCCGCGCGCAGTAATGGACATAGGCACGGATGTAGCGTTTCAGGGCATCGATGGGAGACGGATCCCGCGAGAGGTCCGGCGGCGGGATTTCCTGTTCCAGGCGCTCGAACAGGAAAGCCGCGCTTTCGCGCCAGAGCTGCTCCTTGCCACCGAAGTGGTAGCGGATCATCGCATGGTTGACCCCTACCCGATCCGCGATATCGCGCAGGCTCACCGCCGCGAAACCTCGGGCCGCGAACAGATCCAGGGCGGTCTGCAGGATGTCGGTTCGCGTCTGCTCGCTGCGTTCCTGCTTAGCGATTCGTGGCGTATTCATACGTCGTACCTGCCGGCCAGTATTTTGAATGGGCGCAAGTCTGGCGCAGGTGTCCGAGTATTGACAACCCTATTCGGTCGAGTAATTATCCGACCGGATAGTTTTTTAGCGAAAAACTCATCTCATGCGAAACAACCCCGGGGCGAGGCATCGAAACGGGCAAAACAATAGCCAAAGTGGCATATGCGGAGATTGCAAATGATCGGGTTCGTAGCGCGCAAGGCACCGCCCAAGATGTCGTTGGTACGCAAGATTTCCCTCGGTGCAGGCGACTTCGGGGTCAACCTCTACTGGCAGATCGCATCGTTGTTCCTGCTGTTCTTCTACACCGAAGTGCTGGGCCTCTCCGCGTACACCGCCGGACTGATCTACATGAGCGCGCTGATCTGGGATGCGCTCGTCGATCCGCTGATCGGTGCCATGGCCGACCGTACCAGGACCCGTTTCGGCCGCTTCCGCCCCTACCTGCTGCTGGGCGCCGCGCCACTGGCCATCGCCTTTGTACTCATGTTCATCCTGCCCCGTGGCGAAGCCACCCAGTTGGTGCTGCTCACCCTGGTGAGCCACTTCGCTTTCCGAACCTTGTTCGCCCTGGTCTCGGTGCCTTATGCCTCGCTCTATGCCCGGGTCACCCAGGACAGCGCCGAGCGCGCGACCATGGCTGGCATTCGCATGGTGTTCGCCATTCTCGCCGCCATGGCCGTCTCGGCGACGCTCCTGCCGGCAACGCGTCATTTCGGCGGCGGGACTTTCGCCTGGGGGCTGGTGGTGGGCCTGTTCGCCTGCCTGGCCAGTGCCATGCTGATCGTCGCGGCTATCGCGGCGGGCGCCGATGACTCGACGCAGGATGAGCCACAGACATCCGCCAACAGACCGGATGCCAAGCGCCTGCTGGGCTCCCTGCTGAGCAATCGGCCGCTGCTGATCGTGCTGGGCATCACGCTGATGAACTCGCTGGCCAGCACCTTTTTCTCCAAGAACCTTCTCTACTACTTCAAGTACGTGCGCAACGATGCCGACTTCGGCGGCACGGCGCTGGCCCTGATGGCGTGCGTAGCAGCGCTGGCCGCACCGCTCTGGGCCTATGTGGCGCGCGCGCGCAGCAAGCGTTTCGCCATGCTGGCAGGCACCAGTTTCTACTGCCTGGGTTTTATCCTCTGGTACCTGTTCAGCGCCTCGGGGTATGCCGTGCTCCTGTCGATTCTCGCCTTGCTTGCGATCGGCGCCAGCGCCACCGTTGTGTGCTTCTGGGCCATGGTTCCGGATACCGTCGAGTACGGCCAGTGGCGTTCGGGCATTCGCTGCGAGTCACTGATTATCGGCACGGTGATTTTCGCCCAGAAGGCCGCGCTCGGCATCGCCGCCGGCAGCCTGGGCCTGGCACTGAGCAGCATCGGTTTCGTGCCCAACAGCCTGCAGTCGCCGCATACCACCCAACTGCTGTTGAGCACCATGTCCGGCGTGCCGCTACTCGGCAGCCTGGGCGTGTTCCTGCTCGCCTGGATCTACCCCATCGACCCGGCGACCCACCGCCGCCTGCTCGATGCCCTGGCTCTGCGCCCCCAAGAGGAGCCAGATAGCCCGGACCTGCCCGCAGCCTCGCCCTTGCCCCGGACGTAGACGCAGGCCTCGCTCCATCCCCCCGAACAACAATAATCCTTAAGGAAATCCATATGATGGCTACCCGCGCGCACCCGCAGAATACCGATTCGAGCCCTCTGCCCGAGGACACTGCGGCACTGCGTTTCTGCTCCGACTTCGTCTGGGGCGTAGCGGCCTCCGCCGCGCAGACCGAGAGCCGCAACGGCCGTGGCCCCAGTAACTGGGATGCGCTTTGCGCTGAACGCGGGGCGATGCTGGATGGCTCGACCAATGCCCTGTGTACACAGTTCGAGGATCTGTATCCCAAGGATCTGGAGTTACTGGCCCAGGCTGGCGTGCAGGCTTTTCGCTTCTCCATCGCCTGGCCCCGGGTCCAGCCGGATGGCCCTGGCCCGGCGAATGCCGCAGGGCTGGCGGTCTACGACCGGATGGTCGACACCATGCTGGAAAAAGGCCTCACCCCCTGGCCAACCCTGTTCCACTGGGATGTGCCGGCCTGGGCCGGGGATTTTCGCCAGCGCGATATCTGCCAACGCCTCGCCGACTATGCCGAGATCGTGGCACGCAAGCTCGGCGACCGGGTGCAGCAATGGATCGTCCTGAACGAGCCGAACAGCGTCGCCCTGCGCGGCTATGCCGCCCAGGTCCACGCCCCGGCGTTCAACAGCGCCGAGGCCGCGTATGCCGCGATCCACCACCAGAACCTGGCCCAGGGCCTGGCGTTCCAGGCACTGCGGGCGACCCTGCCGGGCGGGCATCGCATCGGCACCACGGTGAACCTGCAGCCGGTACGCGCCGAAACGACTTCGGCGCAGGACGAACAGGCTGCGCGCATGGTCGATGCACTGTGGAACCGCGCCTTCGTCGACCCGTTGTATGGCAAGGGCTATCCGCAACTCGCCGCCGACCTGATCGCCCCCTACGTCGCCGAGGGCGACATGGAGCTGATCGCGGTCAAGCCCGACTTCCTGGGCATGAACTACTACAGCCGGATCTACGTCAGGCAAGCCGCCGATCACGTGCTGGGGATAGCCCAGGGCCAGGCGCCCCGGCATCTGGCAAATACCGATTATTTTCACGTCGAGCCGGACGGCCTCACCGAAATGCTCCTGCGCCTGCACGACGAGTACGACTCACCGCAGCTCTATATCACCGAAACCGGCTTCGCCATGCCCGATCCGCAGCCCCTGGACGGTGTGGTGGATGACCTCGGCCGGATCTCCCACCTGGCCAGCTACCTCAAGGCCGCGCAGGCCGCCCATGCCCAGGGCGTGCGCCTCAAGGGGCTGTTCTATTGGTCGGCCACCGACAACTGGGAATGGGCCCAAGGCTTCGCCAAGCGCTTCGGCCTGATCCAGGTCGACCGCGCCACCCTGGCCCGCACGCCGAAACGCAGCCTAGGCTACTTCGCCGACTGCATCCGCCACAACGCCGCCCTCGACGCGCCACAGGCCTGAGGTATCGCCCAGCCATCGAACACTGCTTGTCCGGTAGCGCCTCGACCAGGCTCCAGGGTCGCGCGCTCACCTGCTGCACAGCCAGATCGACAACAACGGCGCCGCACTGACGGCGCCAATAACAATGATCAGACTTCGAGTACTTTCGCCATGGATATCTTCCTTCGGACTCGCCCCCTGCCCGCTGCCGCGCGTGCCGGTTTCGCCCTCACCGGCCTGTGGTCGCTGTGCCTGGCACTGCCTGCCCAGGCGGTGGAGTTCAGCTTCGCCGACAACGAGATTACCGGCTCGCTGGATACCACCCTCTCCTATGGCAGGTTGTGGCGCGTGCAGGGCCAGGACAAGAACAACGACGACATCAACGGCAACGACGGCAACCGCAACTTCGGCACCGGCCTGGTCTCGGAGGTCTACAAGGTCACTTCCGACCTCGGCGCGACCTACCAGAACTACGGCCTGTTCCTGCGCGGTTCGGCGTTCTACGACACGCAGATCATGGACAAGCGCTCGGACTACTACGATCGCAACTTGCCGCAGCAGCCGAGCCAGTCCTACCCCCACGACGACCATTTCACCGACGAGACCCGCAGTGTCGCCGGACGCAACGCGGAGATCCTCGACGCCTATGTGTACGGTAACTGGGAGGTGGCGGGCAGGCCGCTGACCGCTCGCCTGGGGCGCCAGGTGTTCAACTGGGGTGAAAGCCTGTTCTATCGCGGCGGGGTCAACACCACCAACCCCGTGGATGCCTCGGCCTTTCACCTGCCGGGCTCGGAGGTCAAGGAAGTGCTGATGCCGCTGGAGGCCCTGAGCTTCAACCTCGGGCTGACCGAGAACCTGTCGATGGACGCCTTCTACCAATGGAACTGGAAGGAGACCCGCATCGATCCGGTCGGCACCTTCTATGGCAGCACCGATCTGTTCGCCGATGGCGGCAACACCGCCTACACCCAGGTCAGGTCGCTGGCCAACCCGGCCTTCCAGAGCCTGTATCGACAGTTGGCCGGGGCCCATGTGGGGGGCCTGCAGGGCACCGATTACCTGGGCGCCAATGGCGTGATCAAGGCCGCCAGCGTCGGCCCGGATATCAACGCGAAAAACGATGGCCAGTTCGGGGTGGCCTTCCGTTACATGGCCGAATCCCTCAACTCCACCGAATTCGGTTTCTACTTCGTCAACTATCACGCCAAGGAACCCTCGGTCGCGGCCCATGTGAATGGCGCCTACAGCGGGGTCAACCTCGACCAGTTGGCCGCGCTCGGCGGCTTTGGCAGCTACAACCAGCTGGCCGCCGCGGCTCGTGGCGGCAATGCCGCGGCGGCCCAGGCCCTGGGGCTGGTCAATGGCGCGAGCGTGGTAGACCTGACCAACCAACTGGTGGCCCAGCGCGAATACCCGGAGGACATCCGGATGCTGGGGGTGAGTTTCAATACCAATGTGGGCAATGCCACGGTATTCGGTGAACTGGCCTACCGGCCGAACCTGCCGATAGGCGTCGCCACCACCAACGACCTGCTCGGCGACCTGATGAGCCAAGCCCCCAACCTGAGCAAGGGACAGACGGTGACTGTCGGCAACCAGCAAATCGCCCTGGGCAACGGCCCGATGGTGCATAACTACGAACGGGTGGAGTCCTTCAATACCTCTATCGGCACCCTTTACAACTTCGGCCCCACGCTGTTCTTCGACACTATGACCGGGGTGGCCGAGATCGCCAGCGACCACGTGCGCGGCAGCAGCCTCAAGTACACCGCCCAGGATGGCAGCACAAGGTATTACGCCAGCAGCGCGAACAAGGGCTACGTCTCCGGCTACGGCCGCGACAGCCAGGCCGATCGCAACGCCTACGGCTACACCCTGCAGCTCGCGGGAACCTGGAACGACCTGTTCGCCGGCGTCAACCTCTCGCCCTATGTGGTCTACAAGGAAGACTTCAAGGGCAACTCCTCCTCCGCCGGCAACTTTATCGAAGGACGCAAGGCTCACACCCTGGGCCTCAAGGCTTCCTACCGCAACACGCTCGAGGCCGAACTGCAATACACCGCGTTCTATGGCGCCGGGAAGAACAACGGCACGCGTGACCACGACAACGTCGGGTTCAACGTCAAGTACTCCTTTTAACCCACCGCCCATGCCGAGCCATTCGACATGGCACGGCGGGTTTCTCACGGAGATTCACCATGCGTCATCTACCAGCCCTGATCGTCGCCTCCGCTGCCCTGGTGCTGTGCACCGGCAGCGCCGTGGCCGCGGTTTCCGCCAGCGAGGCGGGCAAGTTGCACACCACCCTGACCCCCATGGGCGCGGAAAAGGCCGGCAACGCCGCCGGCACCATTCCTGCCTGGACCGGCGGCCTGACCCAGGCACCGGCCGGCTACAAGTCGGGGCAGTACCGCAGCGACCCGTTCAACGCGGACAAACTCTTGTTCACCATCACCAAGGCCAACCTGGAACAGTACAAGGCCAACCTCACCGCCGGTGAAATCGCCTTGTTCAATACCTATCCGGACACCTTCAAGATGCCGGTATACCCGACCCGTCGTTCCGGTTCGGCGCCGCAGTGGGTCTACGACAACATCTTCAAGAATGCCACCAGCGCCAGGCTGGTCGAGGGTGGGATCGGCTTTGCCGATGCCTTCGGCGGCGTTCCTTTCCCTCTGCCCCAGAGCGGCGTCGAGGCGCTGTGGAACCATGTCGCCCGCTACCGAGGCACCTTCCTTGTGCGTAATCCGGCAGAGGCAGCGGTGCAGCGCGACGGCAGCTTCACGCCGGTCACCAGCCAGTACCAGATGCTCTCTCGCTACTACCAGCAAAGCAGCAGCTTCGACCAGCTGAACAACACCCTGTTTTACTACCAGACGCTGACCAAGAGCCCGGCGCGCCTGGCGGGCAATGCCTCACTGGTGCGCGAAACCCTGGACCAGGTCGCGGAGCCACGCCAGGCCTGGAGCTACAATGCCGGCCAGCGCCGGGTACGCCGGGCACCGTTGTTCGCCTACGATACGCCAGGCTCTTCCGCGGACGGGCTGCGCACCATCGACGACCTGGACATGTTCAACGGTGCGCCGGATCGCTATGACTGGACCCTGGTCGGCAAGCGGGAAATCTACATTCCCTACAATAACTACAAGACCTCCAGCCCCGAGCTGAAATACCAGGACCTGATCAAGCCCGGTCACATCGACCCGCAATATGCCCGCTACGAACTGCACCGGGTCTGGGTCGTCGAGGGCAAGCTCAAGCCCGGCGCACGCCACGTCTACTCGCGTCGTACCCTCTATCTCGATGAAGACAGCTGGAGCGCCGCCGTGGTCGACCAATACGACGGTCGCGGCGAATTGTGGCGAGTGTCCATGGCCTATCTGTCGAACCTCTACGACCTGCCTACCACCATGAGCGTGCTGGACGTCTACCATGACCTGCAATCGCGGCGTTACATGGTGCAGCTCATGGAAAACGAAGCGCAGGGCAGTATCGACTTCAGCCAGCCCATACCGAGCGACGAGTACTTCAGCCCGGCGAGCCTGAGGGCTCGCGGCATACGCTGAATCCCGTGCCCTTGCAAAACCGCCAGACCGCTGTTGCCGGGGCGCGCGCCAGCGTTGCCCCCATGGCAAGTCAACGAACCGCCCTCCCGACGCACCTGCGCCACGCTTCGATTGCCTCCAGCCCGCACACAACCCACAAAAAACGCCACTGAAACAGTGGCGTTTTTTGGGGAGATTGCAGATCAGGATTGTCATGCGGTCACAACAGACAAGAAGCCAAGCTTGCCCGCGAGAGGCGCGACACAGAACGTCTGGCTTACCGCGTTATCCTTGATCGCGAGCAAGCTGCGCTCCTACAAGAAACACGGCGCGTACGCCCCTGTAGCAATGGGGTTGCCCGCTACCTTGCCAATGAACTCTTGATCATGAAGGAGCGTCTGGCACGGCAGAGGCACCGAAGACGCACGGCGGTAGGGCCAGTGATCCCTCAGTGCCGGACTGTTTCAAGCGCGAGTCAGCGCTTCTTGAGCGTCTCCAGGACCCGGTCAAAACCTGCCGGAGCCTTGCTGAACGATTGCTCGAAGGCTTGCGCCTCCTCGAGCAGACGTTGTGCGATTTCCGGCTCCTTGGCAGCCTGGTCGTACTTCTCGCCCGGGTCACGCCCCAGGTTGTACAAGGTAGGCGGTTGCAGCTTGCCCTCACGTCTGCCGATTCGCGCGCTCGACTCATAGATATTGAGTTTCCAGTCCCCTTCCCTCCAGGCCATCAGCTTGCCTCCAAGGTAATAGGGCATGCTGGCACGCGGGCTTGGCTGCCGGCCCTCGAGCGTGCCGGAAAGGTCGACGCCATCCAGCGCGACAGCCGGAAGCCTGGCCCCCGCCAGTGCCGAGAATGTCGGGAGCAAGTCATACGCGCTGCCTATGTCGTGTACCACCGCAGGCTTGATCACCCCGGGCTGCCAGAAGATCGCGGGAACCCTGACCCCGCCTTCATAGGTCGATGACTTGCCCTCACGCAGGACACCCGCCGAGCCCACCAGTTCCTCGAACCGCAGCCATGGCCCGTTATCGCTCACGAATACCACCAGCGTGTTCTTGTCGTTGCCACTCTTGCGCAAGGAATCGAGCACCCGCCCGACACTGTGATCGAGTTCGGCAATCACATCTCCCAGTCGCCCTCCCTTGCTGGTTCCTTCGAATTCGGGACCGGCGAAGTGAGGCAAGTGCGGCTTCTCATAGCCAACCCAGACAAAGAAGGGCCGCTCATGGGGCTGGCCGACGTAGTTGACCACCTGGTCGGTCAAGCGCCTGTTATAGGTTTTCTGGTCGATGGGACGCTCGAGCACACTGTCCTCGAACCGGACCTGTCCGTTAGCCTCAAGCCGGTCGCTCTTGACCAGGGGAAGGTCCCACATCTCATTCCTTGGGTTGGTAAAGTTTGCGCTGGCCTGAGCCAGGTATTCCGCGTAGAGCTTCTGTCGCGACTCGCCTGCCAGGGCACGTTTGCGTAATGTCTCGGTCGTCACACCACCCACAAAGTAGCCGTCGTTGGACTTGGGCGTGCCCCACCAGGTATCGAAACCCGAGCGGGTCGGATAGGCCGCGGGAACGTCCCCCAGGTGCCATTTGCCGAACAATGCCGTCTGGTAGCCGATGCCCTTGAGGATTTGCGCGACCGTGACCTCCTTGTCGAGGAAGGTGTTCGGATCGTTCTCGATGACAACGTTATTGTGGACACCGTACATGCCCGTCCGCGTCTCGACACGGCCTGTCAACATCGCCCCGCGGCTCGGTGAACAGATAGGTGAACTGACGTAGAAATCGGTCCAGCGCTGCCCTTCCTGGGCCATCCGATCGAGGTTCGGGGTCTCGAGCACCGGGTTGCCATAACTGGCCAGGTCCCCCCAGCCCATGTCATCGGCGATCAGCAAGATAATGTTAGGGCGCTCGCCGGTGGCGGGCGCCGCTTGCGCCTGCATCGAGCTCAGGGCGCAGATGCCCATCAGGGCCAGCGCGGTGATGAGTCGGCGCTTTGGGTAACGCGCCGGTACTGGCTCGACGAGCGGCCGGGCGAACGGGACAGGGGGGTTCATCATGGACATTCCTATTGTTTTGACATCATCTGAGGGTGGTTTTCGACCGTATCCGCCTGGCGCTTCAGCCCACCCATTTTTTCCACAGCAAGCGCCAGAGCTGCTGGACCGGATACGAGGGTTCGTAGCGCCCCTCCAGCACGGCCTCCAGATAACGACCGGCGTTACGCAGGTACTCCTGGTCGCTACCCGCCATGCGTTTGATCGTCGGCAAGGCCATGGCGGCCTGCTCGCCGATGAAGGTCAAGGCGTTGAGCGCCTGGAGTTGCACCTGCCAGGGCGACGACGGGTCGTCGATGATCGCCGCCAGCACCTCGACCGCTTCAGGCGTAGGCCTTGACGAGGCTGCGGCCTCGGCGGCGACCACACGGTTGTGTACCAGCGGGTCGTCGCGCATCTGCCGCAACATTCGCCCGTGGGCCGCGAGGGAGTCCTTGCCCAGCATCAGCAGGCCCTGCAGAGCCCAATGACGGATCAACGGATCGGGGTCATCCAGGTGGCCCAGCAACACAGGAAGATTCGACGCCTGGCGCTGAGCGGCAAGCTCGCCCAGTTGCATCAGGCGCGGCAGTGGGTAGGCCACGGGATCACGGCTGGGCAGGTAACCTTCGAGCGCCGTCCGTTCGGGGATGAAGCCGTTGTCATTGATTGCCAGCATGTGCTCGTCCAGCGCGCCACGCATTTGCACCAGGAGTGCCGCGTGTTCGGGCTGTCCTGCCAGGTTGTGCAACTGGTCCGCGTCCTGCTGCAGGTCATACAGTTCTTCATAGGCCCTCGGCCCCTGGAAAAACCGGGCCTGCAGCGTATTCAGGCGTCCCGCCAGGTACTCGCGCTCCAGGCTCTGGTAACCGCCGGTCAACCACTCGAATGCAACGTGCTGCCCCATTGGCCGGTGCGGGCTGTAATTGCGCACGTAATGAAAGCGTCCGTCGCTGGCGGCCCGTGCGAAGTCGTAACGCTCGTCCATGCGATTGCTGCCTCCGAAGGCATAGCGCCGAGGTGGCGCCAAATGCCCTCCCAGGAAGGCGCGCCCCTGCATCTGCGGCGGCGTGGCGATACCGGCAATCGAAAGGACCGTGGGCGAAAAGTCGACAAAACTCACGGGATCGAGAACCTGCGTGCCCATCCTGGCCGGCGAAAGGTGCGCCCATTTGGGCGGCACATAGACCACCAGTTCGCAACGCAAGCCCTCGTCGGTGCAGTAGCGCTTGCCTCGAGGCAGCCCGCCGCCATTGTCGGAGAAATAGAACACGATGGTGTCGTCGGCGACCCCCTCTTCCTCCAGTTCGTCGAGCCACTCGCCGACTTCGCGGTCCATCTTCGCTATCAGGTTGTAATAGCTCGCCAGGTCCTCGCGCAGCTCCGGGGTGTCGGGCAGATAACCGGGCAACCGGATCGTTTCAGGCTTTACCGCGCCGGAAACCGAGCGCAGCAGCTTCGATTCATGGGTCGTCATGCTGTTGAACATCGCCATGAACGGCTGGCCTTTCGGGCGGTTCTTCCAGTGCGCCCCGGACCCGGCATCATCAAAGATCGCGGCCGGGTCAACATCGCAGTTGAAGTCGGTCTTGTTCGCGTTGACACAGTAATAGCCGGCCTTGCGCAGATACTGGGGCCAGGTGCCAATGACCTGCGGCAGCGTCGCTTGCGCGCGCATGTGATGTGCCGGAGCGTTGCTCTCGGCATGCAGCCCGGTGAGGATGGCGAAACGTGAAGGCGCGCATACCGGCGCCGTACAGAAGGCATTGCGATAAACAAGGCCCTTTCTCGCCAGCGCATCGATGGCGGGCGTCTGCGCCAGCGGATCGCCATAGGCTCCGTACATCGGCCGATGGTCCTCGCTGACCAGCCACAGGATATTGGGCTGTGCCTGCCCGGCATGGGCACTGTCGACAAGACCGCCGGCCAGCCCCAGAGCGGCCAGCCCCGTCACACTCTGCTTGAGAAAGGCCCGGCGCGAGGGCCCCTCGACTGCACTACCCTCTGGCGCTGCCCTGTCCACACTCTGTTGTTTTTTCATGCCTCACTCCTGGTCGATCCAGCCAGCCCGAAGCGTCGCTCGGTGATCTCTGCGGACGCGGCGGACAGCTTTCCCCTCCCCGTTGCTGGGCCGAGGGGTGCCATACACTGTTTGTGCTCAAGGGAAAAACGAGCGGGGATGACGCTGCCGTGGCCTTATGTAACCGGCATGCGTTGGACGCAGCGAAACCCGACATGGCTTGTCGTTGTGTCTATCGGCTGGGGAATTCGCGCGGCCGGGCGATAACGCTGGCAATAGTTCGGCGCACAGAGGTGGGAGCCGCCCTTGAGGACCTTGCGCCCGATACCGGGCATCGCCGGGTCGTGGCTTTGCGCTTCGTCTCCCCCACGCGGATTGGCAGGTACGCAGCAACTGGCCGCCGACGGGGTTGGCGGCAGGCCAAACCAATCGTCGGTCCACTCCCAGACGTTGCCGATCATGTCGAACAGGCCATGGCCATTGGCAGGAAAAGCCCCCACGGGAGAGGTGCGCTCCCAGCCGTCATACCTGAGGTTTTCCCAGGGAAACCGGCCCTGCCAGTAGTTGGCGAGCATCGCGCCTTCCGGTGCCAGGCTATCGCCCCAGGCGAACTCGCTGGACTCCAGCCCTCCGCGCGCGGCGTACTCCCACTCGGCTTCGGTCGGCAACGCCTTGCCTGCCCAGGCCGCATAGGCCTGCGCATCTTCATGGGCGATATGCACGACCGGGTGATCCTCGAGGCCGACAATCGAACTGCCGTCGCCCAGGGGTTCGCGCCACCAGGCCCCGAACCGGAACTCCCACCATTGGCCCACATTGCCCAAGTCGACAGCCTGGGAAGGCGCGCTGAAAACCAGGGAGCCGGCCTTCGCCATCTCTGCCGGCATGCCCGGATAGTCGGCAGGATCGGGGGCTTTCTCGGCAAAGGTCCGGTAGCCGGTGGCGGCGACGAACACCGCGAACTGGCGATTGGTAACCGGGGTTGCGTCGATCCAGAACGGATCGACCCTGACCGTGCGGACGGGCCGTTCTTCAGGATAAAAATTCTCGGAGCCCATGCTGAATGTTCCGCCCGACAGATAAACCATGGCGTCCGAATGAGCTACAGGGCTGGACATTGCCGCGGCTCCTCGCTTGAACCCCAGGGGCATCTCTTCGGTAGAGGGCAATTCCGATTGGCTGGGTTCAGGGTTTCCTGGCGACCAGCACTTTGCGGCAATCGACCGGGCAGGAAACCCGGAGCCTTCGATGCAGGAGAGTGAAAACAGCCTTCGACGCTGAGCGCCAGGCTGCCGGGCAATGTTTCCATTCCTGTTACCTTTTCTTGTTATTGGCTTGCGGTGCAGAGACCTGGGGTCGGATGTCGGGCCTGGCCACGAACACAGGTTCGGCGGGAAACCTGTGAAGGCGCGGTGCTGATACACCGCGGACAAAAAATCATCCAACTGGATAAATATGCAGACTGCCTTTTCTGATGTCAACGCCCTTCGCTCTCGCCATGAGCGTTTCCCGGCGGGTCGATCACTGGCGCCAGACCGGCGCTCGAGGGAGTGGCGGCGGCTGGCTCGCGCGAGTCCTGTAGCGCTGCGACGGGCCCAACCAAGGGCCGCGAATTCCGCCGTTCAGCACCGGACGCTCAGTTGAAAGGACAAATGGCGCCGCAGAAACGACAACGCCCCTCATGAGAGGGGCGTTGGCGATGACGCAGTAAGCTCGCTTACACCTGGATCAGATTGGCGATCTTCACGTCCGGATCGACATCGGCTTCGTAGTCGACGCCGTCGATCTCGAAGCCGAACAGGCGCAGGAATTCCTGCTTGTAGCCGGTGAAGTCGGTCAGCTGGTAGAGGTTTTCGCTGGTGACTTCATCCCACAGCTGCTTCACGCGGTCCTGGATGGCCGGTTCCAGTTCCTTGTAGTCGGCACGCAGGCGGCCTTCCTGGTCGATGATCGGGTTCGGGTTGTACAGGCTGTCCTTGTACAGACCGTAGACCTGCTCGATGCAACCTTCGTGACTGCCCTGCTCTTTCATGACCTTGAACAGCAGCGACAGGTACAGCGGCATGATCGGGATCGCCGAGCTGGCCTGGGTCACCACGGCCTTGAGCACCGATACCCGTGCGTCGCCGCCCAGGTCCGACAGTTCCTTGCGGATGCCGATGACTTTCTGGTCCAGGTCCTTCTTGGCTTCGCCGATGGAACCGTTCCAGTAGATGTCGTGGGTCAGCTTCTCGCCCAGGTAGGTGAAGGCGGTGGTTTTCGCGCCTTCGGCCAGTACGCCGGCTTCGTGCAACGCGTCGATCCACATCTGCCAGTCTTCGCCGCCCATCACGGCTACGGTGCCGTCGATTTCTTCCTGGGTGGCTGGCTGCAGGGTGGTTTCTTTAACGATTTCCTTGTCGGTGTCGACACCGCGCAGGGTCACCGATTTGCCCAGCGGCTTGAGGGTCGAGCTCAGGACTTCGCCGGTTTTCGGGTGGGTGCGACGCGGAGCGGCCAGGCTGTAGACCACCAGGTCGATCTTGCCCAGGTCGCGCTTGATGGTTTCGATGGTCTGGCGCTTCACTTCGTCGGAGAAGGCGTCGCCGTTGATGCTCTTGGCGTACAGGCCTTTTTCTTCGGCGAACTTGTGGAAAGCCGCAGTGTTGTACCAGCCGGCGGTGCCGAGCTTGCCGTCAACGCTGCCGCGCTCGAAGAACACACCCAGGGTGTTGGCGCCGCAACCGAAGGCGGCGGTGATGCGGGCGGCCAGGCCGTAGCCGGTGGAAGCGCCGAGCACCAGTACGTTCTTTGGCCCAGCGTCGATGGTGCCTTGTTCGGTGACGTAGTCGATCTGTTGCTTGACGTTGGCTTCGCAACCGACCGGGTGGGTCGTCACACAGATAAAGCCGCGAACGCGGGGTTTGATGACCATACACAATCTCCCAATTTCAATATGCCAAGAGCCAATACGGGCTGCAGCAGCGTCACTTGTTCAAGTCGTAGACGCTCGGAACGTCCTCGCGTCACGCCTTGGGCTTTCAATGAGTGCAGATTTGCCCGCCAGCATAAGTTCATTCCGGGGTTTGGGCCAGAAAACGCTGAGATTGCTCCATGGGCCGTCGGGCCTGGGAAAAGCGGCGGTCATTTGTTCAAGCGGTGGGCATCGTAGGCGTCCAGGGCCTGATAGGCGGTGTAGGTCGCCTGCGCCGCGACCAGGCCGGCCAGGCCGAAGGTGGGCACCAGGCCGAACTTGCCGAACCCCTGGGGAATCGGGATGGCCTTGGCAATGGCATCCGCCAGCACCTCCCCCGCCACCGTGGTCGGGGCCATGCCGTGACCGCCAAACCCCACGGCATGCCACACGCCGTTGTCGTCCTGGCCGATCTGCGCCATCTGCTGGCGACCGTAGCTCATCAGCCCGCCCCAGGAGTATTCAATCTCGACGTCGGCCAGTTGCGGGTAGACCGTCACCAGATCGGCTTTCAGCAGGCCGGCGATGGCCTGCGGGCCACGGTTGAGGATGGAAATGCGCCCGCCCCAGAGAATCCGGCTGTCCGCCAGCGGGCGGTAGTAGTCAAAGGCAAAGCGGGTGTCGTAAATGGCCGACTCGCAGTTGATCGAATCCTTCAGCGCCTCGCCCAGGGGCTCGGTCGCCACCACATAGGTGGCAATCGGCAGCGTCGCCCGTTCTACCGGGCGGTACAAACCGCGGGCATAACCGCCCGCGGCGAACACCACCTGCTCGGCCAGCACTTCGCCGCCCGTGGTCTTGACCAGGTACTTGCCGCCCTGCTGCTCGATCGCCAGGGCCGCGGAGTGTTCGTGGATATCGATGCCGTAGCCAGCGACAGCCGCGGCCACGCCATACACATACTTGAGCGGGTGGAAGTGAAAGGCATTGCTCTCGAACAAGGCGCCAAAGTAGCGCTCGGTCTTCAGCCTTTCCCGCAACTCGCCCGGCGCCACGTACTGCCAGTCGACGCCATAGACCTCCTTCATCAACTGGCGCGGTTTTTCCAGGCGCGCCGGGTCGTTGAACCAGTTGGCCAGCAACACGCCCCTGTCGGTCAGGTCGCACTGGATGCCGTATTGCCGGACGCGCTGGCGGATCAGCTCGACCGCGTCGATGGTCAGCCGGTAGAGCCGCCGCGCTTCCTCGCGGCCCAGGGTCTTGAGCAGCTCGGCATTGCCCAGGCAGTAACCGCCGAATACAAACCCGCCGTTGCGCCCCGAGGCGCCGTGCCCGACGCTGTGGGATTCGAGGACCACCACGTCCTTGACGCCGCGCTCGGCCAAACCCAGCGCCGTGGAAAGCCCGGCCAGCCCGCCGCCCAGAATGCACACCCGGGTCTCCACCCGGCCGCCGAGCGCCGGATAGGCGGTCTTTTCAACCGTGGCTTCGTAATAACTTTCGAGAAAATCCTTACTCATCACTTGGCTCCGAGCTGGGTCATGTGCACAGGAAGAGCCGTCTCGTGGTCCAGAGCCGACTCCTCTGGCGGGTAGCATTCGGACTTGTTGCGAATCATCGAGAAGCTCATGTCGTCGAACCGGACGAACCTGGACTTGCTGATGAGCTTGTGGGCCAGCCAGATCACCAGGAACAGCACCAGACCAATATAGGTGGCGGTCATCCCGGCCCAATCGATCGAGTCGCCGAGCAGGGCCTGATAGTTCTGCCCCAGGGTGACGAACAGGCACAGGACAAAGGCGAAAATCGGCCCGAACGGAAAGAACCGCGACACATAGGGCAAATTGCCCAGGTCATGGCCCTGGCGCACATAGCCGCGACGAAACCGGTAGTGGCTGACTGCGATGCCCAGCCAGGCGATAAAACCGAGCATGCCCGAGGTGTTGAGCAACCAGTTATAGATCTGCCCCGGGCTGAAAATGAAGGTCAAGAAGCACAAGGCCGCCACCGTGGCGGTGGCCAGCAGCGCCCACCGCGGGGTGCCGGATGCGCTCAAACGGGCGAAGATCGCCGGCGCCTTGCCTTCCAGGGCCAGGCTGTAGAGCATCCGCGAGGAGGCATACATGCCGGAGTTCCCGGCGGACAGCACCGAGGTCAGGATCACCGCGTTCATCACCGCGGCCGCGCCGAGCATGTCGGCCCGCTCGAAGATCAGGGTGAAGGGGCTGACGCGGATATCGGACACGCCATTGCGCAACAGGCTGGGGTCGTTGTAGGGAATCAACAGGCCGATGATCAGGATGGTCAGCACGTAGAACAGCAGGATCCGCCAAAAGATCTGCCGCACCGCGCGCGGCACGTTTTTCCCGGGGTCCCGGGTTTCACCGGCGGCGATACCGACGAACTCGGTGCCCTGGAACGAAAACCCCACGATCATCGCCACCCCGACCAGGGCCCCCAGGCCGCCGACAATTGGCGCATCGCCAATCAACCAGAGCCTGGGGCCGGCATTTTCGCCGCCGCTGAGAATGCCGAACAACATCAGAACGCCCACCGTGATAAACAGCAGGATAGTGATGACTTTAATCAGGGCGAACCAATATTCGGACTCACCGAACAAGCGCACCGAGGCCATATTGAGTGCGGTGATGATCAATAGAAAACCCGCACTCCAGATATACCCCGGCACATCGGGAAACCAATAAGCCATGATGATCTGCGCAGCCACCAGGTCCACAGCAATGGTCACCGCCCAGGCATACCAGTAGTTCCAGCCCAGGGCGAAGCCGAAACTTTCATCGACATACTTCGAGGCATAAGTTGAAAACGAACCGGTGACTGGCATGCAGGACGCCAGTTCACCGAGGCTGGTCATCAGAAAGAACACCATGGCACCAATGACCACAAAGGCCAGCAGCGCTCCGCCCGGCCCGGACTGGGCAATGGTCGAGCCCGAGGCGACGAACAGCCCGGTGCCGATGCTGCCGCCAATGGCGATCATGCTCAGGTGCCGGGGCGTCAGGGTTCTTTTCAACCCGCCGGTGGTTTTCTCGCTGTGAAAATCGCCGGCCATGTCGCACGCACCCGGCACTTTTGTGGAGTCTGTCATGGATCACCTTTTTATTATATTTAAGCCACCGATGAGTTGACTCACGCGGTATGGCAGTGTCCCTGGATTGTTTTCCCTCCCCACTAAAGCCCACAAAAATACCGCTGACAAATGATTTTCCAGCATCACATCAGTCGCTTAGGGAATAGGCCTGCGGTTTAAAGTTTTAAAAACTCGACACACTAGCAAAGTGCTATTTTCCCATAGACCATAACTAAAACCCTGTCAGGATTAGTTGGTGTACACGGAGAAAAATAGAAGTTTCCTACAGGCTAATAACTTGACTTAAAGACAATACTCTTCAAATAGCCCTACCGTTCCTGGCGCCCGGCAGGCCTTAGTCTTTGATGGCGGTGCAGGCCCGAATCGTCCCGCCGGCTAACTGTGCCAACCCACAAACCACTGCCCGAACACCCGCGCCGGCATGGGCGAGGAAAACAGCTGGCCCTGCCCCACGTCATAACCCCGCGCCTGCAGGATGTCGCGCTGCGCGGCGTGTTCGATGCCCTCGGCGACCACCCGCAGGGACAGGCCCTTGCCGATGCCGATGACCGCCTCGCTCAAGGCACGGCAGGTGGCGTCGTGTTCCAACTCCTCGACGAAGCTCTGGTCCAGCTTCAGCTCGCTGATCGGCAAGCGCCGCAGATAGCCCAGGCTGGAATAGCCCGCGCCAAAGTCATCGATGGCCAGGCGCACGCCCAGGGTATGCAGGTCCTGGATGGTTTGCTCGGTAGTCGGGCTGCTGCACAGGAACACGCCCTCCGTCACCTCCACGCACAGGTCCGCCGGCTGCAGGCCACAGCGCTGCAACTGGCGGGCGATCAGGGCCGCCAGGTTGAGGTTATGGAAGTTGATTGGCGACAGGTTGACCGAGATGGACGGCACCCGGATCCCCGATCGGCGCCAGCGCGCCAGTTGCTCGCAGGCCTCGCACAGCACCCACTGGCTGAGGTAGTTGATCAACCCGCATTCCTCGGCCAGCGCAATGAATTGCGCCGGCGGGATATTGCCCAGGCTCGGATGCTCCCAGCGCGCCAGCGCCTCGACCCCCACCAGGCCATTGGTGTGCAAATCGATCTGCGGTTGATAGACCAGGTGCAGGCCGTCGCTGGTCAGGGCCTGGCGCAGCGCCGTCTCCAGCTGCAGGCGCTGCTGGGCGAGCTGGTCCATCTCCTCGAGGAAGAACCTGAAACCACCGCGTTCGGTACGCTTGGCCTGGTACATGGCGATATCGGCGCAATGCAGCAGGCTTTCCATATCCTGGCCGTCGCTGGGGTACAGGCTGACGCCGACGCTGGCCGAGGGAACCATGGCAGTCCCGGCAATATCGGCCGGGGCGCCCAGGGTCAGCATCAGGCGTTCGAGAAAGGCCGTGACCCGGGTGGCGTTCATCCGGGGCAGCACCAGCACGAACTCGTCGCTCGACAGCCGCCCGACGATGTCCGACTCGCGCAGCACGCTGCGCAGCCGTTGCGCCATGACCTGCAGCAGCTCATCGCCCGAGGCATGCCCGAGGGCATCGTTGACCTGCTTGAAGCGATCCAGGTCGACATACAGCACCGCCAGTTCGCCCTGCTCCAGGGCGACCTCGGCGAGGCTGCGGTTGGCCTCGGCCAGCAGGGCGCTGCGGTTGGGCAAGCCGGTCAGGGCGTCGGAGCAGGCCATGCGGCGGAGCGACTGGCGCGCCTCCTCGCGTTCCAGGGCCAGCATGCACAGGTGGGTCCCGGTCATGATCAGATGGGCATGGGTGGTATCGGGCTTGCGGCTCTCCCTGAAGTACAGGGCAAAGGTCGCGCAGACCCTGCCGCCGCTGTTGCGCACCGGCATCGACCAACAGGCCCGCACCCCGGCCTGCTGCGCCAGCCAGCGGTAATCGGCCCACAGCGGATCGGTGTCAATATCGCTGACCAGCACCGGCTCGCCGCGAAAGGCCGCGGTACCGCAGGAGCCAGCGGCAGGCCCGATCGGCAGCCCCTCCATGGCCCTGGAGTAATCGGCCGGCAGGCTGGGGCTGGCCAGGTGATGCAGCAGCCCTTGCGGGTCCACGCCAAGTATCGAGACGACGGCCTCTGGCGCCAGGCGCTCGATTTCCTGGCACAGCAGAGTCAACACGTTCTCCAGGGGCTGCTCTTGCAACAGCGCACCGATGACCTTGTCCTGCAGCACTTCGGGCAGCCTGGAACGGGTGATGTCGGTGAACACTATGACGATGTTGCCGATCCGCCCTTTGGCGTCGAACACCGGCGCCGAGCAGACCTGCACCCACAGCCGCTGGCCGTTGCGCTTGCTGACCAGGCCGCAGGCTTCATGGGGCTGGCCACTGAGGATGCTCTCCAGGTGCAGCTCGTCGGCCTGGGCCTCCCCCGGGGTATCGGTGACGAAGAACATCTGCGGCGAGCGCTCCAGCAGTTCCTCGCGGGAATACCCGAGCAAGCGCACCAGCCCGTCGTTGATGTAGATCAGCCGGCCGTCGGCGTCGACGATGCAGGTGGCCGAGCTGCTGGCGTTGACCGACATCGACAGCAAGCGCTGCTCGATATCCTTGAGCCGCGTCTGGGTCACGTCCTTGAAAAAGGCGGCATAGAGAATGCGCCCCTGCAGAGTGATTTTCGAGATCGCCATCGCGCCCCAGCGTTCTTCGCCATCCTTGCGGGTGATGCAGACATCGCGGCTGGTGCCGATGATCTTGTTGACCCCGGTTTCGCCGTCGTTCCGCGAGCGGATGGGGATCGGCACCAGCGTGCTGACCTCGCTGCCCAGCACCTCGCGCCGTTGACAGCCCCAGAAACGTTCGGCCGCCGCGTTGAAGAACACCACGAGGTTGCGATCGTCAATGATCACCACGGCATCGTTGGCCTGTTCCAGGGTCTGCACGAAAAAGTCCGCCGCCTCTTCTCCGGTCGTAGACCCGACGCTCATATCCATTGCCGCCACTGCATGCATGCCATCACGGTCGTCGTCCCTGATCACCCTTGAAGCGCCCTTGAGAGCCCTCGAACTGGAGGGGCCGGTCCTCGAAGCCACACCCGACACGGCTCAGCGACACTGAGAAACGCGCTTTTACCCGGGCGAGCAGGACATCAGGCCAGCGGCGTGGACATGAATCTTTTAGGCCATCGACCTGAAATTAGAGAATAGCCGCGAAGTGGCCGGCCCACGGAAAACCGTGCGAACAACGCCAAACTTCGGCAACACCAGGCAATCCGGGCGCCTGCCCATCGGCAACAGCCGCCCCCGCCTATCGCCCCGGGTGGCGATTTCGTCTCTGACCATTTCGCCACTTGCGTTGTCCGATACGCTTGGCTTCTCATGGCGCCCCTGAGCACCACGCGAACCTGCGTGGTTCTTTTCAGGTTCTTCAACCCAGGGCAACAGGAGTGGCGGTGAATAAATTCTCGGACATGAGCACCTTCGTCGCCGTCGTCGAGGCGGCCAGTTTTTCCGAAGCCGGACGCCGCCTGGGGACCACCAAGTCGCTGGTCAGCCAACGCATGCAACAGCTGGAAAAGCGCCTGGGCGTGGTGTTGCTGACCCGTGGCCGGCCGCTGAAGCTGACCGAGGCCGGCCAGCTGTTCTACGCCGATTGCACGCGCATCCTGCGGGACCTGGCGCGCGCCGAAGAGTCGGTGCAGGACCGCCAGGCCAGCCTCGGCGGCACCCTGCGCCTGGCGGCGCCGATGGCCTTCACCCCGCGCTACCTGGCGCCGCTGCTGGCGCGCTTCGCCCTGCAATACCCGCAACTGTGCGTGGACATGGAAGCCCAGGACAAGGTCGCCAACCTGCAGGACGGCCATTTCGACGTCGCCATCCGCCTGGGCAACCTTCACGATTCCTGCCTGGTGGCGCGGCCACTGACCGAGAACCGCCACCTGATCTGTGCCAGCCCCGACTACCTGGCGCGCCAGGGCACCCCCGAACACCCCGGCGACCTGCAGCAGCACGACGGCCTGATCTACTACAACCGCGAGCCGAACGGCATGTGGAGCCTGCCGCTGGACGGCGCGCAGCACTCGTTCCGGGTCCGGGTGCGGATGCGTACCGACTCCGGGCATCAGTTGCTCGAAGGCGCGCTGGCCGGCCTGGGACTGGCGATTCTGCCAACCTTCCTGGCGGCCGACGCCCTGATCGACGGCCGGCTGGTGTCGGTGCTGGACGACTATGCGCCGTCCGGCGGGCACATCTCGGCGGTGTACCTCAAGACCCTGAAAACCCCGCCCAAGGTCCAGGCACTGATTCAATTTCTCGGCGAGGAAATCGGTCGCCCGGCGCCCTGGGACGCGGCTTTGATCGCTCGCGGATTGTTGCCGCGCGGCTCCACCGCCTGACTGCGCGGGGCCCGACGCCTGGTCCAGTAATACTGAACCAGCGGTTCACTTTAGAGTGGCTGTCGCTCAACCCAAGCGCACCTTAGCCTCAGCTTCCATCTGACAGGCATTCGCCTGCTATGGGAGATGAGCGATGAGTCACCACCAACCAGAAAACCCTTCGCGCCGCAAACTGCTGGCCCAGACAGTCGCCGGCTCGGCGACCCTGGCAATAGGTTCCATGCTGGGCGCCGGTCCCGCTTTCGCGGCAGCCCCGCAAGGCGCCAACGGCAAGCGCGACGGCAGCGCCGGCAACCCGGTCGACGTGCTGATCATCGGCGGCGGTTCGGCCGGCGCGGTCATGGCCAGGCGCCTGAGCGAACGCGGCGAGCGCCAGGTGCTGCTGCTCGAAGCCGGCCACGTCTACGGCACCCGCGACTACCCGAAAGTCATCGCCAGCAGCGACAGCGTCGGCGGCGATGCCAGCAGCGACTGGGGCTACCAGACCCTGCCCGGTTATATCGGCCATCCGATCCACGCGATTCGCGGCAAGGTGCTGGGCGGCAGCTCAGCGGTCAACGGCGCGGTGGCGATCCGCGCGCGCAAACAGGACCTGGTCAACTGGAACCTGCCCGGCTGGTCCTATGAAGAACTGCTGCCGTCGTTCAAGAAGCTGGAAAAACGCAACACCGGCAGCACAGAGCTGCATGGTCACGACGGCCCCCTGCCGGTGCACCAGTTGACCCGCAATGACATCAGCCCCATGCAGCGGGCCTTCGTCGAGGCGACCATCGCCAACGGCTACCACGCGGTCGACGACTTCGACGGCCCCGATGCCAACGGCGTCGGCCCCTACCCGATGAACATCGTCGACGGCGTGCGGGTCAACACCGGCATCGCCTACCTCGACAATGCCGTGCGGGCCCGCGGCAACCTGCAGATCCGCGGCGACGTGCTGGTGGACAAGGTGCTGTTCGACGGCCGCCGCGCCACCGGCGTGCGCCTGGCCAGCGGCGAAGTCATCCATGCGAATGAGGTCATACTGTCCGCCGGCACCTACGGCAGCGCAGCCATTCTGCTGCGTTCCGGCATCGGCCCGCGCGAGCATCTGGCGTCGCTGTCGATCCCCCTGGTCGCCGCCCTGCCCGTCGGCCAGCGGCTCAAGGACCACCCCTTCTACTACAACGCCTATGCCGCCCGCCCCGAACTGATCGGCAAGCAGTCCCCGGTGATCGGCGCCAAGCTCTGGACCCACAGCTCCACGGCGAAAAATGGCGACCTCGACCTGCACATCACCGCCACCCACCTGTTCCCCCACGACCAGAGCCCGACCAAGGTCGGTTTTGTCCTGGCCGTGGCCCTGACCCGCCCGCTGTCGGTGGGCAGCCTGAAACTGGCCAGCCGCGACCCGGCCCAGGCGCCGCTGATCGACCTCAACTTCCTGGCCCAGGCCGAGGACCGCGCCCGCCTGCTGGAAGGGGTGAAGCTGGCGCGCAAGATCGGCCAGACCGCACCGCTGAAGGACCTGATCCACTCGGAACTGAACCCGGGCGCCCAGGCCAGCAGCGACCAGCAGATCGAGCAGTCGATGCTGGCCACCCTCGACACCTACCACCACCCCACCTCCAGCGCCCCGATGGGCCATGCCGGCGACCCCGGCGCCGTGGTCGACCTGGAGGGCCGGGTACACGGCGTGCAGGGCCTGCGGGTAGTCGATGCGTCGATCTTCCCGGACACCATCTCGGTCGCCACCAACGTCACCACCATCGCCACCGCCGAATACATCGCGCGCCGCTACAGCTGAGCCGGAGAACACTGCCATGACCATTCACAACACCCTTGCCAAACACTGGATCGACGGCGCCTGGGTCGACTCGACCGAGCACCGCGAATCCATCGACCCGGCCACCTCCAAAGTCATCGGCCACTACGCCGATGGCGGCGGCGCCGAGGCCGATGCGGCCATCGCCGCGGCCGTGCGCGCCTTCAACAGTGACTGGACCGACGACAGCGCGTTGCGCGCCCGGGTCATCGACGAGCTGGCCGCCGCGTTCGAGCGCAATAGCGAGGCGCTGGTCGAGCAACTGGCGCTGGAGAACGGCAAGATCAAGCCCGAAGCCCACTTCGAAGTCAGCATGGTGCCCTCCAAGCTGCGCTACTACGCGGCCCTGGCCCGCACCGAGCGCGGCCACAGCGGCACCCCGCGCCCCGACGTACTGTCCATCGTGCTGCGCGAACCCATGGGCGTGGCCGGCATCATCGTGCCGTGGAACTCGCCGGTGGTGCTGATGGTGCGTTCGCTGGCACCGGCCCTGGCCGCCGGCACCACGGTGGTGATCAAGATGCCGGCGCAGACCGCGCAGACCAATGCCCTGATCGCCAAGGTCATGTCCGAGGCACCTTCCCTGCCGCGCGGGGTGATCAACCTGTTCACCGAGTCCGGCGGCGAAGGCTCGCGCCGCCTGATCGCTTCGCCCCAGGTGCCGGTCATCAGCTTCACCGGTTCCTCCGCCACCGGCCGCGCCATTTCCGCGGTGGGCGCGCAGTCGCTCAAGCGCTTCGGCCTGGAGCTGGGCGGCAAGACCCCGCACCTGGTGTTCGATGACGCCGACCTCGATGCCGCCCTGCCGGTCCTGGAAAAAGCCCTGACCGTATTCGCCGGGCAATTCTGCATGACCGGCTCGCGGCTGCTGGTGCAGCGCGGCATCGCCGACCCGCTGCGCGAACGCCTGGCGGCGCGCCTGCAAGCAGTGCGGGTCGGCCCGGCATCCGACCCGCGCAGCGACATGGGCCCCTTGATCGACAAGGCCAATGTGCAGCGGGTCGACCAGGCCGTCGAGGCCGCGATTGCCGCCGGCGCCAAGGTCATCGTCCGCGGCGGGCCCGCCACTGACGGCGAACTGGCCAACGGCGCCTTCTACCGCCCGACCCTGCTGGAAGTCAGCGACTCGAAGCTGGACATCGTGCAGAAGGAAACCTTCGGCCCGGTACTGACCCTGCAAGTCTTCGACAGCGAAGCCGAGGGCCTGGCCCTGGCCAACGACAGCGAATACGGCCTGGCCGCCGCCATCTGGACCCGCGACACCAAACGCTCGCTGCGCGTCGCCCGCAAGGTGCAGGCCGGCACCGTGTGGATCAACGACTGGGCCAAGGTCTACGACGAATTCGAGGAAGGCGGTTATCGCCAGTCCGGCCTGGGCCGCCTGAACGGCGCCGCGGCCATCGACGATTTCATCGAATACAAACACATCAGCCTGTCGACCGCCGAGGCCTAGGCCCAGGCCTCAGTCGACCCGCCACGTACCTGTTTATCCTTAAAGAGGTGACATCAGCATGAAAGGCAAAATCGTACTCGAGGAACACGTCAGCACCGAGCTGAACAACAGCCTGTGGGATGCTTCCGGCGAAGCCACGCGCAATGGCCGGGCCTATATGGCGGATGTGGAACGACGACTGCTGGACAGCGACCAGCGCATCGCCGATATGGACCGTTATGGCATCGACCTCGCCATCCTGTCCCTCACCTCCCCCGGCGCCCAGTCGCTGCTCGATCCGCGCCAGGCCATCGCCTTCGCGCAACGCACCAACGAGCAGGTCACCGAACAGTTCGTCGCCCGCCACCCGCAGCGCTTCAAGGCCTTCGCCACGGTGGCCCTGCAATCGCCCAGGGCCGCGGCGGACGAACTGGAACGTGCGGTAAAGGATTACGGCATGGTGGGGGCACTGATCAACGGCTACACCAACATCGGCAACGCCGATACCGCGCAATACCTGGACGAACCGCCGGTATGGGAGTTCTGGGAGCGGGTCGCGGCGCTCAACGTGCCGGTCTACCTGCACCCACGCGAACCGCTGCCGAGCCAGCGACGGATCTACGAGGGCTATCCATCGCTGGTCGGCTCGGCCTGGGGCTTCGCCCACGAAACCGCCACCCACGCGATCCGTCTGATGCTCAGTGGCCTGTTCGACCGTTACCCCAACCTCACCATCATCCTCGGCCACCTCGCCGAAGGCCTGCCGCTGATGCTGCCACGCCTGGAACACCGCCTGCACATGCAACGCGAAGGCGAAGGCCTGGGCAACGTAAAAAAACCGGTCAGCCACTACTTCAGCCACAACTTCTACCTGACCACCGCCGGCCACTTCCACACCAAGGGTTTGCTGGATTCCATCAGCGAAATCGGGGTCGATCGGGTGCTGTTTTCTGCGGACTATCCGTATGAAAGCATGGCGACGGCGAGCAACTGGTTTGATCAGGCGCTGATCAGTGAGAACGATAGGGAGAAGATTGGGCGGGGGAATGCGCGGAGGTTGTTTGGGTTGAAGTAATAATAGGGTGCAGGTATTGGGGGGCCTGGATGCCTGCGTTGCAAATCCTTTCGCCTATATCTCTCGGCGCGCTCCTGCCCAGATAGATATCTACTTCAAAGTCCTCCTGAAACCGGAGCAGTTGGCCACCTGCGCCAGCTGCTCCCACCACTAGATCGAACGCCTGTTTATGGAACAACTGGACAGCACACCGTAACACTACTGCGCCTATAGAGCTGTTGTAGCTCGATGTGCTTATGGTTTGTGGGTTTGTTTCACCTGACCATTTCAGCAAACGACCAGGAATGAAAGTTTGTGACTGGCGACTACTGGCGAGAAGCGAATACCACCTTCCACAAAAAAAAGATTCAGATGGTGAGTTCTGGCAGTATCATCACGACGAACCCTTATATTTGTATCTTTCGATATTCTGGACTAAAAAACACCCAAAACCTATTGAGCTAACGAAAACCCTAGCGCATTAGCTACTGACTCTTTTGCTAGACCAACAGGCTGCCAAGTCTCAGTAAGCGGCATAGAAAGACACTGTAGCGACGGATCAATAGAAATCAATCTTTCAACATAATCCGCCTCTACAACATTTATTGAAACCAGAAGCTCTAAAAAACTAACACTCTTTACCTCCACATACCTCCGATCCTCTGCATCAAAGTTCAACATAAGCACTCTCACGGCCTCCCTAAGTCGCTGTTCCTCCCCCGACTTGGCTGCCAGAATCGACAAGGCATACTCTTTCGAAATATTTGACTTCAACCCAGACGGACAAAAACAGAGGAGAGACGCATAGTACCCTCTCTCAGCAGTACGACCAGTCAAAGCTATTTCAGCAAGCGATAATGCCTCGCGCAGACCATTTCCTCGATGGGTACAATCTTCCCTCTCCTCATATTTTTTTATCGCGTGAAAAAGCTCCGCCATAGAGACCGAACTTAAATCAATTAAGATATCTTCACCTCTATCAATAAGAGTTCTACCATAACAATAAATAGCCTGAGCACATCTCAAATCCCAGAACGACCAAACAACGCACAAACTCTTCAGACCAACTCTATTTCCGCCAGAGCAAATATCCCTAACCAACCCTATATCCCAACTCGGAAACAAACCTTGAGGAAAAACATCACTATCTTGAGTAAAGGCTGGACGCAGGAAAGATCCAGGAACGACCAAGCAAAAGTCTTTGATACGCTCCATAAACACATTGGAGAAGGCTTTTTCAGTTGCTAACTCATTAGCAAGCAATATTAAATCTTCGGTAGCAGCATTCGCAGCCTCAAGATTACCTGCCATATAATGAAAAGTTGTCGGAATACCTTCTATTCGAGAAACACCTCCCCCACTAACCACATGATCTTTACTATACTCAGAAAACGGAAGCACTAATGCTGTAGCAATCCTAGAAAAGCTTTTAGGAAACCAGCGAAATGCGAGTATCCAACCAGCTGAAGAAGCAGTGGCAATCAAATTTCGCTCAATATCTTCACTATCAAAAATCTGATATTTGAAAGACGAATTATTAGCAGCCGTCTGCCTTAATTTTGATTCTAAACCCGACGATGGTTCGGGCGAATAAAACCCAACAAACTTCTGACACCCCCACTGTTGCATATCTCCAAGAGGAGCTTTTTCATCGTCGCGCGGAATGGCGCCTCTAGCATAGTTCTTACAACTTATAAGCCAGCGTTCAGCCCCCACTCTAATTACAATATCTGCACCACCATCAGGGCCTCGTCCGACTGTCTTTTCAACTACAGCACCATAAAGGGTAACAAAGAAATCCTTTGCAAATTTTTCAAAAGCGCTAACATCCGAAGATGGAGCTTTAGATGGGGGAATCTCGAAAAAATCCAATAATGCCACTAGATATCACCATAAAAAAATAAAACCATCTTACCTTAATACAACCACACCAAGCATGCACCTAATCATTTAAGAGTTGAACACAGCCGACCAGAGCACCTATAAAATCGAGCATTTCACTTACCCCCTCTACTGCCTACCCCTTACTCACTCTCTACAAAAATCATCTTACTTGCTGTCACCTTACTGCACCACCTATAACTTACGACAATAGATACGCCATTGCTCCCTATATCGACCAGCAAACTCAAAAATTAAGAGCATTCGAGAGATGGGGAATAAATCTACTACTGGCATTTTCACTCGACCACATATCTGCCCCAGTCAAGGACGAGGCCCACAAAAGATCTAGGCCTTGAGCAACTTGTCAGACGTCACTGGCTTTTCCTAATCAATCTTCGAACATTCCTGTGCGCACCTCACCACTGCGAACGTAGTGGGCAATCAACACCCCGCCAGGAGTACTCGTCAAGCTCACCAAAGTGAAAGCCGAAGCTTGTGCCTGGTCGTCGAACAGGCGCTTGCCGCGTCCCAATACGATGGGATGGATCATCAGCCGAAGCTCGTCCACCAACCCGGCGGCAAGCAGTTGGTGCACCAGATCGCCGCTACCCTGGGTCAGCAGGTGGGCGCCGTGCTGCTGTTTGAGGACCTGTATGGCGTCGGCAAGGTTTCCTTTCAGCGCATGGCTGTTGTGCCAATCAAGCGTATCGGGACTATGGGTGGCGACGTGTTTGGGCACGCGGTTGAACAGGTCGGCGATGGCGCTGTTGCTTGAACCGGCCTGTATGTGCGGCCAATACCCGGCGAATATGTCGTAGGTGCGCCGCCCCAACAGCAAGTCGAACGGCTGCGAGAACAGCTTCTGTATGGCCCGGCCGAAGGCTTCGTCGGCGTAGGGCACTATCCAGCCACCGAAGCGGAATTCGCCGCTGGTGTCTTCGTCAGGCCCGCCGGGCGCTTGAATGACGTTATCCAGACTCATGAAAGCGGCAACGATAAGCTTACGCATGGTCTTCTCCTCGTTCGTCTGCGTAAAAGTGCTCAGGCAGGGAGCGCCGACGATCATTGCGACCCATCGGCGTCACTCCCTGAAAGATAGTCGAACCAGACTCCGGGAAATCGACAGTGCGGTTCCGGGGTGACCACTCTAAAAAACGCCGTTTCCCTGCCACCCAGAAACGGCGCCCTTCCCAACATCCGCCTACCTGTTAAACCTGCAACACCTCCTCTTCCCTCAGCCCCAACCCCACATCATCGATTACCGCCTTACCCATCTCCGCCAGAAAGTGCGCGGCCCAGGCGTAACGTTCGCCCTGCTCCTCCATGGCAGCGTCCAGGACGAGTTTCTTGGCGTAGTACAGCAGGGTCGAAGCGTGTTCCAGGGCTTGGTGCAGAGGTACGTCGGCGTTGACGCGAAACAGGGTTTGATCGCCATCGCCGCAAGGGCCGAAGGTGACGAAGCCGAGGGTTTTGACTGGGGTGGAGGTGCTCATAGCGCACCTCCTTTTACCCCGTTGAAGCGACCACGATTTGCGGAGGTTTTGATAGCGCACATGATTGAAACTCCCATATCAAAGTGAGAGCTGCCACGTTCGTTACCAAGCGAATGGGTGGCAGCTGCGCGCAGGTTGGTAAACCGGAGATACAGGAACCCGGCAGGGACGAGCCCTCCCACGCACAGCCGCCATTGCACGAGTGTGCAGGCACAGAAAAAGCGCCTGCAATAGTGAAATGGGGCACTGTTACGCCTGTATCAAAACGGGTTACCAAGCCCAATCGCTGAGTTGGCAGCGACGATCAAAGGCTAGTTCCGGGCTCGATACGGAGCAACGACAAAGGCGTGGCAGTTTATGTCTAACCCATCGTCTTGGAAATATGTGTACTGCGGTAAGTCATGGAGAGCCGCGCTCTGCGCGCGGTAATGAGGTGTCGACCTATCGGCGTTTATCCGGAATGGTCGCAACTGGAAGCACAAACGCCTCAGCACTCAACTCAGGTTGCAAGTGAGTTGGAAGATGTAGCTTGGGTCGTAAAACGCCCTACCGACGAGCTTCTCAATAGCAGCTAACTGGCCACAACTGAGGGTGTAACCCTCGTCACCTCGCTGAGGAGACGACCACTCCATAATCTCAGCCAGATGAGCATCGCACCTGTGCGGAAGGTCTATCTCAAAAGCTAAAAATTCGGTTTCTTTATCGAAAGCTTCAACGGCATATCTCACGGTTCGACCTCGCGGACTTTAACCATGCCCTCCCCCGAAGCCTCAACCCCAATAAAAATATCAAGATCATCCGGAATGGATTCATTGATCAAAGCAGCGATCTGCTGAACCTGCTCCGCCGTCAACAACCACTCCCCGCTTGCCATTGCATTAAGGCTTTTATGACCCAGTAGAGACACAATCTGCTGTTCAAATTCAGATGAGACTTTCAACTGATACTTCAACGAATCGTCCTCATCGTCCCCAGGTAAAAAGCCAGTAAGACAGAGGTACATAGGCGATATCCCAATTTCAATATTGACCGGTGTTCTGCCAGGTATCGACCCAGCAGCGGCACTACGCAATGACACCAATAAACAAATCGAGGTGATCGGGTAAGGACTCTTTGATGGCAGATGCTATCTGTCTGACCTGCTCCTTGGTTAGCGGTAGCTCGCCATCGGCTTCGGCTGCCAAGCTCTGCCAACCCAATATTTCCATTACGGTCTGTTCAAATTCAGATGAGACTTTCAGCTTGTACTGCAATGAGTCGTCGTTAGCTTCGTCAGGCAGAAAACCAGTGATGCGCAAATACATAAAAACTCCTTTTCATTTAGGTGTGGTTCTTCCCGGCTGTGCCGGTTTGGTCTGCTCGCCGGAAACAGAGTCATATTCTCCTAAGTGCTTGCCCTGCTTGTCGTAAAGCTCAACCGCTCCATGCTGGCTATCCCACTCGTAGATCCGCCCCTTGCGGTCCTTCCAGCGTGGACGTTTCTTCCCCCCGCCCTGAACGCTACTTTTGGATTTAACCTGCTTAGCATCTGGGAAAGCCAATAGCTCGTCGGGGGCTGGATAATAGCTATGGTCCCCCGGAACACTCAGCGAAATATAAATCGGCTGAATACCCGTGTTGGGAAACCAGATGATTGCGTCTTGGTAGTCGGGTGGATGCACTGGGTTGACCAGTATCTTATCGGCCTGCTCAGTGGGAGGAAAAACCCATGTCCCCGGCTTCAACGAGGCGCCTTCCAGCGCGGGGGTGCCTAGCACGGTGTCTGGATCGGCTGCCGGAGTCCATATGAGCTCAGTTCCGTTCCCCAAATCCGCTACCCGTTGATCGCCACGGCTCTTCGCTTCGATGACAGGCACCTTCTGCCACTCTGCCTTGGTCCCGGTATAGAACCCGTAAACACTCACAGAACCATCCGGCAGGTGTTTTACGTTGACTCGTACGCGGGTGTTCCCTTGGCTCAACTGCGCGTATTGCTCGGAGGTATAGAACGCACTGTCAGCCGAAGTATCGTCAGGCAGCAGTAATGCCGCGAAACCCACAGCCGTGGAACCCGCCAAGGCCAAGGTGCCGCCAAGACGGGTTACCAGTTCCGAAGCACTACCCGAACCACCCACCCATTGCAGTGTTGTGCCGCCTGCGGTTATCGCGGAGTCAATACCCAGTACCGCAAAGGTGCCGTACTGCTTCAGCGACTCAACAGGTACGAAGCCGCCAGGGTTGCTGTGGTTTATCACCCCATTGGGCAGGGTGCAGGACTTGGCGAAGACACAGCCAACAGGGCCAGTTTTTGCCTCTGGCTTGGCTGGCAGGTCGTTGTATTCAGCCCAGCGCTGCTCACCGAGATCGACAGGCTCCACGCCTCTATTGCGATAGCCCTTTGGGGCGTTGGGTACATAGCCGCTCATCCGTGTCCGCTTCCGCATTGCCCATAAAAAAGCCTCCGGGAGGAGGCGAATAGTTGCAGTTAGCGGCTGGACGTTACCCTGAAGGACGGCAGCAGGTATTTAGGAGAATTCTGAACTGAAGACCTCAAAGGTCTCTTTGTGATGCGCGCTGAAAGTCCCTCACCGCTCCGGCGGACTCAACCGCCCATCCAGCGCAAAGCGCTCCTGCAACACCAGTTCATACAACCCCGTGGCCAGCAGTGGGTTGATCAGCAGGTTCCAGCTATGGCGCGATACGCTGGAGGGGATCAGCACGAAGGGGTGCTGTTCCAGCAGGCTGGCGCCGAAGGCTTGTTGGCTGTGGCTGGGGGTGCCGGGGATCAGCCAGTTGGGGTTGGGGATGTCTTCGGGGCGGACGGTGTGGACCCGCGATGGGTCCAGCACCCGGGCCGCGGTCAGGGTGTGGGGCAGGCAGTCTAGGGCCTTGAAGCCTTTGTGCACCGCCACTTCCAGGATGGCGGTCGAGGCGTCCAGGCTGGCGTACACCACTTGCAGCCCCTTGGGGTTCCAGCGGCCGCCGCTGCCTTCGGCGCCGATGCCGCTGTTCCAGGTCGAGGCATGCCGGGCCTGGTCGAGGCGCCAGAAATGCAGGGACGGAGCCAAGGGGTCGGTGAGCATCAGTAGACCCCGAACTCGAGCCGGTGCAGAAAGTCCGTCACCAGTTCATAGCCCACCGGGTTGGCCAGCAGGTCGATGGGGACTTCGCCGTCCAGGCCCAGGGCCGGCTGGGTCATCCAGTCTTCGGCCAGCGCCCGGGAGCCCAGCACCGCCTCGGCCTTTTCCAGCACTTGCGCGTAGTGCAAGGCGCGGGCGCTCTGTTCGGGGGTCAGGGCCTGGTCCTGGTTCTTCAGCCGCCGCGCCAGGGTGCGCTCGGAAAACCCAACGATCTTCGACAGCACGTTGTAGCGTTTGAAGGCCTCGACCGACTCCACCAGCTCGATCACCGCGCCGAGGGAGAACCCCAGTTGGGTGGCCCTGAAGACCGCCATGGGGTCATCGGCGTCGGTGCCGGGCAGCAGCCCGCGCACCATGGGCGAAGGCAGCGCATAGACAGCCGCCTCTTCGCGCAGCAGGTTCACCTTGGCCTTGGGGATGCGGCTTGCGGAGGGCTTGCGTGGCTCGACCTTGGCGATGGCCTTGGGCGCAACGCCCTTGACCTTCTCGGCCTTGGCTGAAGGTTTCACGGTGGCGGTATTTTTGGCTGCGGCGGTCATGCTCATCTCCCTGCCTGATGACAGATGGCATTAATCTTAATGCCATTTGGCAAAAGAAAGAACCGCCAGCTTACCAACGGTCGTCAGGCCCCGGTGACGCTTCGCCGGCATGCGCCACGGCGCCGCTCAGCCCTGCGCCCTCTCCAACGCCCGTTTGATATCCACGGTGGCAACCGCAGTGCCCTCCAGCCACAGGCTGTTGTCGGCAAGACGAATGCACAGGCAGACAGCCTTGCGATCTCCGGGGTACTTGCGCAACAGCAGCTCCACTGCCGCCGTCGATGGCGAACTGGACACCAGGTCCCACGGCCCGCCGCTCAGGTCCAGCAGCACCCGGCCATCGCGCCCATCCACCACCTTGGGCGCGTACAACCAATGGCTCATGCGCATTTCATGGGGCTCGACGCTGATTGTCAGGTGTTCATAACGTTTGGGGTCCATGACCGCTCCTTGGTAACCGCTTGTACACGCCATTCTGTAGGAGCGAGGCCTGTCCGCGATAGCGTCATGCGCAATACCGGGGTACCGCGTTATCGTTCATCGCGCGCAAGCTGCGCTCCTACAGAAGAAGCATGCGCAATCTTGTAGGAGCGAGGCTTGCCCGCGATAGCCGTCACGCGCAATACCGGGGTACCGCGTTATCGTTCATCGCGAGCAAGCTGCGCTCCTACAGAAGAAACACGCGCAATCTTGTAGGAGCGAGGCTTGCCCGCGATAGCCATCACGCGCAGTGCCNGCGGGCAAGCCTCGCTCCTACGGGAGAAACCGGGTGCGTGTGCTTCTCGTCCATACCTCGCGGATTCGCTACTATGTCCGCCAGTTACCCGCCTTCTGCCCAGCCACTCCGGAGCCTCAATGCCCAACCCCAAGGACATCGCCAGCGATAGCGGCGCCCCGATGATTCCCGAGCAGCGTCGCGAGCTGATTTTGCGCCAGTTGCGCAAGCATCAGGTGTTGAGCGTGCATCAGTTGATGGAGATGTTCGACTGCTCGCACATGACGGTGCGCCGTGATATCGCGCTGCTGGAGCAGGAAGGCCGGGCCTATTCGGTGACCGGTGGGGTGCGCATCGCCAGCCAGTTGCACAGCGAGCCGAGCCACCAGAGCAAGGCGGTGGTCGAGCTGCCGCAGAAGCAGGCCATGGCCCGGTTGGCGGCGCGCTTGCTGCACGCGGACATGACGGTGTACCTGGACGCCGGCACCAGCACCCTGGAGATCGTGCCCTATATCAAGGCGCTGTCGGGCATGACGGTGGTGACCAACGACTTCGGCATCGTCCAGGCGCTGATGGAGGCGCCGCAGGTGACGGTGATCCACACCGGCGGCCAGCTCGACCACGACAACCATTCCTGCGTCGGCGGGCTGGCGGTGGCGACCCTGCGTCAGGTGGTGACCGATATCGCCTTCATGTCCACCAGCTCCTGGGACCTGCGTCGCGGCATCACCACGCCGTCGGCGTTGAAGGTCGAGGTCAAGCAGGTGGCGATGCAATCGGCGTCCCAGGTGGTGCTGGTGGCCAGCAGTTCGAAGTACGGCACTTTCAGCATGTACCGCATCGCCGGGCTGGAGCAGTTCGATGTGATCATCAGCGACGACGACCTGGCCCAGGCCGCGGCGGACGGGATTCGCAAACAAGGAGTGGAATTGCTGCTGCCGTCCGACCTGCAAGCCGTAGCAGCGAAAGACTGACAGCCGCTGCGCGAGTGCGGCTCACTGGTGCTGCTTTCTGAACCACAGCACGCAGGCGATATCCCGCAGGTCTTCGCTCAAGCCGTCGAGGGCGACCCGAGTGGTTCGGCGAATGCGCCGCAGCCACTCCACCACCGCGCACAGGGTGGCGAAAAAGAACAGCAGCACAAACAGTTGCCAAAGGCCGAAGCCCTGGTCCAGCCCCTGGGCGCGGAAGTGGTTCCACAGCCAGAGGCCGCAGGCGGCGCTCAGCACCACCAGCAGCACGCTAGCGATATTGATCCACTGGCCAAGCATGGTGGTGCGCCGGGCGCGGCGGTAGTCGCGCTCGATGCGCTCCAGGGTCAGGGTGGGAATCTGTTCCCAATGCAGGTCGTGCGGACGACAAGGCGCGTCGTCCAGGCCCGACTGGTCTACGAATATCGACTTGCCCATGCTCCCCTGCTCCTTGATGGCACCAGTGATGGCCCTGGCGACAGGGAGCCAATGTACCCGCAGGTGGGAGATGAAGGCCGACACCTCCAGAAATGTTCAGATTCCCGCAGAATCACGGTTCCAGGACGGCGTGCGCCTGCAAGTAGCGCCACCGCCCCGCCCGCTCCTCAGAAGGCTTTCCAGTCCCGCAGCCATTGCAGGCCGGCCGAGGTATCGCCCCGCGGCCGGTACTCGCAACCGACCCAGCCGTCGTAGCCCAGCTGGTCCATAAGCGCGAACAGGTAGGGGTAGTGCAGCTCGCCCAGGTCCGGCTCGTGGCGGTCCGGCACGCCGGCGATCTGGATATGGCCGATGCCGGCGAAGTCGCGACGCAGCTTGGTCGCCAGATCGCCCTCGACGATCTGGCAGTGGTAGCAGTCGAACTGCACCTTGAGGTTGCTCGCGCCGACTTCCTTGCAGATCGCCTGGGCCTGGTCCTGGCGGTTGAGGAAGAAGCCCGGCATGTCGCGGGTGTTGATCGGCTCCAGCAGCACGGTGACGCCGACCTTGGCCGCCTGGGCGGTGGCGTAGGCCAGGTTCTCCAGGTACACCGCGTGATGGCGCTCGCGCAGGCTTTCCGAGGGCAGCAGGCCGGCCATCACATGGATCCGCAAGTTGCCCAGCACCGCGGCGTATTCCAGGGCGCGGTCGAAGCCGGCGCGGAATTCCGCCTCGCGCCCCGGCAGGGTCACGGTGCCCCGCTCGCCCGCCGCCCAGTCGCCGGGCGGTGCGTTGAACAGGGCCTGGACCAGGCCGTTGTCGCTCAGGCGCTGCTTGAGTTCCTCGGCGCTGTAGTCGTAGGGGAACAGGTATTCCACCGCTTCGAAACCGTCGGCCGCGGCGGCGGCGAAACGGTCGAGAAACCCGTGTTGCTGGTAGAGCATGCTTAGGTTGGCAGCAAAACGAGGCATGTTGGCTCCTAAAAACGGCTCAGACAAAAGGCCAGATCAGCAAGGTAATACAGAAACCCAGGGTACCGAGCAAGGTGGTGATGACGGTCCAGGTGCGCAGGCCGTCGGCCACGTTGAGCCCGGCGAGCTTGGTGAAGATCCAGTAGCCGGCGTCGTTGATATGGGACATGGCCAACCCGCCACCGCCCATGGCCAGGCACAGCAGCGCCATGTGGTTGGGGGTCAGGTCGAGGGTGGCGATCAGCGGGCTGATGATCCCGGCGGTGGTCACCAGGGCCACGGTGGTCGAACCCTGCACCGCGCGCAGGAGCATGGTCAGCAAGAAGCCCAGGGCCAGCACCGGCAGGCCGGTGGTGCGCAGCAGGTCGGAGACCACCGCGCCGATCCCGGTGTCCACCAGCACCTTGCCGAACACCCCGCCGGCGCCGGCGATCAGGATCACCATGGCCACGCCCGGCAAGGCCGAGCCGATCACGTCCGACACCTGGCTGCGGCTCCAGCCACGGCGCGAACCCAGCAGCCAGGCACAGAGCAAGGTATCGATCAGCAGCGCCACCAGCGGCGCGCCGAGCACGGTCAGCACACCGCGCAGGGCCGATTCGGCCGGCAGCAGCGAAGTGGCCAGGGTGCCCAGCAGGATCAGCACGATCGGCAGCAGGATCAGGCCGACGATCAGGCCAAAACCCGGTGCGGGGGCCGCTGGCAGCTTGGCGACTATGGCGCTGGTGGACTCTTCCAGGCCCATATGGGACACGGCCAGCGCCGCCTGTTGCGGGTTCTGCTCATGGCCGTTGCCATTGGTCCAGGCCAGCAGGTCCTCGTTGGTCACGTGGGGGCCATAGACTTCGGCGCGGATGTCGTCGGTCATCGGGTAGAAGCGCCGGGTCATGCGCCCGGCCACGCGGTAGCCGACGTAGCACAGGAAAGCGGTGATCGGCAGGCCGAACATCAGCACCCGGCCCAGGTCGGCACCCAGCTGGCTGGCCGCGGCCACGGCGCCCGGATGGGGCGGCAGGAACGCATGCACGGTGAGCAGCGCCGCGCACATCGGCAGGGCGAACACCAAGAGCGGCTTGCGCGCCCGGCGGGCGACGCCATAGGCCAGCGGCATGAGGATGATCACCCCCACTTCGAAGAACACCGGCACGCCGATGATGAACCCGGCGATGGTCAGCGCCAGCGGCGTGCGGCGGTTGCCGAAACGCTCGATCAGGGTCTTGGCCAGGGCCTCGGCGCCGCCGGACAGCTCGATGATCCGCCCGATCATCGCGCCGAGGGCAATGATGATCGCGATATGGCCGAGGGTCTTGCCCATGCCGCCTTCGATGGTCGCCACCAGGTCGGCCGGTTTCACCCCGGCCACCAGGGCCACCAGGATGCTCACCAGCATCAGCGCGACAAAGGGCTGGAACTTGTACTTGAGCACCAGGAACAGCAGCAGCGCGATGCCCGCGCCGGCCGTCAACATCAGGATAAGCGGGCTCATTGCGCGGCCCCTCCCTCAAAGGTGGAAGCGGCGGTGAAACCAAAACAGCTGCAGTCAGGGAACGTCATGCTGGGATGTCCTGTTGTTATTGTTTTTTCAGGCAAGCCGGGGCCGTCGAGAGCCTGACGACGGCTCCCGGGCAGTACTTGCAGTGTCGTTTACAGCGGCGCGCTACCAGTGCGCGCCGAAGGTCTCTCGCAGCTCATCCAGGGCTGCCTGATCCAGCGGCGCGGGCTTGGGGTTGCTCATCAGCCAGAGTCGCGCGGTTTCTTCCAGTTCTTCCAGGGCGTAGCTGGCCTTGGCCACCGAGCTTTCCCAGACCACCGGCCCCAGGCGCTCGAGCATCACCCCGCGCACGCTGTTGGCCAGTAACGCCACCTGCTCGGCGACCTTGGGCGAACCCGGGCGCTGGTAGCCGATCAGCGGAATGTGCCCGACCTTCATCACCTGGTACGGCGTCAGCGGCGGCAGGATGTCGTCCGGCCGCCATACGCCGGCCAGGGTCAGCGCCACCAGGTGGGTGGAATGGGTGTGCACCACGCCACCGACGCTCGGGTTGCGGTCATAGACCTGGCGATGCAGGGCCAGGGTCTTGGATGGCTTGTTGCCGGACACCCACTCCCCCGCCAGGTTGACCTTGGCGATGGCGGCCGGATCGAGGCGGCCGAGGCAGACATCGGTCGGGGTGATCAGCCAGCCATCGTCGAGGCGCGCGCTGATATTGCCGGCGCTGCCCACGGTGTAGCCACGCTGGTAGAGGCTGCGACCGACGTCGCAGATCTCTTCGCGCAGGGCCTGTTCCCTTGCCGCGGCGCTCATTGGTCACCTCCGGCCAGTTGCTTGAGGGCCTTGGCGAAGAAGTCGCGGCTACCGAAGTTGCCGGACTTCAGGGCCAGCGCCAACGGCTCGGCGGAGTTGCTGAGGGTGGCCGGTACGCCCGGGTCGATCTGCGCGCCGATCTGCAACAGGTTGACCCCCAGCGCCTTGACCACCGCACCGGAGGTTTCGCCACCGGCGATCACGAAGCGGCGCACGCCGTTCTGGCGCAGGCCCGCGGCAATCTCGCCCAGGGCGTTCTCCACCAGCGCGCCGGCGCGTTCGACGCCGAGCTGCTGTTGCACCGCCTTGACCTCGGCCGGGGTGCTGGTGGCGTAGATCAGTACGGTTTCGTCACTGTCGCGGGCAAAGGCCAGGGCCTGCTCCACCACCGGTTTGCCGGCGGCCAGGGCCATGGGGTCGATGCGCAGGGCCGGACGATCGGCCTCCAGCCAGGCCGCGACCTGGCCGATGGTGGCCACCGAGGCGCTGCCGGCCAGCACCACTTCGCCGCCTTCAACGGTCGGCAGCGACGCCGCATCGAAGTCGCGCAGTTTGCCGGCGCGGCGGAAGTTGCCCGGCAGGCCCAGGGCCAGGCCCGAGCCGCCGGTCAGCAGCGGCAGGTCGGCGCAGGCGCTGCCCAGGGTGTAGAGGTCCTGATCGGACAGCGCATCGGCGATGGCCATGCCGATCCCCTGCTGGCGCAGTTCGGCGATCTTCGCCCGCACCGCCTCGACGCCCGCGGCAATGCTGTCGTAGCGCAGCAGGCCGACTTTCAGTTGGGTCTGGGCCTGCAGCACGCGCACCAGGTTGGCGTCGGTCATGGGCGTCAGCGGGTGATGCTGCATGCCCGATTCGCTGAGCAACTGGTCCTGGACGAACAGGTGGCCACGAAAAATGGTCCGGCCGTTTTCCGGGAACGCCGGACAGGCCAGGGTGAAATCACTGTTCAGGGCCTTGAGCAGGGCCTCGCTGACCTGGCCGATATTGCCGGCGGCGGTGGAATCGAAGGTCGAGCAGTACTTGAAGAAGATCTGCTCGCAGCCTTGCTCGCGCAGCCAGTCCAGGGCGGCGAGGGATTCCTCGACCGCCTCGGCAACCGGCGTGGTGCGCGACTTGAGGGCGATGACGATGGCGTCGGCATCCAGCCCGGCCGCCACTTCGCGGCTCGGGATGCCGATGCTTTGCACCGTGCGCATGCCGCCCCGCACCAGCATGTTGGCGAGGTCGGTGGCGCCGGTGAAATCGTCGGCGATGCAGCCCAGAAACGGGCGTGCGGTGGAATCGGTCATGAAAGCTTCCTCAGACAGGCTCGGGCTTGGCGGTCGGCAGGTCGATGCCCGGGAAAATCTTGATCACCGCCGAGTCGTCCTCGCGGCCGAAACCGGCGCTGGAGGCCTGCATGAACATCTGGTGCGCGGTGGCCGACAGCGGCAGCGGGAATTTGCTGGCGCGGGCGGTATCCAGCACCAGGCCCAGGTCCTTGACGAAGATGTCCACCGCCGACAGCGGGGTGTAGTCGGCCTTGAGGATGTGCGGCACGCGGTTCTCGAACATCCAGGAGTTGCCGGCGCTGTGGGTGATCACTTCGTACAGGGCATCGGCGTCCACCCCTTCGCGCAGGCCCAGGGCCATGGCTTCGGCGGATGCGGCGATGTGCACCCCGGCCAGCAGCTGGTTGATGATCTTGACCTTGGAACCCAGGCCATGGGCATCGCCCAGGCGGTAGACCTTGCCCGCCATGCCGGCGAGTATCGCTTCGGCCTTGGCGTAGGCCGCAGCCGGGCCGGAGGTCATCATGGTCATCTCGCCGGCGGCGGCCTTGGCCGCGCCGCCCGAGATCGGCGCGTCGAGGTACAGCAGGCCCTGTTCGGCCAGGCGCTCGCCCAACTCCACGGCGTAGGTCGGCGCCACGGTGGCGCAACCTATCACCAGGCTGCCGGCCCCCAAGGCCGACACGGCGCCATCGCCACCGAACAGCACGGTTTCGGTCTGCTCGGCGTTGACTACTACGGTGATGATCACATCGCAGGCATCGGCCATCCGCGCCGGCGACGCACAGGCCACCCCGCCTTCGCTGGCGAACTGCTGGGTGACCGCTTCACGCACGTCACAGGCATGCACATTGAAACCTGCGCGCAGCAGCGAGCGGGCAATGCCCAGGCCCATCGCGCCCAGACCGACGACACCGACATTCTTGTTATTCATGGGGTACTCCAGGGAAGACAGCAGCCTGGTCCACGCCGGCAAGGCGCAGGTGGCGGGCCGCGGGGTAAATGGGAGCACGGGCGGCGGGGGCGACAGGGTCGCTTGGCAGGTGAATCGAGACCTTGTCGGACATCGAAGGGCCGTCCTGTGATTTGTTGTTATCAGGTTGTGGCCGATCATCCACCAATGAACGGATTATGTGAAGTATTTTTTCAATCTAACATTTATTAACATTGCCGAACATGAACACCAGGCACCTCGCGACAACCTTGCAGCCCGCGCAGAATCAAACGGACGAGCGGTAGGCGATTGCGACCAACGAACTGATCTGTATCAAACGAACGTCTACACTCGAGACCGATGCTGTTAGTCGCAACACCCCCGATCAGTGGTACCGCCCTTCATCGTCCACCCATTGACGGTAGGCATGGGGCGGCGCTGTATGGTCAATCCGCAATGCTTGAACAAGGATATTCAACATGGCAAAAATCAACGTATTGGCTGGTGATTTTCTACAAGGGGATGGTGAGTATCGTCAGGGAGTCTTCAGGTTGGCCACAGTCACCAACCCCTCGCCGGGGGTCGAAGTGAAAGCCTCCGCATTCAAACATCTGGAAATCGCGACACAGGACAGCATCACCAACAGGGACGCCATTGGCTACGGCATCGCCGGGGCCATGCTGCTGGGTCCGGTGGGTGCTCTTGCGGGCTACCTGATTGCCGGCAAGGAAACCGAGGTGACCTTCATCGCCACCTTCAAGGATGGCCGCAAACTGCTGGCGGCCACAGACAGCGAAACCTACCGGGATATCGAAAAACGGCTGACGGCCTGACACCGTCTCCGCCTGCCCATGCCCGCAACTTCGGGCATGGGCTACTCCCCTGCCCTACGCCGATTCCGCTTCGCCCGGCCCAGCCCGGCGCTTCTGCCGTTCGCCTTCCAGCCAGATCACCAATCCCAGCAGACTACCGCCGGCGATCAGCAGGCTGACGAACCAGCCCAGGGTTTCCGCCAGCTGGGTGAAGAACAGCGTGTACAGCTGGATAATGAAGAAGGTCGCGCCATAGCCCACCAGCATGGAAAAGCGCAGGCGAATGCCCAGCGCCAACAGGCCCAGGCTGAACGCCGCCCACAGCCCGTTGAACAGCACCAGCTCGCCGGACTCGGCCAGGTGCCAGGGGCCGTCGATCAGGTCGTAGCTGCCGAACAGCGACAGCAGCCACAACGACATCTGGGCCATGAACAGCCCGGCGGAAATCCACACCTTGGCAAAGCCGCGATAACGGGCCAGCCATGACGCCTCGCCCCACAGATGAACAAAACCGAACAGGGCCATGGCCAGGGCCGCGCCGAGGAAACGCAGCGGATAGTTCATGCCGAACCAGTAGGCGCCCCAGCCCGATTCATAACCGCTGCGCCCGCCGAACCAGACGAAGAACAGCACGCTGCACAGGGTCAGCAGCAAGGCGTTGTTCAGCCCATAGCTGAGCGCCAGCAACAGCAGCAGGTCCACCAGCAACAGCGCCGGCCAGTTGCCCGAGCCGTCGGAGTAGATCAGGCCCAGCACCAGGCTCAGGCCGATCAGGGCAAAGCCGCCAAGCAACTCCAGGGTCGCGCCGAGCAGCTTCAGTTGCTTGCCCAGCAGCCAGCGCCCGGCGCCGAACAACCCGACCATCAACACACCGAGACCGCCCGCCAGTTTCGGCAAGGTGAACGTCAGGTGTTCATGCAGCAGGATCAACAGCCCAGCCGCCAGGCTGATGGCGCCGAAGGTCAGGAACCAGCGCCCCAGGGAGCGCCAGTCCCAGCGGGTCAGCGGGTACAGCTCGGCGATCCGCGCGTGGGCCTGGGTGTCGATCAGGCCGTCGCGCAGCCATTGGTCCAGGGCGTTGTGCACCTGGCGATTACGGCGATCCGGGTTCATTGGCCAGCCTCCCCGGCGCGCAGCGCGGTGCGTTCGAACAACCAGCCCAGGAGCATGCCCACCGCGCCGGCCAGGGCAAAAAACACCGCGGCGCTCAGATGTTCCCAGGCGTACTCATAAAAACGCGTGTACAGGTCGATGCCGAGGAACACCACGCCGAAGCCAGTGAAGCTGGGGTGCTTGAAACGCGCACCGAGCACCAGCTGGGCAATGGCGCCGAGGGTGAACAACAGGGTCCAGGTCAGGCCCTGGCGGTAAGCTTCCTCCAGGCTGAGGAACCACAGCGAGCAGTTGAAGTACAGCAGCCCGAAGATCACATACAGCCGTCCGAAGCCGCTGAACCGGCGCAAGGCATGATCCTCGGCGCGCTGGTGCCACAGCCCCAGGAGCGCGACCAGCCCAGCGATCACGGCCATGGAGCGCCGGTCCTGGATGCCGAAATAGTAAGTGCCGGAACCGCCATACCACTCCCACGAACCCAAACCGTGGAAGACACAGAGCAGGCCCAGCAGCAGCGGCCAGCGCAGGCGATAGCCATAGGCGGTGGCGATGCTCAGGGCGGCGGTGACCAGCAGCGCCAGCGGCAGGTTGCCGAACTCGCCGGTCTCGCTGTCGGAGCTGCCGAGCAACAGGCTGGCGCCCATCAGGATCAAACCGATGGTCAGGATCGCCACCCCGGTGACCGGCATGCGCCGCGCCGGGTCGCGGGCCAGGCGCGCGCCGATCAGCCACAGCCCGACGCCGGCGGCGAAAAACAGCACCGCCCCCACCAGCACCGACTCGGCCAGCAGGCCAATGCCGCCCAGCACCGCCATGCCGATCAGCAGCACCGCGCCGATGCCCAGCCATTGCAGGACCGTGGACAAGCGGTGCTCGGGACGTTCATACAGGGCGCCGAGCCGCTGCTGCGCCTCGGCATCGATCAGGCCACGGTGGCGCCAGTCGGCGATTTCGTGGAGCAACAGCTGCTGGGTGGTTTTTCTCATGGCGCTCTTGGTTCAAGGTTTGGACATCGGCCGCAAACCGGCCGTCGACTGTGCAGCATAGCCGAGCCTGTGTCTGGCAAGACGCCCCGCGACGCTAACGCGGCACGCCGCGCCCATGAAAAAGGCCGCCCCGAGGACGGCCTGGTTTCCTGCCAGCGGCATCACCTCGCCCTGGGGCAAGGGGACGCCGAGCCAGGCGCGCGCCTGTCACCGCAAGACACTACTCCGCTGTCGTCGGATCGATGATCGAGGTCACCCGCGATACCCGGTCCGCCGGAAAGCCGCCTTGCCGGGCATGCTCGCGGATGAGTTCCTCGTTTGGCGCGATATAGACGCAGTAGATTTTATCGCCCGTGACGTAGCTGTGCAGCCACTGCACCTGCGGCCCCATTTCATCGAGCACCTCGCAGGACTTTTGCGCGATCCCTTGCAGATCCTGCGCCGACAGCGCTCCAGCGCCCGGAAAATCGCGTTCAATCACAAATTTAGGCATGACAACCTCCAGTTCTGTTCCGCTCTTGCCGAAGCAACAGCCCCAGGCCGATCGCCAACGGCTATTGCCTGCCGATCACCGCCGCCAGCAACGGCGCGGCCTGTTCATCGGTCAGCGCCGGGTGCACGTCCATCCTGAGCAGGTCGCTCCACTCCAGCACCCATTTCTGCATCAGCGTGAGATCGTCGGTCTGTGCGACACCAAACCCCGTCATGCCGCCGACGGCATGCCAGCGTCCCAGCATGCTCACCCCTGCGGGTGGCGCCCCACCGGTCTTGAGAAATCGTTCGATCGCACTGTTGCGACGTTCGGGGCTGATTGACCAGCTGACAATGAATAACATTTGCCACCTCCAGCGAAACTGGCGCCCGTTGTTCTGCGCGCGCACCTGGCAGGCACCTTGACCACGGCCACGCATCGGCATCGACCCGCATTCCGTCTGGTCTGAAACGATTGTCCCAAGGGAAGGAATAGCAGCCTTGGGCTCCCGCCGCATGACCGCCGATCCTGTTCCCGCCCCCAGCATGAAGCCACCGGCTAGCAGCCGGATCCCTCTCGCTCCCCAGGCCGCTTGAAAGCGCACTCGATCGGCCCAGCAGCACCCTCCTTGCAGCGTCGGGAGGCCAGTAGATAAAGCGCAATCCGGGGGCTATACCTATGCATAGCGGTCGGCCCTACACCTAAGGAAGGGGAAAAAGACCATGGACAACAGCAATGGCTCGGGTAACAACCTCGTCCTCTGGTTACCGGGTAGCGCCCTCATCCTCAGCCTGGTCGTCTCGACCTTCGCCCTCACCCGCGAGCCGTTCCTCGAACCACGCCCCATCGGTGCACAATTCCAGACGCAGCCACCGATAGAAGCCCGTCTGTGGCAGGACCCGTTCGATGCGTTCGAGCGCTATCGCAAAAAGTTCAAGGAGAGTAACAAGACCCCAGGCGCTGACTTTGAGTGCAGTCACAAGCCTGTTGTCAGCCCGCCATTGGGGCTGGACGCCAAACAGCAGCAAACTCCAGAGCCTCCCCAATTCATGGTGGCGCTGGTCGAAGGCGGCCCATACGCCGATGAAGTGGAAATGCGCCGGCGCATTCGTTATGCAATCCTGGCCGGGTTCAAAAACTCCCGCATGGTGCCCGAGGACGAGCAACACATCCGCTGCCTGGGCCTTGCAGACGACCTCTCGGGCACGCTGCAAACCGATGCGCAAGGCAAGCTGAAGCGCGTAGAAATCCCCTATGAAACCTTCATCGCCAATCCATTCGACCCACCCAGGGATATGGACAATAGGCCGCGCCCATCCGCCCAGACCATACTGCTCTGGGTAAAGCAGGAATATCTGGGTTCAAACCCGCTACAACGACTCGAAACATTGCGCCTCACCCTGCAGAACAGGGATCATTCGGATTGCGGTCCCCCAAACACCTGCCCGAAGGAGCCCGACCGGGCACTGCTGAAGGTCATCGGCCCTTCCACCTCGAAAGTCTTGCTCGATATGTATCGGGACGAAGCCAACGGCCGCGCCAAACCCGATATCGAGATCTACTCCCCCCTGGCCACCGCTGATCACGAAACATTGATGCGTGCCCTGGGCAAGCCCTCGCCCGGCAAAGTCGCCTCCCAACAGCAAACACCTGCGACGCCTGAAGCAATGAAACTGCTGCGCACCGTCAGCCATGACGGCACCATGACGCGCCTGCTGCTGGAGGAGCTGAAACTGCGCCGTGTGGATCCAGTCGCGGGTGTGCAATGCAGAGAAGGGGCACCGCAGTTGGTCGGAACCCATTGCGATGCTAGAGGCTGGCCGCGCCTCAATCGCATCGCGCTGGTCTCCGAGTGGGACAGTTTCTACAGCCGCGCCCTGATCGAGAGTTTCAAATCCAAGGTTGCGGAGGATGCCCACCTCGACGGCAAAGACCAGGCGGCCGTCAATGACTGGGTACTGCGCTTCAGCTATCTGCGAGGCATGGACGGACGCCTTCCGGAGGAAGCCGCAAGCGCCAACAAAGCGCCCGCTAGCGAGGACAATAAGAACAGCAAGGACAAGAACACCCTGGATCTGAGCCCGCTGGAGAGATCCGACGGCAATTCCCAGCTCGACTATCTGCGCCGCCTCGCCGACCACATCGCCCGCGAGGACGAAGCCTATCGCCGCAAGGGCACCAGCGGTATCGGCGCCATCGGGGTGCTGGGGGCCGATACCTACGACAAGCTGCTGGTGTTGCAGGCCCTCAAGGGGCGGATGCCGAACAAGGTGTTTTTCTCGACCAACCTCGATGCGCGCATGCTCCAGCGCGGTCAGGCCCAGACCACCCGCAACCTGGTCCTGGCAGCGCCCTACGGACTTACGCTGACGCGCGCCCTGCAACAGGATGTCCCTCCGTTCCGCGACAGTTTGCAAAGTGCCGTGTTCATCGCGGTTCTGGCCGCGCAGGCGCCACAGCCCTACGAAGCCAAGCGGGCGAAGTTCGACTACGCCACATCGGAGCTGCTTTCGCCGGGCATCTATGAGGTGGGCATCAGCGGCTTCATCCCCCTGTCGAGAAAGCTCAGCGCCGAACGCCCCAAGGATTGCGCCGCACCCGGCCAGACCCGGCAAGCAACGCACGACATCATGGCGCTGCGCTGCCTGCAGGATCCGTCGCCACCTCCTTATCCCGAACTCTCCCAGTCGGTACGCGACAAGCTCGATGAGAATCAGTCGTTTTTCTGGGCGGGGCCGCTTACGTTCATCCTGCTGGTATTGGTGACGCTCCTTGGCTGGTGGTGGACTTATGTGCAATCCAGCGACGACGAACTGCCGGCCTGGGTGCGCAGTATCCCGCTGACGCTTTATGTGGTGTCCGGACTGTCGGTATGGCTCGCCATGCGGTTCTGGCGTGTGGAGTTCATGTGGACTGCCTTCGTGCTGATCCTGTTGGGCATCGTCTGCTCGGAACTTATCCGCCATCATCAGCCCGAACCAGCGCAAGCCGGACAGCCCCCCGTCCCTGCAAGCAGTGGATTGTTCGACGCCTCGGCGTGGTACCTCATGGTACCGGTCGTGGTATTCGTCCTGGCCTTGCTGTGGATGTACCAGATCCGGCGTGTATTGACGGAGGACGGGCTGGGTGAGCCGATGTTCCTGTTCGAGGGCATCAGTGCCTGGCCCACCGTGGCCCTGCGCCTGCTCGCCGTGGTCATCTCGATCACGGCGCTGGCCTGGGGTTGGCGCAACCTGCGCATCAACAGTCTCGAGATCGAAAAGGCCTACCACCTGGATCTGTACATGAGCAGGCTGCGGATGAGCCTGTGGGGCCAGCTGCGGCGTCTCGCTCGCAGGGAAAAGGGGACAAGGCTGCAAAAGTGGCGCGCCGCGCTTGGACGCTGCCTGTTCCTGACCCTGTTCCCGCTCTCGACCAACAGTCGCGACTGGAGCATGCCCAAGCGACTGACAGCCGCGGTCCAGCCCTATGCTGCAGACAAGCGCAGGATCATTTTCGTCACGAGCTTCTGGAAAGAACACTGCGTGGGTGGCACCTTCGGTGCCCGCATGCTGCGCAGCATCCTCGCCACCTGGATATTCATGGTCGCCACCAGCGCACTCTTCGTGCTCTGGCCAATGGAAGGAATGCCCATTCGGGGCGAGTCGCCGATCTGGATGTTGAGCTGGCTGCTGCCCACCCTGGCCTTCCAGTTGCTGGTGTTCTGGGTGGTGGATGCCAACCGCCTGCTGACGCGATTCATCCGCAACCTGAGCAAGCATTATGCGATCTGGCCAAAAGAGTTACGCAAGGAGCACCAGAGGCTCTTCGGTGTTTCTCTGCACCCCTGCATCGACGATTGGGTGGACATGCAACTGATCGCCAAGCGCACGGCGACCGTCAATCGCCTGATCTATGCCCCGACGGTGGTCATGTTGATCCTGATTGCCTCGCGCAACAGCGTGTTCGACAACTGGCCGACCCCACCCAGCATCGTCATTTCCTTCCTGCTGACCACCCTGATATTGCTCACGTCCGCGCTGTCGCTACGCCGTGCCGCAGAAAAGGCACGTGGCGCAGCGTTACGGCGCCTTGATGACTACCTGCTGGAAATCACCGACAGCACACCTGTCTACAACAAGCTCAAACTGATCCGCGGACGCATAGATGCTCTCGATACCGGAGCCTTCTCGCGCTACTCGCAAGAACCTCTGGTACGCGCCCTGCTGCTGTCGCTGACCGGCGTGGGCGGCTCGCTGATTGTCGATGCATTGAATTACGCGAAGTTCTAGGCACTGAGCGTGGCGACTCGATGAGTGGCTATGCTTGATCTGTTGCTGGAAGCAATCCCGTCGCCGCGATAACGGCTGCGACGGGCCCACCCTTTTCGCCAATGCCCCCCACGCCGCGCGACATCGGCAAGGAGAGGTTCCAGATGCAACTGATCAGCGTGACCATCGACAAGCCGGAAGCCACCAACTTCATTTTCGGCCAGACCCACTTCATCAAATCCGTCGAGGACATCCACGAAGCCCTGGTCGGCGCCGTGCCGAACATCGCCTTTGGCCTGGCCTTTTGCGAAGCCTCCGGCCAATGCCTGGTGCGCTGGTCCGGCAGCGATCCGGCGATGATCGCGCTGGCGCAAAAAAACGCCCAGGCGATCGCCGCCGGCCATAGCTTTATCCTGTTTCTCGGCGACGGTTTTTATCCGTTGAACGTGCTCAACACCCTGAAGATGGTGCCTGAGGTGTGCCGCATCTTCTGCGCGACCGCCAACCCGACCCAGGTGATTCTCGCTGAAACGGCGCAGGGCCGGGCGGTGCTGGGGGTGGTGGATGGCTTCTGCGCCAAGGGCCTGGAAGGCGACGACGACATCCTGTGGCGCAAGAACCTGTTGCGGCAGATCGGCTACAAGCAGTGAGCGCTGCGCCCACAGGCTACTCGGATGGCGTGGTCCGGCAACTCTTGCGCTGGCGAATCTCCTGCTCCGAAGGACGCTCCTTGACGAACTCGAAACGCGGTTCGCCCTCGCTGTAGGTGACCAGCCAGCCCCACTCCAGCTCGGACTCATCCTGGCCCGGCTTCGGCGGCGCCGCCCACCAGGGCTCTTTGCTGACGATCTGACGCATGCTCCCCTCCCGTTGATTCGGCCCCTCAACTATAGCCTGCAAGCCTTGAGGCACGCGGATTTCGGCCGGTCGGCGAATCTGCCGAGATGGCGCCCCCAATCACCGCGCCAGCGCCCATTCGGCCAGCGGCCGATAACGGCCTTTATGGGATTCGAACAGGGCGAAGTGCCGGGCACTCAGGTGAAAATCCGCAGGGGTCTCGGACTCGGGCACCGGCGCCCGATAGTCGCGCATCAAGGTCAAGTGCGGACGAAACTCCCGCGGCGAATCGACCAACCCAAGCGGCAGCAGCGCTTCCTGCAAGGCATACACCAGCTGACGCAACTCCAGCGGCGCTTGTGTCGGCGCCAGCAACAAGACCCCGGCCCGGCGCCAGACCTCCAGGCGGTCGAGCGGGACGTCCAGCGGCTCACCGGAGGTGCGCACGCCCGCCGCCGCGGTGCAGATCCCCGGGATCTGCGCCACCGCGACCGAGCCCAGGAACATCAGGGTCAAATGAAAGTTTTCCGCCGCCACCGGCCGGCCGTTCCTGAGGCCAAGCGCGCCGCGCCACTGGGCAATGGCCCGGCGTTGGGCGGCTGTGCAGGGCAAGGCGAAGAACAGCCGCTTGAACGGCTCACCCTGCTCGCGGGGTTCATCATTCATGCCCTGTCCTCCGATTCGGCCCGGGCGAAGTGCTGCGTGTCAGGTTACTCCAGGCCCCTGGTTTTTCGGCAGCGCGAACCGACGGTCAGGCCATGAAGCCCAAGGTTGCAAGGGGCGACAGCGGACCGGCGGTCGGCACAAACAGCATAGCCAAGCACTGGTCCAACCATCTGCCTGGGCGCCCGGGTCTCGTCAGCCGAGCGGGTACAGCGCCTCGTCGAACTGCGACAAACGTGGAAACTCGATGGGCAGGTCGTCGGCCACCTGCTCCAGTCGCTGCCGATAAGCCACCAGGAATTCCTCGCGGGCCTGATCGCTGATATAGGGCACATGCCAGGCGACGAAGGGCTCCAGTACCTCGAGCCCGACATAGGCCAGGGTGCCGCGCAGGATCGGCCGCAGCATGTCGTTCAGCGGCCCATGGATCGCCCCCTCGCCGAACATGTGCTCGCGACCGCCCAGGGTCACGCTGACCAGCGCCTTCTTGCCGCTCAGGCCGCCCTGGTCGTAGAAACGCTTGCCGCCATAGCAGACGCCGGACACCAGCACCCGGTCGATCCAGCCCTTGAGGATCGCCGGCGCCGAAAACCAGAAGATCGGAAAATTCAGGATCAGCAGGTCGGCCCACAGCAGCTTGTCGAGTTCCTGGCGGATGTCCGCGGCGATCGACTGGCTTTTCACCCCCAGGCGTTGTTCCAGTGCGTACACCAGGTAGTCGGGATTCTCCCGCGAGGAAAAATCGGCGGCACTGGCCACAGGGTTCCATTGCATGGCGTACAGGTCGCTGACCTGCACCTGATGCCCCTGGGCCTCGAGGGTGCGCAGCGCCTGGTCACGCAAGGCGGCGGTGAAGGATTGCGGCTCGGGATGGGCGTGGACGATCAGTACATTCATGGCAGGTTCCTTAGACATGTTCCAATGAGCAAGGCGGAATAAAGACTGCACCAAGGTGACGAGACACAAGACCACAAAGGTCTGTGACCCGCCACCGACGGTACCGGACTCAGCGCTGGATGGCCTTGATTTCGACAAACTCGGCCAGGCCCTCCTCACCCCATTCGCGACCGTTGCCGGACTGTTTGTAGCCACCGAATGGCGCTTGGTAATTGAATGCCGCACCGTTGATGAAGCACTGCCCGGCGCGCAGTTGTCGGGCCAGGCCCAGGGCGCGCTCGGGGCTGGCGGCCCAGACCCCGCTGGACAGGCCGAACGGTGAATCGTTGGCCAGGGCGACGGCCTGGTCTTCGTCGGCATAAGGAATCAGGCACAGCACCGGGCCGAAGATTTCCTCCTGGGCGATGCGCATGCGGTTGTCGACATCGGCGAACAGGGTCGGCGCGACATAATGGCCCCGCTCATACTGCGCCGCACCGCCCCACAGCAGACGCGCGCCTTCCTGCTGGCCGAGCCGGATGTACTCCTCCACGGTGCGGCGCTGGGAGGCCGAGCACATCGGTCCGAGAAAAGTCTGCGGGTCCTGAGGGTCGCCCATGCGCAGGCTGCGCGCCTCTTCCACGGCCAGTTCCAGCGCCTCGGCATAACGCCGGGCCGGCAGCAGCATGCGGGTCAGCGCGGTGCAGGTCTGGCCGGAGTTGATCATCACGTCCTGCACGCCATAACGCACCGCGGCGGCCAGGTCGGCATCCTCGCCGATCAACAGCGGCGACTTGCCGCCCAGCTCCAGGCACACCCGCTTCACCGATGGCGCCGCGGCCTGGGCCACGCGCACCCCGGCGCCGGTGGAGCCGGTGAACGACAGCATGTCGACGTCCGGGTGCCGGGCCAGGGCTTCGCCGACCTTCGAGCCCGGCCCGCTGACCAGGTTGAACACCCCGGCCGGCAGGCCGATGGCTTCGATCATTTCGGCCAGCAGAAAGGCATGCAGCGGCGTTTCCTGGCTCGGCTTGAGCACCACCGTGCAGCCCGCCGCCAAGGCCGGTGCGAGCTTGCCGATCAATTGATGCAACGGATAGTTCCAGGGGTTGATAAAGGCGCAGACGCCCACGGGTTCGCGGACCACCAGCGAGTTGCCGACCTCGCGCACTTCATCCATCGCCCCGGCGAGCTCGACGTACTGCTCCAACCCGACGATCGGCCCGTCGACCTGCACCGCACGGCACCACTGCACCGGCATGCCTAGCTCGGCGGTGATCAGCGCGGCCATCTCGTCGGCCCGCTGGCGCAACTGCCCGGCCAGCGCCCGGATATAACCAGCACGCACCGCCGACGGCGTTCGCGACCATGGGCCGAAGGCGCGCCGGGCCGCGGCCACGGCGTTATCGACATCGCGCTCGTCGCCTAGAGGGACCCTACCGACCACCTGCTCGGAGGCCGGGTCGGCGACCTCGGCCCTGCCCTGTCCCGACGGCACACGCCAGGCCCCATCGATGAACAGTCGGTTGTAATCACGCATCGACCGCTACCTCCAGCAACTCACGGGCACAGCGGGCGATCCGCTGGCAGGCCTCGCGCAACGGCGCCGCACCGAGGACCAGCCCCAGGCGGATATGCCCGGCGGCACTGGGGCCGAAGGCTTCGCCGGCCAGCACCGACACCCCATGGCGTTCCAGCAGGCGATCGGCGAACGCCTGGGCGCTGAGCCCGGTTTCGCGGATATCGACCATCACGAACATCCCGCCATCGGGTTTCAGCGCGCGCACGCCGGGGCAATCGGCCAGGCATTCACAGACCAGGTCGCGGCGCTGGCGATAGGCTTCACGCATGGCATCCAGCTCCGGCAAACCGCTGTCCAGGGCAACCAAGGCGGCATCCTGGATAAATTCCGGCGAGCCGTAGAGCATGCACAGGGCGAGGTTTTCCAGGTGCGCCGCCAACGCCGGCGGCGCGACCACCCAGCCCAGCCGCCACCCGGTCATGGCATGGGATTTCGACAGGCTGTTGAGGGTCGCGGTGCGCTCGGCCATGCCCGCCAGGCTGGCCGGGCTGATGTGCTCGCCGTCGAACAGCAGTTCGCTGTAGACCTCATCGGAAATCAGCCACAGGTCATGCTTGATACACAACTCGGCCAGGGCCTGCCAGGTGCCACGCGGCAAGCTGGCGCCGGACGGATTGTGCGGGCTGTTCAGCGCCATGGCCCGGGTCCGCGGGGTAATGCGCGCGGCGACGTCCTCGGGCAACACCCGAAAGCCGTTCTCGGAACGCACCGGCACCGGCACCACCACGGCGCCACAGGCACCGAACACCGCTTCATAGGTGACATACATCGGTTCGGCGACCAGCACCTCGTCGCCCGGGTCGAGCAGGCACTGGGCAACGCTGAACAGCGCGCATTGGGCACCGGCCAGCACCATCACCTGATCGGCGTCGACCTGCTGGCCGCTGCGCTGCCGATGCCGCCGGGCGATGCTTTCGCGCAGGCTGCGCTTGCCCCGCACGTCGGTGTAATGGGTATTGCCGGACAGCAGGCTGTCGATGGCCGCCTGCACGATAGGCGCCGGGGTGTCGAAGTCCGGGTCGCCGACCGACAGCAGCAGGATGTCCTCGCCCTGCTCCTGCTTGGCCAGGGCCCGGTAGTGGATACCCCAGGCGGCGGCGCCGTCACCGGCGATACGTTGAGTCAGATCGGAAAAACGCATGGTAAGAGTCCCCGCAAAAGCGTTGAGGGTCAGCGCGCACAGGCGTGCTTGAGTTCGATCAGGGTCACGCCGTTGCGGCGAAAGCCGCTGCGCAACTCGTTCTGCAATTGATCCAGGCTCTGCGGCTGGGCCACAGTGCAACCGAAGGCGCGGCCCAGCGCGGCGAAATCCGGATTGCGCGGCAACACGCCGATCGGTTCGATATCCAGGCCGAGCATGTCGTCGCGGATCTGCCCCAGCGCGTCGTTGTTCCACAGCAGGATCACCAGCGGGCTGTCCAGTTCCTCGACGGCGGTCGCCAGCTCCTGCGCGGTGTAAAGAAAGCCGCCGTCGCCGACCAGCACCAGCCCGGGCCGCTGCGGCGCGCCGAACTTGGCGCCGATCCCCGCCGGCAGCCCATAACCCAGGGTGCCGTAGCCTGTCGGGTGCAACCAGCTGCGCGGCGCCCGACTGGCGAACAGGTAGTTGCCGGTGTAAGCCAGCTGGGTCATGTCGCTGCTGACAAAGGCCTGCTCCGGCAGCTCCGCGGCCACCCGTTCGAGAATCGCCTGGTGGATCAGTTGCAGGGGACCATGGCCGGCGCGCACCGCCGCCCGCAGTCGCGCCACCGCCTCGATGGCCGCCGTCGCGTCCCGGGGCGTTGGCTCCAGGCGCTGCAACAGGGCCGCGACGGTCTGCCGGGCGTCGCCCTGCAAGGCCAGCGCACAGGGATAGAAGTCATTGAACTTGCGCGGGTCGATATCCACCCGCAGCAGCTCGGCGTTCAGCGGCAGGCGCTCGCGCCAATAGTCGGTGTCGGCCATCTCGGTGCCTACCGCCAGCACCACATCGGCTTCGCCGATCAGTTGCCAGCCCGGCTCGACACACAGGGTCGAGCCGGCATTCAGCGGCGCATCCGGCGCCAGCAGGCCCTTGCCGGCGACACTGCTGAAAAACGGCGCGGCCAGGCGCGTGCTGAGCTGTTGCAGCTCCTGCGCCGCATCGAGCGCGCCGCCACCGGCGATGATCATCGGCCGTCGGGCGGCCTGCAGCTTGGCCGCGGCCTGGTCCAAGGCCTGCGCCGTCGGTACGCCGCGACCCGGGCGACGCCGCACTTCAGCGCTCCAGTCCCGGGCCACCGGCGCGGCCAGCACATCCAGTGGCACCGAGATATGCACCGGCCGCGGGCGCTCGCTGTCGAACACCGCGTAGGCGCGGGCAATCAGCTCGGGCAGGTCCTCGGCGCTCAGGGCCACCGCGGAGAACGCGGTGATCGGCGCGGTCATCGCCCGCTGGTCCTGGGTTTCGTGCAGGCAGCCCCAGCCCTTGCCGAGGCTGGCGGTGTGATTGACGCTGGAAATCACCAGCATCGGGATCGAGTCGGCGTAGGCCTGGCCGATGGCGGTCGCGGCATTGGTCACGCCGGGGCCGGTGATGACGAAACACACCCCCGGCTTGCCGCTGACCCGGGCATAACCGTCGGCCATGAAACCCGCGCCCTGCTCGTGACGGGTCAGGACATGGCGGATGCCGCTGCCGGGCAGGCCGCGATACAGCTCCAGCGTGTGCACGCCGGGGATGCCGAATACCGTATCGACACCGTAGTTGGCGAGCAGGCGTACCAGGGCCTGGCCGCCGGTCAAGGTAGTGCTGTACATGTTCATCTCCTCAAGCCTGGCCGAGGCGTATCAACGCATCGACCGCAAGGGTGCCCCGGGCACCGACCAACAATGGGTTCACATCGAGTTCGAGCAACTGCTCGGCGTTTTCGCAGGCGTAGTCCGCCACCGCGCGGATCGCCGCCACCAGCGCGTCGAGGTCCGCCGGCTCGCGCCCGCGAAAGCCCTGCAGCAGCACCGCGCTGCGCAGGCTGAGCACGGCCGCGCGAATGGCGCCATCGGTGGTCGGCAGCAACAGGCTGCGGCTGTCCTGGAGCAGTTCCACCAGCACGCCCCCCGCGCCGATGACCAGCGCCAGGGCAAAGTCGTTTTCGCGCTTGATGCCGACAATCAGCTCGGCCAACGGCGCACTGGCCATGGGTTCCAGCAGCACCTGGGCGAACGGCACTTGCGGGGCGCAGGCGGCGATCCGCGCGCCCATCTGCTCCAGCGCGCCCTTCAACGCCGCCGGAGAACCCAGGTTCAGCGCCACCGCGCCGACCTCGGTCTTGTGCGGCAACTGCGTGCTGACCGCCTTGAGTACCAGCGGGTAACCCATCCCCTGGGCCGCTTGCAGGGCATCGTCCGGGGTGCTCAAGACCCCGCTGGGGATCGGCAGGCCGAAGACCTGCAAGGCCTGTTTCGATTGCCACTCGTCGAGCAGCCGTCCGCCCCCTGACAAGGAACCCGGCAAGGCCTGCGGGCACAGGGGCGTCAGCGCCGCCTCACCGAGGTCCAGCAGGGCCTGGCGGGTCGTTTGATAACGCGCGATGCGCGCCCAGGCCGCCAGGGCGTCCTCCACCCCCTGCAAGGCCGCCACGCCCCGGGCGTGCAAACGCTCGCGGGCACTGGCCGGCAGCAGTTCGGGAAAGGCCGAGGTGACGAAACCGGTCTTGCCGTGGCGCTCCAGCGCCGCGCAGTACAGCTCCAGCAGCAGGTCGCACTCCTGGCGCTCGCCGGTGAATTCGGCCGGGTAATCGAGCACCAGCATGGCCGCGTCGGCTGGGCTGCGCAGGGCACTGTCGAGCATGCGGGTCAGGGCCTCGCCATCGCCCCAGATCGCGGTGGTGAAATCCAGCGGGTTGACCAGGTTGGCGTAGGCCGGCAACACCTGGGCCAGTTCGGCACACTGGCTGTCATCGAACTTGACCAGGCTCACCCCGTTGCGCTCGGCATAGTCGGCGATCAACCCGGCATCGCCACCGGAGCAGGCCAGCGCCACCAGGCTGTCGCCCGCCGGCAGCTTGCCGCAGGCGGCGGCCTTGAGGGTCTCGACGAAACTCACCGAACCACTGACGCGGATCACCCCGAGACGGGCAAACAGGCTGTCGTACAGCGCATCGGAACCGGACAGCGAACTGGTGTGACTCAAGGCCAGCTCGGCGCCGATCTGCGACACCCCGGTTTTCAGCGCAACGATCGGAATGCCCTTCTCCAGCGCCTTGTACGCCGCCCTGGCGAAGCCGGGCACGTTCTTCAGGCCTTCCAGGTGCAGGCCGATGGCGGTGACCCGTGGCTCGTCGAGCAGCACGTCCATCAGTTCAGCGATGCCCAGTTGCGCCTGGTTACCCACCGAGGCCATGTAGGCCACCGGCAAGGAGCGGTCGCTCATCGACAGGTTGTAGGCGAAGTTGCCGCTCTGGGTCAGCACCGCCACGCCCTTCTCCACCGGCTGGCCGCCATGGGCCACCGGCCACAGCGCCGCGTTGTGCAGATAGTCGAGCAAGCCATAACAGTTGGGGCCGAGCAGCGCCATGTTGCCGGCGGCGTCGAGCAACTGGCGTTGCAGGGCCTGGCCCGCGGCGCCGGTCTCGGCAAAGCCCGAGGCATAGCAGATCGCCCCGCCCGCGCCCTTGGCCGCCAGCTCGGCGACGCAGGTCAGGGTCAGCTCCCGGTTGGTGGCGACGAACACCGCATCCGGGCCACAGGGCAGCTGGGCCACGCTGGGCACACAGGGTATGCCTTCGAGGCTGGCATGCTGCGGGTTGACCAGCCACATCTGGCCCTGAAAACCGCCTTCGGCACAGCGCCGCAGCGCCCGGGCCATGCTGCGGCCACCGATAAAGGCCAGGTGGCGCGGCGCGAGCAGACGTTTGAGGTTGTCGCGAAGAATCTGGGTCATGGGCATTCTCCAGGCGGCTCAGCGCAACAGCGGACGCAGCAGTTCGCGGGAAATGATGTGGCGCTGGATCTCCGAAGTGCCCTCCCAGATCCGCTCGATCCGCGCATTGCGCCAGATACGCTCCACCGGCCCCTCGTCCATCAGGCCCATGCCGCCGAAAATCTGCACCGCTTCGTCGGCCACGCGCCCGAGCACTTCACTGGCGAACAGCTTGGCCATGCCGGCCTCGCCGTCGGTCATGCTGCCCTGGTCCATCTTCCAGGCGGTGTGCAGGGTCAACAGCTCGGCCGCGCGGATCTGCGTGGCCATGTCGGCCAGCTTGAACGACACCCCCTGGTAGCTGCCGATCGGCTGGCCGAACTGTTGGCGATCCGCCGCCCACTGCAGCGAAACATCCAGCGCGCGCTGGGCCTGGCCGACACAGTTGGCCGCGACCATCACCCGGCCGGCGGTGAGCCAGGCGTTGGCCACGTCCCAGCCCTTGCCGACTTCGCCCAGCACCTTGGACGCCGGCACGCGGCAGTCGTCGAAGAACATCTCGAAGGTGTGGTAGCCGCGGTTGCTCACGCATTTGGGCCCGCGGCGAATGGTCAGGCCCGGGGTGCCGCGGTCCACCAGGAAGGCGGTCACGGCGTTGCGCTTGCGACCGTTGTGCTCGTAGGTGTCGGTCACGGCGAAGACGATCGCGAAATCGGCGTGGCCGGCGTGGCTGATGAAATGCTTGCTGCCATTGAGGATGAAGTCGTCGCCGTCGCGGACCGCGCGGGTCTTGATCGCATTGGCATCGGAGCCGGCGCCCGGTTCGGTGAGGGCAAAACAGTCGATCTTCTCGCCCTGGATGCAGGGCAGCAGGTAGTCGTCGATCTGCTGGCCGGTGCAGGCCATGAGAATCTTCGACGGCCGTGCGACAAACACATGCAGGGCCCAGGAACACTTGGACAGCTCGCGCTCGATCAGCGCCTGGGACAGATAGTCCAGGCCACCGCCGCCGACTTCCTCGGGCATGTTGAAGGCGTAGAAACCGGCGGCGATGGCCTTGCCGCGAATCTGCGCGGCCAGTTCCGGAGGGACTTCGTCGGCGCGGTCCACCGCCTCTTCGTGGGGCAGCAGTTCCTTGGCGACGAAGCTGCGGACCGCATCCACCAACATTTCTTGTTCTTGGCTCAGTTGGAAATTCATGGCGCTACCTGTTGTGCATTTTTATTGAAGGACCTGTAGGAGCGAGCTTGCTCGCGATGGCGTCATGCCTGACACAGCGCGGCGCCCACAGCGCGAGCAATCGAGCCTCGACCGGCTGCTCCTACGGGGTTGGGCCTAGCGACCGATAAAGTTCGGCGCGCGTTTTTCCGTAGCGGCGCGCAAGGCCTCGGCGCCATCCGCGCTGCGCCCGCACAGCAGGCCGGCGGCCAGCTCGGCCCGCAGTTGCTCGGGCAGGCTGCGCCCGGCGCCTTCGCGCAGCAGCTGCTTGGTCTGGGCAAAGGCGAAGGTCGGCCCGCTGGCCAGGCGTGCGGCCAGCGCCGCGGCCACACTCGGCAGCTGTTCGTCGGCGCACAGCTCCCCGACCAGTCCGGCCGCCAGGGCACGTTCGGCCCCCCAGGGCTCATCGAGAAACAGCAGGCGCTTGGCCTGTTCGCTGCCGATCAGCCGCGGCAGGTGCCAACTGGCGCCGGCGTCCGGCGAGTAAGCCATGCTGGTGTAGCCAGCCTTGAACCGCGCCGATCGGGCAGCGATGCGCAGGTCGCAACACAGGCTCAGGTCCATGCCGGCGCCGACCGCGGTGCCGTTGATCGCGGCGATGGTCGGTTTATCCAGGCCGTACAGGCGGCCCATCAGCGCGTGGGCGGTTTCGGTCCAGCCATAACTTTCCAGCGCCCCCCGGGCCTCGGCTTCGGCCCACTCGGCCAGATCGGCGCCCGCGCAGAAACTGCGACCGCTGCCGGTCAACACCAGCACCCGGACCGCTGGATCGGCGTTGCAGTCATCCAGCAGGCCATGGAGTTTTTGCAGCGTGGGAATGTCCAGCGCATTGCGTTGGTCGGGGCGGTTGAGGGTGATCCAGGCAACGCCTGCTTCGACCTGGCAGAGCAGCGACGATGGAGTAGTCATGTGAGTCCTCGAATTATTGTGTTTGGCGTGAGGTGGGGACGACTTGCCGACGATACTAAACGAGTGTTCAGCAAGGCGACAATCCGCGGCCCAGGGCCTTGTAACAGCCGTAAACTGACGCTACTCGATTGTTTTCATTGAGTTATTTTTCTGTTCCGCGGTGAGCGGCCGGCGTGGTGTTACAACTTTGAACAACTGGCTACAGAGGGAGCGGCGGCTGCGCCGCCTGTCGCGNAGCTTGCTCGCGATAAAATCGAATGCCCGACGCCCACCTTGAGCACCAACAAAAAACGCGACAGTTACCTGTCGCGTTTTGGTTTACCGCTGCCCGCCCTACACCGGCACGGTCGGCGCCAGCACCATCTGCCGCTTGCGCTGGATCAGGTAGTAAGCGCCGTAGCAGATCGCGATAAAGCCGAAGCCCCAGTACAGCGAAGGCCGCTGTGTCGCGTCCATGGCCAGGAACACGAACAGCGAGCAGCACAGGCCGATGCACAGAATCGGCAGGAGCGGGAACCACGGTGCCCGGTACTTCAGGTCACTGAGCTGGCCGCCGTCGCGCAGGTAGGCGCGGCGGAACTTGTACTGCGCCAGGGCGATGACGATCCAGGTCACGGTGCCGGACATGCCGCTCACGGCCATCAGCACCATGAACAGCGTGTCGGCGGCGATGAAGCTGGTCATCAGCGAGATCAGGGCGAAGCCCAGGGTGATGCTCAGCGCCCGCAGCGGCACGCCACGCTTGCTCAGCGGTGACAGGCTTTTGGGGGCCATGCCGGTTTTCGACATCGCCCACAGGATCCGCGTCGAGGCATAGAGGCCCGAGTTGCCGACCGAGAGGATCGCGGTGAGGATCACGAAGTTCATCAGGTCGGCGGCATAAGGAATACCGACCATGTCGAACACCTGGACGAACGGGCTTTCCATCAGCCCCGCCTGCTGCCAGGGCACAATGGCCGACAGCACCACGATCGCCAGCACGTAGAAGATCAGCACGCGGAACACCACGTTGCGCACCGCCCGCGGGATGCTCTTCTCCGGCTGGTCGGTTTCCCCCGCCGCCACGCCCATGATCTCGCAGCCCTGGAAGGCGTAGACCACGGTCATCATCACCGCGAACACCGCCGAGAGGCCGTTGGGGAACAGGGTGTCGCCGATCAGGTTGCTCATCATCGGCGCCGGTGCGCCGCTGGCCAGCGGGATAGCACCGAAGATCACCAGCACGCCGACCACAATAAAGCCGAGGATCGCCGCCACCTTGATCCCGGAGAACCAGTATTCCGCCTCACCGAAAGCGCGGGTGGCCAGGGCGTTGATGCCGAACAGCACCACCACGAACAGCGCCGACCAGTACCAGATCGGCACGCCGGGAAACCAGCGTTCCATCAGCATCCCGGCGGCGGTGAACTCCAGGCCCACGGTGGTGGCCCAGCTCATCCAGTACACCCAGCCGATCATGAAGCCGGTGGCCGGACCGATGAACTTCGTGGCGTGGGTCTGGAACGAGCCGGATACCGGCATCTGCACCGACAATTCGCCGAGGCAGACCATCACCAGGTACATCAGCAAACCTGCCACCAGGTACGCCAGGATAGCCCCGACCGGGCCGCCCTGGTTGATGATCACGCCGGAGCCCATGAACAGCCCGGTGCCGATCACCCCGCCCAGCGACAACATGAAAATATGCCGGCTCTTCAAGGCCCGGGTCAGGTGGATGCCTTTGCGTTCGATAGATTCGCTCATGTCGGCACCTCAGCAGTCAGTGAGGAGCGCGGCGGCCGACAGGACGTCATGGCGCGGGGAAGGATCAGCTTTACGGCAGTTCATTATTATTATCTCCAATAAGCTTCGAGGACCGCGCCCGGCGCGGTTCAAGCGATTATTGGAAAGCCATGTAAGTTCGCGTTGAACCTGAAGATCAAAGATGTAAAAAGTCGTAAGGATTTTGTACGTCAGGCCTCCAGCAGCGCCTCCAGGGTCTGCAGGGAGCGTTGCAATTGCTCACTCACCTGCGGGGCCAGGCGCTGCACCGCCTGCTGATCGTTACCCAGCGCCGCCGTCTCCAGCGTCCGCATGACCCTGGCCAGGGCGCTCAGGCCCAGCGAGTCGCTGCTCCCGGCCAGCCGGTGGGCCAGATGGGCGATTTCAGTACAGTCGTCGGCCGCGATGGCGTCCGCGAGCGTCACCCGGTGCTGGGCCAGCGAATCGCGCAGTACCGTCAGCAGGCCCTTGAGTTTCTCGGTGCCCAGCAAGGTGCGGTGGGTTTCCAGCAACGCCCCGTCCAGCTCCTCATCGGCCTGTGCCGCGGCAGCCAGCGGCGTCTGGCCCGCCAGTGCCTGGCGCAGGCTGTGCAGTGTCAGCGGCTTGGCCAGGATGCCTTGCATGCCGGCCTCCAGATAGCTGCGTACCAGGGCCGGCTGGACGCTGGCGGTCAGGGCGAAGATCCGACAGTCGCGATTGGCCCCCGGCGTGCCGCGAATGCGCTTGCACAGTTCGACGCCGCTGATGCCTGGCAGGTGCACGTCCAGCAGCATCAGGTCGAAACGCCGCTGCTGGCAGAGCGTCAGGGCCTCAGCGCCCTCTTCGGCGAGCCAGACCCGGTGCCCGTCGCTCTCCAGCAGGCCGCTGACCACCTCGCGGTTCAGCGCCATATCCTCGACCACCAGGATCTCCAGCGCCTGCACCGGCGTGCTGGCCGTCGCGACTTCGCTGCCGCCAACAGCGGCCTGCAGCTGCAGCTCGAACCAGAAGCGACTGCCCCGCCCCACTTCGCTGTCGACGCCAATACGGCCGCCGAGCAACTCCACCAGATGTTTGCTGATCGCCAGGCCCAGGCCGGTGCCGCCATAACGCTGCGCCACCTCTTCGCTGGCCTGGGTGAAGCGCTCGAAAATCTTCTCCTGCATCGCCGGAGCGATGCCGATGCCATTGTCGCTGACGCTCAGGCGCAGACGCTGGCCGCCCTGCTGCGTCGCCTGCGGCACCACCTCGACCGCCACGACAATCTGCCCGGCCGTGGTGAACTTGATCGCGTTGGCCAGCAGGTTGCTCAACACCTGGCGCAAGAACTGCTCGGCGCCGTGCAGGCGCTCGGCCAGTTGCCGATCGATCCGGCTGTGCAGCTGGGTACCGTTGCCCTGCGCCCGCGGTTCCAACAGCGTCAGCACTTCGTCGATCAGTTGCCGCACCGAGAAGTCCACCGGCTCCGGATGGCTTTCACCCTCCTCCAGCCGGGCGAAATACAGCACCTCGTTGAGGATCGTCAGCAGGCCTTCCCCGGCTTTGTACAGGGCTTCCAGGCGTTTGCCGTCGCGCTCGTCGAGGGGTGCGCCGCGCAGCAGTTCGGCCATGCCGAGGATGCCGTTGAGCGGCGTGCGCAACTCGTGGCTCATGGTGGCGAGAAACCGCGACTTGGCGAGGTTGGCCGCTTCGGCCTCGTCCTTGGCGCGCATCAGGCTGGCAGTGCGCCGTTCGACCATTTTCTGCAGCTCGTCGCGCTTGTCCTGCAAGGCCAGGCGATCGACTTCGCGGCGGTCGATATCGCTGAGGATCGCCCGGCGCATGTCATCCAGGGCGTGGGCCACGGTATCGATTTCGTCTTCGCCGCCGCGGCGGCTCTTGTCCAGGCGCAGCGGCTCGTGCCAGTCACCGGCGGCGACGCGCCGGGCGAAGTCGGCCATGACTTGCAGGTGCCGGGTCACCAGTCGGTAGAACAGCCCCGACAGCGCCACCGCCAGGCCGCAGAGAAACACGCTCATCCACAACAGGCTGGTCAGCCCGGTGGCGTACAGGCGCCGATGCACGGCGCCCAGGTCGGTGCTGACTTCCAGCTGGCCCAGGTGCCGCGAGCCACCGCTGGGTGGCTGGTAATCCAATTCGAAACGCTCGATGCGCAGCGGCCCGGTCGGCTCGGGGTTGCCCTGCACCAGGTCGAAGTCCGGGCTGCGCAGGTGCACCCGGGCCACGTCGGAGAAATCCACCAGGCCGCGCAGTTGCACATTCAGTTGCTCCTGGTTCAAGTCCCACAGGCTGCGCTCCAGGCTGGCCAGGTAACCGGCGCGGATCAACGCCATGCGCGAATCGATCTCACGCATTTCCCGGCGGTACTCGAAATACAGCTGCACGGTGCTGGCGAGCACGGTGAAGCACAGGCTGAACAGCAGGATGAACAGCAGCAGGCGCCGCAGCAGGCCACCGGGTCGGGCGCTGATCATCGGGCACCCGCCGGTAGCTTGAGCATGTCGCGATAGGTGGCCTCGCTTTCATTCAGCCAGCGTTCGATCTCGCCGGCATCGACCATGCGCTGCAACTGCGCATCGATTTCCGCCATGCGCCGGGCCAGCGGGGAGCGCCGCGACACCGCGATCCGCAGGTAGTCGACGCTCAAGGCCGCGGGCAAGGCCACGATGTCTTCCGCCCCTGGCAGGCGCTCGACGAACAACTGCCCGGTGCGCCGCTCCTGGGTGATGAAGTCGATACGGCCGCGAATCAGCTTGCCAAAATTCTGCTGGCTGTCGGACACCCATTCGATATTGCGGTGCCGGGCGACAAAGCGGTCGAACTCCAGGCCGTAGCTTTCGCCGAACAGCAAGCCGCCGCGGTAACCGGCCAGGTCTTCGAGGCGCTCGAAGCGCACCGGATGGCGGCGGTTGACGAACACCGCGACCTCTTCGCGCAGCACCGGCACTTTGGAGAAACGCATGCTCTGCTCGCGTTGCGCGGTGCTGTAGGCCAGGATCACGTCGACCTGCCCTTCGGCGGCGTCCAGCAGGCAGCGCTGCCAGTTGCCGAGCACCACGATCTCGACCTCGTAGCCCAATTGCCCGAACAACTGCTTGACCACGTTGGGCGCCAGGCCGCGCACCTGCCTGCCGTCGCTCCAGGACACCGGCGGATACACCGGGTAGTCGCAGTAGCGGATGCGCTCGGCGGCCAGGGTGCCGAGCGGCGCCAGCAGCATCAGCAGCGCCAGCCATCGCCCCAGGGCATTCATGCCGCCACACTGGCAGTGAACAGATACCCGGCGCCGTGGATGGTGATGATCAGTTGCGGTTCGGCCGGATCGTCATGCAGCTTGCGGCGCAGGCGACCGACCAGCACATCGATGGAGCGATCGTTGGGCACCCACTCGCGGTTGCGGATCTGGTCCATCAATTGGTCGCGGCTCAGGGTATGCCCACTGTTGCGCAGGAACACACTGAGCAGCTGATATTCGCCCTGGGTCAGCAGGGTTTCGCCACCGTCCTGGTCGATCAGGCGCCGGCGATCGGTGTCCAGGGCCCAGGCGGCGAACTGTTTGACCGGGCGCGCAATCGCCGGCTCGGGCTTGCACGCCTGGGCATGGCGCACCCGACGCACCAGGTTTTTTGCCCGGGACACCAGTTCGCGCGGGTTGAGGGGTTTGATCACGTAGTCATCGGCGCCGCATTCCAGGCCCACGATGCGGTCGATCTCGTCGTTGCGCCCGGTGATCAGGATGATCCCCACCTCCGAACGCACCCGCAGCTCCCGGGTCAGGGTCAGGCCGTCCTTGCCCGGCAGGCGGATATCCAGCATCACCAGATCGACCACGTGGGAGGCCAGGAAGGTTTCGGCCAGCTCCGCCGTCTCGGCGCAGTGCACTTCGTAACCTTCCTGGGAGAGATAGGCATGCAGCAGTTCGCGAATCAGCGGATCGTCGTCGACGATCAGTACCCGAGGAGTCATCGCTTGTTGTCCTGGACCTGCCCGAAGGCGCGTTTCTTATTAGAGTTTTACCGCATCAGCGCCCAGAGGTTAGCCACTGCTGAACGATCGATCAACAGCCCTCCGTCTATCGCCGGAATCGCCGCCGGGCACCGGCCTGCAAACCGTCGACCCAGGCCTCGCAGATCTGTATGCCCTGGTTCGGGGTGAAGGTCCCGGAGTTGAGCCCCGACTCCAGCCAGAGCCCGTCGAGCAAGGCGCTGAGGCTGATCGCGGCGAGGTCGGCATCGAAGTCTTCCCAGCCCTCCTCCGTGGCCAGATCGCCAAGCACCCCGCTCAGCTCGTTGCGGTACTCGCCATAGGAGTGTTCGTGGGCCTGGTTGATCGCCTCGGCGGTCTTGACCGCGCCCCAGAACGCCAGCCAGGCGTCGAGCAACTGCGGGTCGAGCAACTCGGCCGAGAACGAACCCCGAAAGAACGCCGACAAGCGCTCCCGGGCACTCGGCGCGGCCTGGGCCATGGCCTCGCGCAACAGCTGCATGACCCGCCCGGTCACCGCCAGATAGGCCTCGGCCACCAGTTCGTCCTTGCCTGAGTAATGATGGCTGATCAGCCCTACCGACACCCCGGCCTCGGCACAGATCCGCCGTATCGAAGCGCCCTGGAACCCATGGCGCTTGAGGCAGACCAGGGTGGCCTCGATCAGATTGGCCTTGCGCAGTTCCGGCTCCATCCGGGAAAAACGGGCTTCCTGACTCATCGGCGGCAATCTCCTGTGGGCAATCGATGGGGGCGGCGCTGAACGACTGTACAGCAAGAACCCTGGCCGCCTCCAGCGCTCGCCCCGCTTGGCCCCGGGCGCTTACTTGCTGGCCCAGGCGTTGAAACGCTCTTCGAGCTCCTCGCCATGGTCGACCCAGAACCCCACGTCCATCGCCAGCGCGCCCTTGAGGTTCTGCGGCGCGGTGGGCACCCACCGCGACAGGTCGGGATCGAGCCGGGCGGCCGCCTCGGTGTTGGTCGGCCCGTAAGGAATCTGCTCGACGTACTTGAGCTGGGCCTCAGGGCGGTTGGCAAAGGCGATGAAACGCTTGGCCTGCTCGACATGCCTGGAGCCCTTGATGATCGCCCAGTAATCCATGCCGTACAGGCTGCCGGGCCAGACCAGCCCCAGATGGCTGCCGGCCTGGGCCGCCTGGGCGACGCGGCCGCTATAGGTCGAGGTCATCACCACATCGCCGGCCGCCAGCCACTGGGCCGGCTGCGCCCCGGCCTCCCACCACTGGATATAGGGCTTGAGCTGGTCGAGCTTGGCGAAGGCGCGATCGATACCCTGCGGCGTATTCAGTTGCGCATACACATCCTCGACTTTCACCCCGTCCGCCAGCAGCGCGAACTCCAGGTTGTACACCGCGCGCTTGCGCAGGCCGCGCTTGCCGGGAAAGGTCGCCACATCCCAGAAGTCCGCCCATGAAGCCGGCCCCTTGGCCAGTTTGTCCGTGTCATAGGCGATGGCCACGCTCCACACCAGGGCCGCCGAGCCGCAGGCTTGCGCCGCGTCGGCAATCAGCTGCTCGGCGCGCCCCAGGACCTTCCAGTCCAATGGCTCGTACATGCCCTCCTCACAACCGCGCATCAGGTCCGGACCTTCGATCTGCACCAGGTCCCAATCGACATTGCCGGTGTCGACCATGACCTTGATCCGGGCCATTTCGCCGTTGTACTCGCTCTGGATCAACTGGCTCCGGTCAATGGCGCTGAACGGCTGGAAGAACGCCACATCCTGGGCTTTTTGAGCGGCGCCGCCGTAACCGACCACCACCATCTGCGGTGCCGCCTGGGCGCAGCCCAGGCCTGCGGCCAGGGACAGCAACAAGGGGGAGAAAACGTGCTTGAGCCTATTGGATTTCATCGCTGGATCCTCGTGCAGGTACCGCGCGGGCAAGGTGCCGGCGCAGCCCTTTTTTATTGTTGTGAGGTTCGCCCCAGGGGTGGGCGCAGGTCGAAGCTACTGCAACGCCAAGTAAAAAAACAAGTTGATTTTTTACTTTGGGTAAATTTCTATAGGGCAAAACAATAACGCCACACCTCTTGGCCGCGGCCCCGCTGGAGCACCTGCATGTCGATCTCAAGCCCTGCTTTCGCCCATCTTTTCGAGCCATTGCAGCTGCGTGGCAAGCGCCTGAAGAACCGCATCATGTCCAGTGGTCACGACACCTCGATGCCTACCGACAATCTGGTCAATGAACAACTGATCGCCTATCACCGGGCCCGGGCCGAAGGCGGTGTCGGGCTGATCGTGCTGCAGGTGGCCGGGGTCCACGACAGTGCGCGCTACACCTCCCATGTGCTGATGGCCACCGACGACGCCTGCATCGACGGCTATCGGCAGCTCGCGCAGACCTGTCACGCCCACGGCACCCTGGTGCTGTCGCAGATCTTTCACCCCGGGCGGGAAATCATGGAGTCCAGCGACGGCCTGCTGGCGGTCGCCTATGCCCCTTCGGCGGTGCCCAACGAACGCTTCAGGGTCATGCCCCGCGCCCTGGACCAGGGCATGATCGACGAGATAGTCGAGGGTTACGCAGCGGCTGCGCGGCGCCTGCACCAGGCAGGGCTGGATGGCGTGGAAGTGGTCGCCAGCCATGGTTATCTGCCGGTGCAGTTCCTCAACCCGCGGGTCAACCGGCGCAGCGACGAATACAACGGCGACCTGCAGCAGCGCCTGCGCTTTCTGCGCGAAGTCATCGCGGCGGTCCGGGCCAGTACCGACGAACAGTTCATCATCGGCCTGCGCATCAGCGCCGACGAGCGCGACCCCGAGGGCCTGACCGAGGACGAGTCCCTGGCGGCCGTGCAAGCCATGCAAGCGCAACTGGACTACGTGCATATAGTCGCGGGCACCTCGGCGTCCCTCGGCGGCGCCGTGCACATCGTGCCGCCGATGGCCATCGAGGCCGCCTACCTGGCCAGGGAAGCCGGGACCTTCAAGGCCAGCCTGAAGATTCCGCTGTTCGTCACCGGACGCATCAACCAGCCCCAGGAAGCCGAACTGATCCTCGCCCGCGGCCAGGCGGATGTGTGCGGCATGACCCGCGCGCTGATCTGCGATCCACAGATGCCGAACAAGACCGAGACCGGGCGCGCCGAAGACGTGCGCGCCTGTATCGCCTGCAACCAGGCGTGCATCGGGCACTTTCACAAGGGGCTGCCGATCTCCTGCATCCAGCATCCGGAAACCGGGCGTGAGCTGCAGTTCGGCCGCCTGCAACCGACCCTCAAGCCGCGTCGGGTGATGATCGCCGGCGGCGGCCCGGCCGGGATGAAAGCCGCGGCGGTGGCCGCGCAGCGTGGGCATGAGGTGACCCTGTATGAGGCCAGCGCGCAATTGGGTGGCCAGGTGCTGCTGGCGCAACTGCTGCCGCGCCGCAGCGAGTTCGGCGGCGCCAGCACCAACCTGCAGCGGGAGATGGAACTGGCCGGCGTGCGCGTGGTGCGCAACACCCGCGTCGACCGCGCCCTGGTGGAGCGCGAGCGGCCGGATGTGGTGATCATCGCCACCGGGGCCGAACCTTATTGGCCAGCCTTCGAGCGCGGCGGTGAATTGCAGGTGGTGGACGCCTGGCAGGTGCTGCGCGACGAGGTGCAACTCGGGCGCTCGGTGGTGGTGGTCGATTGGCGCTGCGACTGGATCGGCCCCGGCATCGCCGAACGCCTGACACGCGCCGGGCATCAGGTGCAGCTGGCGGTCAACGGCACCCACTGCGGGGAAAACCTGCCGCTCTACGTGCGCGATCAACTGGCGGGGGAACTGCATCGACTGGGCATCGCCATCACGCCCTATGCCCGGCTCTACGGTTGCGACGACAACACCCTCTACCTGCAACACACCGCCAGCGGCGAGCCGATGCTGCTGGAGAACGTCGATAGCCTGGTGCTCTGCCAGGGCCATCAGCCAGTGGATAGCCTGGCCACCGAGCTGCAAGGGCTGGTGGAATTCCAGCGCATCGGCGACTGCCTGGCGCCGCGCACCGTCGAGGAAGCGATTTATGAAGGCTTGAAGGTCGCCTGGCAGCTTTGAGCCTGTTTATACTCCGAGGCCTTCAGGCGGGCGCAGCGACGTGCCCCCTCTTCCCGGTTCGGAACACGCCATGAGCAACAGCAGCACGACGCCGCCTGCCAGCAGCGCGCCCACGCCAGCGAGCGGCGCGGCAGCGCCACACTTTCTCGGGACGCGGATTCGCGGCCTGCGCAAGCGCCGCGGCATGACCCTGGCCACCCTGGCCCAGATGAGCGAACTGACCGCCGGTTATATCAGCCAGCTGGAACGCAACCTGGCCTACCCGTCCATTCCCGCGCTGTTCAATATCGCCCGCAGCCTGGGCGTGACCATCCAGTGGTTCTTCGCCAGCGAAGCCAGCACCGCGCCTGAAGACAGCGGCTATGTGGTGCGCAAGAACAGCCGCCTGAGCGTGCATTACGAAGACGGTATCGTCGACCAGTTGCTGAGCCCGCAGCCCAACCGCCAGCTGGAAATCCTCCACTCGCGTTTTCCGCCCGGCACCTACAGCCAGCAAAGCTACAGCCATGAGGGCGAGGAAGCCGGTTATCTGCTGTCCGGGAGCTTCGAGCTGTGGGTCGGCGAGCGCTACTTCCAGCTCAACGAAGGCGACAGCTTCAGCTTCTCCAGCCAGGAACCCCACCGTTATGGCAATCCCGGCGAGGTCGATGCGCTGGTGATCTGGGTGATTACCCCGCCGACCTTCTAAGCCCCAGCCTTTAGCCTTGGGCGTCAAACCCATCATGGAAGCGGACTTCGCCCCGCGGGCTGCTGCCGTCGAAGGACAACGCCTGGAAATATTCGGCTGGCACACCCGGCAGCACCAGCTCGTCCCGGGCCTTGAAGCCGAAGCGGCCGTAGTAGCCGGGGTCACCCAGCACCACGCACCCCGCGGCGCCCAGGGCCTGGAGTTGCTCCAGCAGTTGGCGGATCAGTCGCGAGCCGATGCCCTGCCCCTGATACGCCGGCAGCACCGAGACCGGTGCCAGGCCGTACCAGGCGCTTTCGCCCTGGCTCAGGGTCACCGGCGATATGGAGGCATGGCCGATCACCACGCCCTCGCGCTCGGCGACCAGCGATAGGGTGAGGACTCCCGCCTCGCGCAGGGCGTTGACGATGTAGTGCTCGGTATGGCTCGAGTGTTCCTCGGTGAGGAAAGCTTCGCGGGTCACGGCGGCGATGGCCGGGATGTCGGCGGGTCGTTCATTGCGGATCTGAATAGTCATTTTGCCTCGTTGAAATATACAAAGATGTTTGGCGCCCGCCTGCCTCAGGCATCGGTCGCTGCCTGTTGCCGAAGGTGGCGCCGGGTGTCCTCGTCGACCAGCTCGCGCAGCGTCTGGAACAAGGGGCTGGCGCTGGTGTAGCGGCGACCGTAACCCAGGTTGAAACCGTAGTCGAAATCGTCCGGGTTCTGGCCCTGATTGTGTTGCAGCAGGGTTTCCAGCTTGTCCAGCGCCTTGACCGCCCGCGCCTCTTGCGTGCTGGCGGCTTCATATTCTTCCCACAGCCCAAGCAAGCTCTCGCGCAGCGAGGGTTCCAGGCTACGGGTCAGCTGCAACAGGTCCGCGCGCTCCTGCTCGCTCTTGTGCGGATGGGCCGCCTGGCTGACCGCCGGGATATCGCCATGGATCGCCTCGCCCAGGTCATGGATCACACACAGCTTGAGCAGTTTCAGCAGGTCCAGGCCGGCCAGTTCCTGCTCGAAGGTCAGCACCATCAGGCACAGGCGCCAGCTGTGTTCGGCGGTGCTTTCCTGGCGGCCGCCGGAGGTATGGGCACTGCGCAGCACATCCTTGAGTCGCCCCGCTTCGCGCAGGAACGCCAGTTTGCCTTTGAGGGTTTGGTCAGTCATCACGCCGCTTCCTGCTGCTGGGCACAGGCACGACAGCCCGGCCAGTGATTTTCGGAAGCACAAGGTTAGGCAGCGGATCGCCGTCGGTCCACGGATAAAATATCCGCGCCCTGCCCTGGATCGCCCTCAGAGGGTTTCCACCAGGCGCGCCGCCGTGCCGTCGGACAGGGTCAGGCGGGTCCAGCGGCAGAGGCTCTGGCGGATCGGCACGATGGCGGAATCGTTGGCCCCGCTGACGAACTCCAGGGACGGTGGCGCCAGCATGCTGCGCCAGCCCAGATCGTCCAGCGCCGCCTCCTGGCTGACGATCTCGGCCGTGGAAAAGCCCCACAGCGACTCTCCCAGCAACTCGCTGACCGGCACCGAGAACTGCGCCGCCCGCGCCGGGGAACAGGCCAGCAGGCGGTGGGTCAGGTCGCACACCAGGTGCACCGGCCGCGGGCTGTCGTTGACCAGCCGCGCCAGGGCCTGGTCGGCCCCTGGCTGCAGGCGCGCCGCCAACAGTTGCTCGAGCCGCGCCTGTTCGGCCGGCTCCATGGCCTGCGCCCCGCTTTCCCAACGGGAAATGGTCGACTGGGCGACATTGAACAGCTGCGCCGCGTGTTGCTGCTTGACCCGATGCAACAGGCGCCAGCGCCTGAGCGCAACGCCCAGATGCGTTGTAGACAGGAAGGGCGACTGAAGGAAAGGGCCAGCCATGCAAGCGCTCCGCGGAAGGTGACAAGAGCGGCAAGTCTGGCAGCTGCGCGGCGCCTCCGGCAAATCCCGGCGCCAGACCCAGGCTCGCCAAGGCGCTGCCCAGCCTGTCGGCATTCGGTCATTTTTATCGGTTGTAATGCTCTTTGACGTCCGCCCCACTCACAGGAGGAGCACGATGAGACTCGCGTCCTACAACGTTGAAAACCTGTTCAACCGCGCCAAGGCCATGAACCTGGAAGGCTGGGCCGAGGGCAAGCCGGTGCTGGAGAGTTTCGCCCGGCTCAACCAGCTGCTGGGCGAGCCCCTCTACACGGACCAGGACAAGGCGCAGATGGTCAAGCTGCTGACCGAGCTGGGGCTGAGCAAGTCGGACAAGGGCCCCTTTGTGATCCTGCGGCAGAACCGCGGCAGCCTGGTCAAGCGGCCCAAGGCCGGGGGCCTGGAGATTGTCGCCAACGGCCGCACCGAGTGGGTCGGCTCGCTGGAGCTGATCGAGGCCCCGGTGGACCTGGAAGCCATGCGCAATACCGCGCGGGTGATGATCGACCTGCAAGCCGATGTGCTGGCGGTGGTCGAGGCGGAAAGCCGCCCGGCCCTGCGCGACTTCAATACGGAAATCATCGGCGCCCTGGGCGGCCCGCTGTACCGGCATGTGATGCTGATCGACGGCAACGATACGCGGGGCATCGACGTCGGCCTGATGACCGCCGAGGGCTACCCCATCGGCCAGCTGCGCAGCCATGTCGACGACACCGCGGCCAACGGCGAGCTGATCTTTTCCCGCGATTGCGCGCAGTTCCAGATCCCATTGCCCAACGGTAAACGGCTGATCGTGCTGGTCAACCATCTGAAGAGCAAAGGCTTCGGCAGCCTCGCCGCTTCGGCGAAAAAGCGCCTGGCCCAGGCCGAGCGGATCAAGCTTATCTACCAGGAGCTGGTGGCCCAGGGCGAGGCCTATATCGCGGTGGTCGGCGACTTCAACGACACCCCGGACAGCGCGCCGCTGGAGCCCTTGCTCAAGGGCACCGACCTGAAGGATGCCTTTGTCCATCCGGCCTTCGATGATGGCGGTTACCCCGGCACCTTCGACACCTGCAAGGCGGCGAACAAGATCGACTACCTGCTGCTGTCGCCCGCGCTGTTCGCCACCGTCACCGCCGGCGGCGTATGGCGCAAGGGCATGTGGCCGGGCAGCAAGCCCAAGCGCTGGGAGGTCTACCCGCAGCTGGACAAGAAGGAAAACGCCGGCTCGGATCACGCGGCGGTGTGGGTCGACCTGGATCTGTGAGCCGAACAGGCCCCGCTCCTGAGCGGGGCCTGAGGCGCAGTCTTGTCAGCCCTTGGCGGTGGCGCTGGCCGCCTCGTCGATAAAGGCCGCGACCTCTGCCGCCCGCGAGGCCAGCGAGGCATGGGAGCTGGCCAGGGTGAGGGTCTTTCGGGGGTTGAGCCGGGCGGCCATCATTTGCTGGTTGCGCGGATGGATCATGCGGTCGTCGCTGGATATCTGGTACCAGGACGGCTTGTTCTTCCAGGCCGGCGCGCTGATGGTATCGCCGAAGGTGCTGGCCAGCGGCGCCTTCTGGGTCACCGCCATGACCAGCGCTTCGTCGGCGCCCAGGTCCTGGCAGAAGCTTTCATGGAAGGCCTGCGGCTTGAGCCACAGGTAGCCATCGCTGTCCGGCTCGAGGTTGGCCGCCGCCGCGGGCAGTTGCTGCTGGGTAATCGCGCCCGGGCTTTCGCCGGCATCCGGGGCGAAGGCCGCGATGTACACCAGCCCGACCACGTTGGGCTGGTCGCCCACTTCGGTAATCACCGCGCCGCCGTAGGAGTGCCCCACCAGCAACACCGGGCCATCGACCTGGGCAATCATCCTGCGGGTACGCTCGACGTCATCGGCCAGCGACGTCAAGGGCATTTCCACCGCGCGGATTGCGCTGTAGCCCTTGCGCGCCAACTCGATGATCACCTTGCTCCAATGGGCCGCATCGCCCCAAAAACCGTGCACCAACACAATCGTAGGCTGATCACTCATGAGCTTGAATCCTCTGTCTGGATAAAGACCGCTCGCCGCTGGCGGCGGTACTGCCGGCCCGGGGCACTGCAGGAAGGTCGCTCGTCGGGCAACAAGGCAGGAGACGCCCTCCCCCGTGCTGGCTTATGCTCGGGCGCGCTCATTATCGAAGGGGACGGTGCCGACCGACCATGACCGAGAAGCCGAAGACTGTGCAGAGACACCTGACCCCACCCGCTTCGCCATCCGACCTCAGGCACCCGGCCGCCGATGTGTTTTTCGAAGTGTTCAGCCTGGCCCGGATGCGTGGCGAACTGCTGGGCGAGACGCTCCTGCAACCCGGCCAGGTGCTGCAGCGAGCGGCGGGCGGCGCCTGTTTCCATGTGATCCAGGACGCCGGCTGCCAGCTCAGGCTCAACGGCACTAACGAAACCACCCGGCTGGTGCCCGGGGACATCCTGTTCGTGCCCCACGGCCAGGCTCATCAACTGCACAGCGCTGCGGATGCCAGCCCGGACCTGCCGGCGCGCATCACCAGCGGGGTCTTTCAGTTCGAGGGCGGATGCGGCCAGGCCTTGATCCAGGGCTTGCCCGGGGTGCTGCAAGTCAGCTGCCAGGGCGAGGACCCGAACGACCTGATCGGCTCCCGTGAATGGCTGTCGCTGACGGTGGCGGCGATGCAGAAGGAAGTGCAGAACCCCTCGATCGGCAGCCGCATCATGCTGTCGCGGATCATCGACCTGATGTTTATCTGGGCCGTGCGCCATTGGCTGGCCCACGCCCCGCAAGGCATCGGCGGCTGGATCGCCGCCCTGCGCGACCCGCTGATCGGCCAGGCGCTGGCGCTGCTGCACGCCGAACCGGGCGCGGCGTGGAGCGTCGAGCGCCTGGCCGGCCTGGTCAACCAGTCGCGCTCCAACCTGGCGCAACGTTTCACCCAGCTGGTGGGCCAATCGCCGATGCGCTACCTGATGCACTGGCGCATGCAACTGGCCGGTCAACGCCTGCAGACCTCCAGCCTGCGCATTTCGCAGATCGCCGAACAACTGGGTTATGAATCGGAAGCGGCCTTCAGCCGGGCCTTTCGCCGTGAGTTCGGGGTCGCTCCCAGCGAATACCGTTCAGTGGGTTGAGCCGCACGTCTGCGATTGCCGGATACGGGATTCAGCCCCGCCCTTTCAACGCCTCGAACAACGCCGCCGAGGCGTTGTACAGCGGCACCCGGCCCTTGAGCAGGATCTGCGCGCTGCGTCGGTAGGCGGCCGCGTCGATGCGCATCGAACCGCCCTCCTCGCGCGCGGTGATCAAGGTGTCCAGCACCCCTGCCGGATTTTCGATCGACACCGGGTATTCCGCCGTGGTGGCGCTCAGCGGCTTGGGCGTCTTGAGCAACTCATGGGCCACGGTGCCTTGCGCCAGGCAGGCGGCGGCCAGGCAGCAGCCACCGGAGACGGCCAATGAAGGATGGGCATTCTGCGGGGTGAAATAACGGGTATTGATATCGCCCGTGCCCTGGGCCGGGCTGACGATGCAGATCTTCGGCAGGGTTTCGCTGCGCTGCAGTTCCTCGGCGCTCATCAGGGCGCCGCTGCGGTTGCGCAATTGCATGCGCAGGCCGCCCTGCACCATCAGGCCGATCAGCCGCGCCTTGAATTCGCCATCGGCGTCCAGCTGCGCCGGAGTTTCCAGGCCGGTCTTGCCCAGGTCCGCAGCCTGGACAATGACCATCGGCACCGCCACATCGAGGCAGGTGGCGCGCACGCCGTCGAGCAGGTCGATACGCTGCCCGGTGGGAAACAGCTGGCCAGTCTTGGCCCCCACCGGGTCGCTGAGAAACAGGTCGACCCCGGGGAACACGCCATTGACCCCGGGAATCCGCGTATCGCTCAGCAGGCGACCGTCGCGGAACGCCAGGCGCGCAAGCATGGTGGTCTGGGTGTTGCTGTTGAAGATCTCGATCTGCGCGCTGTCCTGGTCCGGGCTCAGCCAGCCACGCTCCAGGGCGTACAAGGGCAAGGCCGCCGACATGTTGCCGCAATTGACGCTCCAGTCGATCGTGCTTTTACCCGCCGCCAGCTGCGCCAGGGTGCTGACCAGACGCGACTCGCCCGGCCGCCGCTCGGCAATGAACACCTTGTTGCTGGTAGGCCCGCCACGGCCCAGCCCGGTGATCTGGTTATTGCCCGGCAGGTCGCCACTCAGCGGCACACCCATCAAGTGCCGCAGCAGTTCCTCGACCAGTGCCTGGTCCTCGGGCAGGGTCTCACGAGCCAGGATCAGGCCGGTGGACGTACCACCGCGCGCATGCCAGACCGGAAACTCAAGGATGCCAGCGCGGATTTCGGGAAGGTCCAGTTCAAAAGGCATGATCGGGCTCGCAACGATGGACGACAGGCAGGGATCATAAACCGCTGCCCGCACGAGCGCAGCTTTCCAGGTTCAAGGCCGCGCGCGCCCTGGAGGGCAGCCAGGCAGATGAATGAACTTGAACTAGTATGGATTGCGTAAGGCCCGTGCCATCGGACAGTCGGATGGCCGTGGCCGATCAAGGTGCTTCATAAGCGGTTGCGTGCGAGCTGAAGGCTTCCGGGAGGCGAATCATGCTCGATCAGATTGCGCTGGGCATTCTTATCTTCGCCGGGATAGTCCTGTTCTACGGAATCATCGTCCTGCACGATATTCCCTACGAAATTGCCGTCCATCGGAACCATCCACACCAGGACGCGATTCACGCGGCCGGCTGGGTCAGCCTGTTCACCCTCCATGCGCTGTGGCCGTTCCTGTGGATCTGGGCCATGTTGTACCGCGAGGATCGGGGTTGGGGGTTTGCCACCGGCAAGCCGCAGCCGCATGGCGAACAGAGCCTGGCGCAAGAGCTGGCCGAGCTGCGCCAGCGGGTCGAGCGACTGGAGGGACAATCCCAGGCCGGGGCCCACCCGGAAAGGAAGATGTGACCCATGGACCTGTTACTGATCCTGACCTACAGCGCCATCTGCGTGGCCATCTTCAAGATCTTCCGTATCCCGCTGAACAAATGGACGGTGCCCACCGCCGTGCTGGGCGGCGTGGTGTTGATCGGCGCGCTGATTTTCCTGATGAACTACAACCACCCCTATTCGGAAGTGGCGCGCTCCTACTTCGTCTCGGTGCCGGTGATCCCGGTGGTCACCGGCAAGGTGATCGAGGTGCCGGTGCAAGGCAACAAGATGCTGGAGCCCGGCGATGTGCTGTTTCGCATCGACCCCGAGCCGTTCGAGAACCGGCTCAAGTCCCTCAAGGCCCAGCAGGTGGCGGCGCGGGGCGACCTGTACCGGATCAACGAGTTGATCAAGCGCAACTTCGGCACCCGCCGCGAGCAGGAAGCCGCGATTGCCAAGGTGGACGACCTGCAGGCACAGATCGACAACGCCCAGTTCGAACTGGACAACACCGTGGTCCGCGCCCCGAGCAAAGGTTTCGTCACCCATGTGTCGCTGCGCCCGGGGATGATGGCAAGCAAGCTGCCGCTGCGGCCGTCGATGGTGTTCGTTCCGGACGAAGGCCAGTATTTCGCGGCCTGGATGCGCCAGAACAGCCTGCTGCGCCTGGTCCCTGGGGACGAGGCGGAAGTGGCGTTCGACGGTATCCCCGGCAAGGTATTCAAGGGCCGGGTCAAGAATGTCATCACGGTGATCGGCGAAGGACAGATACAGCCTTCCGGCACCCTGATCAGCTACACCGGCTCACCGCCGCCGGGGCGAGTGCCGGTGGTCATTGAAATCACCGACCCGGACTACCTGCCCTATGCCAAACTCATGCCCGGCGGCGCCTATGGCCAGGCGGCGCTCTATAGCCAGCACTTCCACCATGTGGCGATCATGCGCAAGATCCTCCTGCGCATGGCAGCCTGGATGAACTACATCTTTCCGTTCCATTGATGGACTGGGATCGGGCGATGCTCGGTGCGTTGCAAGCCCGGTTTGATTTCACTATCGGTCGGGTGGCTGCTTTCGCCTGTTGGCCTCGACAGAAAAAGCGGGTGGGCCGCTTGTTTCTATTCTCTCTATACTCGCTGCCCAGGATGAGAGTCAGAGCGCAAATGATGCCCGTCACACCGGATAAAAGTTCCCAGGTCATTTTGGTCCCGGCTCAACAAAGCGACTTGGACAATCTTGTAGCCATTCGAATCGAGGCCATGCGCGAAAGCCTCGAGCGGGTTAGACGATTTGATCCAGTACGCGCACGCGAACGCTTTCTTAGCGGCTTTGAAGCCCGCAATACCCGCTACATCGAGGTATCTGGAGAGAGGGTTGGTTTTGTCGTGGTCAAGCATCAGCACAATGAACTCTTGCTCGACCACTTGTATGTGAGACCGAGCGCGCAAGGATCAGGGATAGGCTCTGCTGTTCTCGCTCAGATTTTCAAAGAGGCGGATGTGGCTGGGCTCCCTATTAGAGTGGGTGCTCTCAAAGAAAGCGCTTCGAATCGTTTTTATACCCGCCATGGTTTCCAATTCATCGAAAGCGGTGAATTCGACAATTACTATGTTCGTCCGTGCGTTCCGGCGGTTGGCCCAGCTTGCTAGCGGGATGTCATGCACCTCGACTTAGGTTCTTACCCACTCTGGACTCAAAGCAGGCATCCACAACGGCGTGCCTTGCCCCTGCATGGGAAGCAAACGACCTTAGTGTTTTCCCTGCTCACCCAGTGCGAACATGTCGTTCGATATACCAAGACAACAGGGAGGCTTCACCCATGAGCGCTACTTCTTCGCTCTGGTTTTTTGTCGTGCCATTCGCGATTGCGGCAGCAATCCCCGGCCCCGCTCAGGGAGCCCTGCTAGGGCAAGTGGTGTCACGCGGCGCAAGGGCTACGCTGCCCTTCATCGCAGGCATGGTGCTGGGCAATGCTGTCTGGCTGGTGGTCGCCACCCTCGGTCTTGCGGCACTGGCGCTGCAGTTCGAGCAGGTGTTCATTGCCGTGAAATGGCTGGGTGTCGCCTTTATCCTGTTCATCGCATGGAACTTGTGGTCGAAGAACACCGAGCACCTTCAAGCCCCTCCAAAGCGCTCGGCAGGCCGGGGTCTGCTTGCAGGCGCTGTGCTGACGCTGAGCAATCCAAAGGCCGTGGTTTTTTTCGGCGCGGTGTTGCCTCATGCATTCGATCTGACGGCGCTGTCCTGGCCAGAAGTCATCCTTATTACCGCGCTCGGAATTGGCATCGATCTCACCGTCCAATTGGCGTACCTCGTTACTGCATCACGTATCAAGAACGCCATACGATCTCCGAAGGCAATGAAGCGTCTGAACAGAACCTCAGCTGGGGTAATGACAGGGTGTGCGGGCTGGATGGCCGTTTCGCGCTGATGGCCTCTGCAGCAAGGCTTTGCAAGTCTGCAAAGCCTTCACTCTTCGCCGTTGACCGGCTATGCCAAGCATCTGCCCTTCAATGAGCTGGCTACGTGGCATCGGCTAATGACTTCACATGAGTAGCAAAATCATCTTGTATCGGTTGGAACCCGCAGCGCAGGTAGAATGCGGCGCCCTCCGGGGTATCCGTGGATAGGCGCACGACACGGAATCGCTGAGCCGCATAGGCCAAAAGCTGCTGCACCAGGGCCTTGCCCACATTCTGCCCCCTTGCTGCACGCGCGACGTATACCCTCCGTAGCCTGCCGATGTCCGGCCCGGCATATGGATCATATGAAAGACCACCGATGGCAATCAGTTGCCCGTCGCGCAAGGCTCCCAAAAGGCATTCACCTGGTTGATCGAATCGATTGGACCCGTTTTCCCAATCCGCAACCAAGCGCGTGAGAAACCTGAAACCTTCTGCAACAGCCTCCGCTTCCAGTACCAGGATTTCCGGAGGAAGCGCTGAGATCTGACGTATCGCCAGCTCGCCCGTTGATGTAACCACTCGATGTCCCATGTTTACTTTGGCACCTGCCTGATTCATCTGCGTGGACAGCACGTCCGGCCTTCAAGATTAACTCTCAGGAGTTTCTTACAAGCTCTGGCCCCAAGGGGGCATCCACGAAAGACAGTAATCAGCCAATGACTGCCGGTTGCATCAGGCAACAGTCGACCCAAAGCGGAAGTAGCTGTATCCCGATAGCAGACGTTGAGAAAGCCTGTCGACTCGGCGGTGGCTAACGTGTCCGTGCTGGTGCCGGATCCTCTGTTTTCGCTAGACATTGAACTCGGTGATTCCGCCTCTTTCAGACGAGCCGCCTAGAGGGGCCAGTGTGCTCGTAGTCTGGCTAGCTCTCGCTCTAATGCACACAACTCTTTGTTGAACGCGGCCAACTCCGCAAGGCTGTATTCAACGCATCGCTGCGTACCGGAGGGAAGTCCAATGACATTGACGACCTTGTGACGGTGCGTATCGACGCCCCATCGACCGTGGACCATCTCATTGCGCCGAAACCGAGCGGCATGCACACGCTCAATCCAGCGTTCATAGGCCGCACGGTGTTTGGAGCCAGCCGGTAACCTCTCTGCGACTCGGGTCGAAAGCGTTTCGAGCTTCGTATGGATGTTCTGCCCTTCGATCGATTTCGATAAGGTTTCCAACTTTGTGCCGTTGTCCAACCACGCCAAGCAGAGCCCTAAACTCACATCGACGGACGAGAACGCGAAGAGCATCTGTCCAAGTAACGATGCAGCCTCAGCTTGCATCGCCTCTCGACGTGCCATCAGTTGTCCAGCCGTTTCGTCCGGGTCAGGCGTTGAATTAGGTTCCATGGCTTTCTCGCATTTGTAGCCTGGGTGGTGCAGAGTTCAGCACATTATTCCGTAGGTCTGCTCCTAGCCGAAAGCAGCCTGTCAGAAAGGCAGTTTTCAACTGTGGATTCAACCCTTTACGGTCGTTCACTGCTGGAAGCTACCTTCCATCGTCCATGAACGACTGGCCCCGTTACGCGAACTACGGAGTGGCTAGGGCGAGCAAGTCCAACACCGGCCAGATATACGAATGCAATCGCCCTGACGACAGGGTTGGAAGGCATTACTCACCACTTGTGGGGAGAGTCCATATACGACTTGTTAGCCGCGTTAGAGCCCCCCGAAACCGATAAACCAAGGAAGCATAGCCCCGCCTCTATGCCCTTCATACTCCGACTTCCTTCTAAGCTGCTTTCGGCAATAGAACAAACTGATCATTGCTGGGATAAACAACAAGTTGAACAACCATTGAAATGCATCTGTTGATTTCAAAATGATCGCGACAAGTAAATTAATCAAAACCAAGCCAATTATTAAAAAGTTATATCTAATATGTCGGCGTTTGGCTAAAGCAAAGCTTTCCCAATCATAAATCAGCCAATCGTGGGAAAATTCGTCGCATTTAGGACACTTATGACTTGGCGGAAGGTTGTCTGCGATAAAACCACAGCTAGGGCACCGAAATTTCATGGCGCTATCCACTATTAGGTGACATGCCATGTCGCGATCTTGTCGAGGTAAACGCGAGATCTATAGAGGGAAACGCGACTGGGGTGACAGCAAGACTGACTACGGTAAAGAGGCTAGCAGGACACCACCTATTTTCCACTGGTCTGTCCACCGACTGCTTCTGGCCGCAAAACAGCCCTTGGCTACCGAGTGTCCATAATCTTGGCGCAGCCTATCAACGACTCACGCCCGCCGCGCCAACAACAGCACCGAAGCTGCCCCCGACAACAACACCGCGCAGCAGCGGTTGAAGATCTTCTTGCCCCGCGGCTCGGCGAACCAGCGGCGCATGTGCAGGCCCATGTAGGCGTAGGCGCTGATGGCGATCCATTCCAGGATCAGGAACAGCACGCCCAGCACCAGGAACTGGGCGGACACCGGTGCTTGAGGGTCGACGAACTGCGGCAGGAAGGCGGTGAAGATAAGGATGGCCTTGGGATTGCCGATGGCCACCAGGAACTCTTGCCGGGCCAAGGCCAGCAGGCCCAGTGGCGCGGTCTTTTTCTCGGACTCGACCTGGGTATCCGCGGTCCACAGTTGGTACGCCAGGTACAGCAGGTAGCCAGCCCCGAGAATCTTGATTCCGTGGAACAGCAGTTCCGAGGCTTGCAGCACCACCGCCAGCCCGGCCGCCGCCAGGGCGATCATCACCGCGAAGGCCGCCAGCCGCCCTACTCCCGCCAGGCAGGAGGCGCGGAAGCCATAGGTGGTGGCATTGCGGATCGACAGCAGGTTGTTCGGCCCTGGCGCCATGTTCAGGGCGAAACAGGCCGGGAGGAAGAGCATCAGGGTGGCAAGGTTCATGGAGGCGTCCGTCGGCTGATGGCTTGAGTTCCACAGCAACCCACCAGGCTGCCGCAGACCCACAAGCCTGCCCAATCCAGCGCAGATCGTCGAGATTTTTTGTCGAGGCTGGCCTCGCTCAGTCCTCGATCGCGGCCAGCCCCGGCAGCAGCTTGTCCAGGGTCAACGGAAACTCGCGCACGCGGATGCCGGTGGCGTTGTAGACCGCATTGGCCAGTGCCGCCCCGGCCCCGCACACGCCCAGCTCGCCCAGGCCCTTGATGCCCAGGGGGTTGGCCTTGGTGTCGGGTTCTTCGAGAAACACCACGTCCATCGCCGCGATATCGCCGTTGACCGGCACCAGGTACTCGGCCAGGTCATGGTTGACGAAATGCCCGTGGCGGGTGTCGAGCAGGGTCTGTTCCATCAACGCCGCGCCGACGCCCCAGGTCATGCCGCCGAGGATCTGCGAGCGCGCGGTCTTGGGGTTGAGGATGCGTCCGGCGCCGATCACCGCGAGCATGCGCCGCAGACGGACTTCGCCAGTGTCGATGTCCACCGCGACTTCGGCGAAATGCGCGCCATTGGAAATCTGGGAAAACTTCTTATAGTCCTCCCCCATCGGCCCGACGTTGCCTTCGGCCTGCAACCCCGCGGGAGCCACCCGCAGCAGCAGGTCGCTGAGGCGTTCCGAGCGCTCACCGATGCGGATACGGCCGTCGGCGAAGCGCACCTCCGCTTGGTTGTAAGGCGCGCCGGCAGCCTGGATGATCCGCTGCTTCAGGGCCTGGCAGGCGGCCTCCACCGCCGAGCTGGAACTGGCCGCGCCCCAGGAACCGCCAGAGCCCGAGGTCTGCGGAAAGCGGCTGTCGCCCAGTTGCACCTGCACCGCCGACATCGGCACCCCCAGGCTGTGGGCGGCGACCTGGGTCAGGATGGTGTAGGTGCCGGTGCCGATATCGGTCATGTCCAGGCGCACCAGCACCCGCCCGGTCGGGCCCAGGCTCACCAGGGCCCTGGACAGCCCCAGGTAGTTGGGTCTGATCGCCGCGGCCATGCCCATGCCGATCAGCTTGCGGCCCTCGCGCAGGCTGCCGGGCTTGGGCTTGCGGCGGCTCCAGCCGAAGCGCTCGGCGCCGGTCTGCATGCAGGCCAGCAGATTGCGCGAGGCGAAGGGCACGCCGAGTTCGGGGTCCAGCTCCGGCTCATTGCGCACCCGCAGTTCGATGGGGTCCAGGCCCAGGCGTTCGGCCAGCTCGTCCATGGCGCTTTCGAAGGCGAGCATGCCCGGCGCCTCGCCCGGCGAGCGCATCCACTCGCCGCGATTGAGGTCGACCGGCACCAGCCGATGGCGGGTCAGGCGGTTCGGCGCGGCATACAGCGAGCGGGCAAACACCGCGGTCTGCTCGCAGTACTCTTCGAAGCGCGAGGTGCTCGACCAGACGTCATGCCCCAGGGCTGTCAGCTTGCCGCTGCTGTCCGCCGCCAGTCGCACCCGATGCTGCATGGCCGGGCGATAACCGGCGTTGGCGAACATCTGCTGGCGGGTCAGGGCCACCTTCACCGGGCGCTTGAGTACCCGGGCGGAAAGCGCCGCCAGCACCGCGTCGGGATGAATGATCAGCTTGGAGCCGAAGCCGCCGCCGATATAGGGGCTGACGATGCGCACCCGCGCCGGCTCGATGCCCAGGGTACTGGCCAGGCCGGCGCGGAAGTTCGCCAGGGTTTGCGCCGAGGTATAGAGGGTCAGGTCGTCCCCGGACCAGACCGCGATGGACGCATGGGGCTCCATCGACACGTGGCTCTGGTATGGGGTGCTGTAGGTGCTGTCGAGCTTGACCGGCGCATTGGCGAAGCCCAATTCGAAATCGCCGACGGCGCTGTCGGTCTGGAGACCGGCGTTGGTCCGCGGCGGGATGTAGGCCTGGGCCAGGCGTGAAGCGAGCTCGAAGTCGCCCTGCTCGGGGGTGTAGCTCACGCGAATCAGGCGCGCCGCCGCTCGCGCGGCCTCGAAGGATGCAGCGACCACCAGCGCCACTGGTTCGTCGTAGTAACGCACAGCATCGGTCGCCAACACCGGGCGCGATCGGCTGAACACCTCGGCCGTGGTCGGCGTCACCGCGGGGCCGAATGCCACCTGGGCCGGCGCGTTGCGGTGGGTCATGACATAGAGCACGCCCGGCGTCCGTTCGGCCTCGCGGGTGTCGATCGCGCTGATGCGGCCCCGGGCGATGGTCGCCCCGAGGATGTAGCCATAGGCGGTGTCGCCCATTTCCCGCTGCTCGTAAGCGTAGGTCGCACGGCCGGTGACCTTCAGCCGACCGTCGACCCGGTCCAGCGGTTGGCCGATGGGGCTGTTGGCGGCAGATGGGGTGGGTCCTGATGTGCTCATGCCGATGCTCGCTCTTGGGTCGCGCTGGCCAGCAGCTGGCGCAGGGTGCGTTTGGCCAGGGGGATCTTGAAATCGTTGCCGCCCTGCCCGCGCGCATCGGTCAGGGCGGCGTCGGCGGCGCGCTGATAAACCCTCATAGTGGACGGTTGGCCGAGCAACGCCTGCTCCGCCGCCGTGGCCCGCCAGGGTTTCGGAGCGACGCCGCCCAGGGCGATACGGGCCGTGCGGACCTGCCCCGCGCGGACTTCAATTACCAGCGCCACGGCGACCAGGGCGAAGGCATAGGAAGAGCGATCCCGCACCTTGCGATACAGCTGTCGCCCCGGCGGCGGTGGCGGCAGCGTGATGGCCTCGATCATCTCGCCATGGGCCAGTTGGGTTTCAACCTCGGGCGTGGTCCCGGGCAGGCGGTACAACTGATCCAGGGCCAGGGAGCGGCGCTGGCCGTCGGGCAAGACCGTCTCCACCCGCGCCTCCAGGGCGACCATGGCCACCGCCATGTCCGAGGAATGCACCGCGATGCAGGCTTCGCTGGTGCCAAGAATCCCGTGCATACGGTTGTGCCCCTGCAAGGCCGAACAACCGCTGCCGGGCACGCGCTTGTTGCAGGCCATGCCCGGGTCGTAAAAGTACGGGCAGCGCGTGCGTTGCAGCAGGTTGCCCGCGGCCGAGGCCTTGTTGCGGATCTGTCCCGAGGCCCCGGCCAGCAAGGCCTGGGACAGCAACGGGTAGCGCTGGCGAACACGGCTGTCAGCGGCCAGGTCGCTGTTGCGCACCTGGGCGCCGATGCGCAGTCCTCCGTCGGCGCTGTCCTCGATCGCCGCCAGGGGCAAGCGGCTGATATCGATCAGATGGCTGGGCTGTTCGATGCCCAGTTTCATCAGGTCGATCAGGTTGGTACCGCCGGCGACGAAGCGCGCCCGCGGTTGCGCGGCCATCAGGCTGACCGCCTGCTGCACATCACTCGCACGCTCATAGCTGAAAGGCAGCATGGGTTCAGGCCTCCTCGGCGGCGTCACGGATGGCGGCGACGATGTTCGGATAGGCAGCGCAGCGGCACAGGTTGCCGCTCATGCGTTCGCGGATCTCCGCGTCGCTCAGGGCGACGGGCTGGGTCTGCAGGTCATCGGTGACATGGCTGGGCCAGCCGGCGCGCACCTCCTGGAGCATGCCCACCGCCGAGCAGATCTGCCCCGGCGTGCAGTAGCCGCACTGGAAGGCATCGCGGGCGATAAAGGCGGCTTGCAGAGGGTGCAGCAGGTCGCCATTGGCCAGCCCCTCGATGGTGGTGATCTCGTCGCCGTCATGCATGACCGCCAGGCTCAGGCAGGCGTTGATCCGGCGGCCATTCACCAGCACCGTGCAGGCACCGCACTGGCCGTGGTCGCAGCCCTTCTTCGAGCCGGTCATGCCCAGTTGATGGCGCAGCGCGTCGAGCAGCGTGGTGCGTGGGTCGAGGTCCAGCAGTTGATCGCTGGCGTTGATGCGCAAGGTGACCGCCTGGGAGGGCAATGGGCTCGCTGGGCTGGATAGCGCTGGAGCGGATGGGGGCTGAGACTGGAGCTGGGCCCTGCCGCCGCCCACCCACAACAGGCTGGCGGCAGCCCCGGCTTGCAGCAGCGCGCGGCGCGACGGACGCGGTGAATCCAGGTCTTCCATGGTGCTCTCCTGAAATGAACGGCTGGACGCGAGTATCGCCAAGGGCGTGGCGCCGTTCTTTCAGGTATCAGGATGAGCTTGTCAGGATTCTGGAAGCTTGTTGGCGGTAGGTATTCGGGGTGGTCCCGGTGATCCGCCTGAAGGTCGAGGTGAAGTGGCTCTGGCTGGAGAACCCCAGCTCCAGCGCCATGGCGCTGATCGGCATGCTGCCCGCCCGCAGCAGGCTTTCGGCGCGGCGCACCCGGCGCTCGATCACATAGGCATAGGGCGCCATGCCGGTTTCCGCCTTGAAGTGACGGGCGAAGGTGTCGACAGGCATGCCAGCGATCCGCGCCAGTTCGGTCAGCGAGAGGCTGCCGTCGATGCGCGCANGCGCTTGAGCAACTGCGGCCCCAGACGTCCGTTGCCGGCGCTGCCGGTATCGACCCGCCCCAAACGCAGCCCCACCAGCGCCACCAGATGTTCTATGTAGCTGGCTTCCAGGACCTGCCCGCTGACCATCTCGGCACTGAGGGCGGCGAGCAGCGAGTGGATCACCCCATCGCCGCTGTTGAGGCGCATGGGCAGCTCGGCCAATTGCGGGCAGCCTGGGAAATCCAGGGCCGTGTCGATCCACAGGGCGGTGTAGATCAGGTCGGCATCGCGAAAATAGCCCTGACGCTCGACGCCGGCCGGCACGAAGCTGATCGACCCGGGGCGGTCGCAGCCCTCGTAATTGAGCGTCGAACTGCTGCGGATATGGGTCCTGGCCGTGGCCCCGCGCTCGGTGAGGATCACCACGTGCTGCGGCGCGCTCCAGCTGATCTCGGCTTCGCGGCAAGCCCAGCGGCGGTGATCGATGGTCACCAGGCCATCGAACAGCGACGCCGATTGCAGCACCGCACCCTCGGCACCCCGCGCACGGATGCAGCCCGCCCCGACCCGAGGCTCCAGTGACAGGTTTGCGGATTCCCTTGATACGCTCATAAGCCAGGCTCCTCCCCATGGGATACAGCGAGCGGCCAGCCTACCCCAGGATCAGTGACAACTTCCAAGCGAAAAAGAAGCAGCCTGGGGCGATCCCCGGCCAAACCGAACTGATTTACAATGCGGTTCCTTTGCCTGAGGCTGGCGTTCCGTGGATCCTCTGTCGCTTGTCTATCAGCACCTGACCGAGTGGGTGATCGCCCCCGTTACCCAGCAGTTTCTCGGCATTTTCAATCTGAACGGCCGCCTCGGGCTGTTGTTCCTGTGCGTCTCCTACGGCGTCGCTTATGGCCTGTTCCGTTTCAGGAAGCGCCGCGGCCTGAGCGACGCCCGCTCGTTCTGGCAATTCATCGGCGGCGGCCGGGTGCACCTGCATCCCTCGGCGCTGCTGGATTACCGCTACTACTTCGTGCGCGCCATCCTCAAGGTCGCGCTGGTGCTGCCCATCGTCCATCTGGTCGACCCTTATATCCTGCGCTCCGGAGATTACCTGGCGTTTTTCAGCAATCTCTGGGGCGAGCGCCCGCGCCTGGGGCAAAACCTGGGGCTGGCGCTGCTCTACGGGCTGGGGGTGTTCCTGCTCAAGGACTTCATTCATTACTGGGCGCACCGGGCCTTTCACTCGCGCTGGCTGTGGGAATTCCACAAGGTCCATCACTCGGCGCCGGTACTGGTACCGGCGACGGCGAGCCGGGTGCACTTCGTGGAAAAGATCGTCGAGAAACTGAGTGTCAGCCTGTGCCTGGGCCTCTACGCCGGTGGCTTCTGGTACGCCTGCGGCGGCGAGATCAGCCGCTACACCCTGTTCGGCGTAACCTACCTGGTGTTCATCTTCAACAGCCTGGCGGCCAACCTGCGGCACAGCCATGTCTGGCTGTCGTTCGGCCCGCTGCTGGAGCATGTGTTGAACAGCCCGGCCCAGCACCAGATCCATCACAGTGACGCGCCCCGCCACTTCAACCGCAACTTCGGCACCAACCTGTCCCTGTGGGACTGGATGTTCGGCACGCTCTACGTCACCCGCTCTACACCCGAGCCGCTGCGCTTCGGCACCGGGGAGCAGGACTCGCAGCGTTACCTGACGGTCTACAGCCTGATTGTCACGCCCTTCGTCGACACCGCCCGCAAGCTCCTGGCGAAACGCCCGCGCGGGGTGGCGCCCGAGACCATAACCGGGACGAGAAGAGCACCGGTAACGGCGCCTTCGGTCACCTACTCCTCGAAGCGACTCGTCGCATCACGATCGCGCTCGTAGCGCCTGGCGAGTGGAAACGCCGGCAACCAGGACTCGCGCCGAATAGTCCAGCTTTCGTAGGTGGGCTTGAGTTGATCGGGAGCGTCCAGGGCGCCCAGGTTGACTTCGATTTCGTCGGCGCTGCGGGCAAACACCGACGAGCCGCAGTGCGGGCAGAAAAACCGCCCGGCGTAGTCGCGGGTTTCGCCCTCGATGGTCACCGCGCTCTCGGGGAATATCGCCGAGGCATGGAACAGCGCGCCATGGTGCTTGCGGCAGTCGAGGCAGTGACACAGGCCAACCCGATACGGGCGCCCCGCCGCGACGATCCGCACCTTGCCGCACAGGCAACCGCCAGTGAATCGCTCCATGCCGCACCTCCTCTTGGGTCAAGCGTTGGTGTTGGTCAGTCATGAGATGGCTTGGCGGACGGCTGCCCTGCGCCGGCCCGGCCTGGTTCTTTCAGCGCCTCACGCTGCAACTGATTGCGCCAGACCCGATAAGCACGAATGCCGGCGCGCACCGAGGCGAACAACAATCTCTGCTCCAGCTCGCGCGCCAGGCCCGAACGCACCAGCATCCGCAGGAATGTCCCGTGCGGCCGGGCAATGGCCAGGACTATACCCCGGGCCAGCAGGGTGTCGCGCACCTCCCTCAAGGCCACGATGCCGCTGACGTCGATCGAGGTCACCGCCTCGGCGACGAACAGCACGGCACGGGGCTCGGGCTCGCGCTCGACCGCTTCCAGCAGGCGCGCCTTGAAGTAGTCGGCGTTGAAAAACAGGATCGCGTCATCGAAGCGATACACCACCAGCCCCGCCAGCGTGCGCGCCTGCGGGTATTGACTGATATCGACCTGGCCTTCGATCCCGCGCACCCAGCCCAGCACCGCATCGGTGGGCTGATAGATGCTTTTGAGCAGCCGCAGGATCGCCAGCAGCACCGCGACGATGATGCCCGGCAGCACCCCCACGCCAATCACCCCCAGGGTGGTTAGCACACACAGCCAGAACTCGAAACGGCTGAGCTTGCGGATGACCCGCATCGCCTGGATGTCGATCAGCCCCCAGCCCGCCATCAACAGCACCGCCCCCAGCGCCGCCTGGGGGATCCAGGCCATGGGCGCGGTGAAGAACAGCAGGATCAGGGCAATCACCAGGGCGGCGATAATCCCCACCAACTGACTCTTGCCCCCCACCATGCTGTTGACCGCCGTGCGCGAATCGGCGCCGCTGATGGCGAAACCGCTGGAGACCCCGGCGGCGATGTTGGACACGCCCAGCGCCAGGAACTCATGGTTGGCGTTGATCGTGTAGCCGTTGCGGGCGGCGAAGCTGCGGGCCGTCAGCATTGCACTGCAAAAACTCACCGTGGCGATACCCAGCGCGTCGCGCAGCAGGCTTTTCAGTTCGGCCAGGTTGGTCTGGGGCCAGCTCAACTGCGGCATGCCCGAAGGGATCGGGCCCAGTACGGACACCCCGCGGCTATCCAGGCCCAGCACCCCGACGCACAAGGTAGCGATGGCCACCGTCACCAGCGCCGCCGGCAACCTGGCGAAGCGCCGCGGCAACCAGATCAGCAGCGCCAGGGCGCCCGCCCCGACGGCCAGGGTCGGCAAATGGGTTTCGCCCAGCCGCTGCAGCATGTTCAGCAGGCTGAGAATGAAACCCTCGCCTTCGATTGTGTAACCCAGCACCTTGCCCAGTTGCCCGGCCAACAGGCTCAAGCCGATGCCGTTCAGATAGCCGATCAGGATCGGCCGCGAGAAAAAGCTGGCAATGAACCCCGCCCGGGCAATACCGGCGCCGATCAGCATCAGGCCGACCAGCACCGTGACGATCACGGCCAACTGCGCCAGGCGCTCGGGATCGCCCAGCGCCAGGGGAGCGATCGCGCCGGCGACCATGGCGCAGGTGGCCGCATCCGGCCCGACCATCAACTGCCGCGAACTGCCCACCAGGGCATAGACCATCATCGGCAACACACAGGCATACAAGCCGTACTGAGGCGGCAGCCCGACGATCTGGGCGTAGGCGATGGCAATCGGGATCTGCACGGCCGCCACCGACAACCCGGCCTGCAGGTCGTACCTGAACCATTCGCGGCGGTATTGCAGGAGATTGGCCAGACCTGGCAGCCAGCGGGAGAGCAGCATGGAGACACCTTCGAGGGGCTTTGACGAGGGTTGAGGCCGAGCACGAAACCTCGTGCCCTGGATGAGAGATAAGCAGAGTCGGTTTTCTTTTCAACAAAATAGCGGCGGATCGAGCCTCCCTGATTTAACAAGCACTGCGGTTGCCTCCTGGCGAAACGCTTGCGAGAGCGGGCGCCCTGCCATCTGCGGTATCCGATGATCGGGCCTGGCAGCCGGCAGGCTCCTTTACTAGGGTCTATCCAACAACAGCCGAACCGGTTTTAACTGGCCTGAGTTCACTGTCCATGCCGTACTCCTTCTCGAACAGTAGCCTGCTCATCTACTCGTTCCCCCCGGTACTCAAGGAGAGAACCATCCAGGAAGTGCAAGTGGCACTTCTTGCCTGCCAAGGGACATTCTGAAACGCATCAGGCTTTCAGCTAGAGGGTTTTACACCCGAGCGCCGAGGTGAAAAGAGGCGCACTCGTCGAAAGGAGATCGAAGATGGCTAGCATAATGAAAGTTTTGGACATCCACTTGTCGCTGCTCAAGTCCAACCCACCCCAGTTGCATATATTGGCCCATGGCCTGGTGGGCTCTCCGGGCTGGACCAACCCAAGATTGCAACCGCGGTTTTACATCGACTTCCCGAAAGACGGGATTCAGGACTTCGACTTCGTTGCTGACCCGCCTCAGGGCGTTTCCATACTCCCCGTCTATCCCATCAGCGCATCCGAGAACTGGGAAAACCCACCACTCAAGAAGCTCAAAGGCGTAAGGGTTCACTCGGCCAACAACTTCGTTGAAGAGTATATCCAGGGTGCAAAATCCGTAGCCTGTTAACAATCAAGAGGGATATGTGTCAGGTCCTGACCTGACACATATCGGAGCAAACCCAGCCTGATGTTTATTCCAGCCATTGCCTATTTTTTGCTGTTCCTGGGATCGTCCGCCGGGTTCAGATAGGTGATCCCCCAGGGCCCCGTGCCGTGGAGCTGGAGCACGGCTTCCTGTTTGCCGGTGGTGGCGTACATCGGCATACCGACGGGAATGATCAGGGTGTCCCCCGGGTGATAGGCCTTGGCCTTGGCCGCATCGAAGCTGTCGCCGGTGGCGAAGTAGAAGGTGCCCGAGATCACGGTGACACGCTCGGTCACAGGGTGGGTATGCACCCCGACTTTCGTGTTGGCCGGCAGCATCAGGCGCATCGTGAAGGGCTCTGGTTTTTTCAGGTCGCCTTCGATCACCGAAATCATCACCCCGGGCCCTACCGAGGGCGCGGGTGTCCATTTCAGTTCGGCCGGGGTGGCGGCAATCAACCCTGTGCCCTCGGCCAGAGCGGCAGAGGCCAGGAAGGCCGCGCTGAGCAAGGCCAGTGAAACAGCGACAGCTTTGTGGGCGCCCATCGTGATGTCCTCGCGTTTGAGAGCTCTGTGTAAATCGCAGCAGCGGACAACATAGCGTCAACGCAAAAGCACAGCGGCTGCGCGATCGAGTCATATAGGGTGACGATAGCCGAACGCCGATGTGCGGATATATCCATTGCGAACAGCCTTGATAGCGCAGGGGTATTGCCGCACAGGCAACCGTCGGCGAATCGCGTCCCCTCCGGAATCGAGCATCCGTTGCAGCTCGGCAAGGCCATCTTCCCAAGTGCCGCGTTGGCGCAACCTCGCAAACGGCCACCCTCGGTGCTGATAAAACCCGACGCCCGTCGACCTGGCATAAAGAACCCAAATTGCCATGTGTTTCCTTCGTTCTTTCATACGTCGCAGTTCTCACTGCCCGTTCCCCCCTGCCTGGAGTTCCCCCCGATGCCGTCGCCCCATCCCCTGCCCTCTGCCTTGCTGGGCCTGGCCCTTGTCTGTCCGGCCATGGCCGAAGCCCAGGGCCTGGAACTGGGGCAAGTGCTGATCGGCGCCGAGGAACGCAGCGGCGAAGATGCATCGATCGAGGAGGCCGAGGCGCGGCTGGCCCAGGTGCCCGGCGGCACCAACCTGGTCGACCTGCGCCGCCCGCTGCAGGGCCGGGTGGCCAGCAACCAGGATGTGCTGGCGTATCAGCCGGGGGTCTATGCCCAGTCCGCGGGCAACGAAGGGGTGAAGATCTCGATCCGCGGCTCGGGCATCAATCGCGCGCCGGGCGCCCATGCCTCGGGGCTGTACGCGATGCTCGACGGCCTGCCGCTGACCGGCCCGGGCGGCACGCCCTATGAGTTGCTGGAGCCGCTGTGGCTGGACCGTGTGGAAGTGCTGCGCGGCGCCAACGGCTTCGACCGCGGCGCCCTGGCCCTGGGTGGCGCCATCGACTACATCAGCCACACCGGCTACGACGCCCCAAAGTTGCAGGTGCGCTACGCCACCGGCAGCCAGGGTTATCAGCAGCGCCAGGTCAGCTCCGGGCAGGTGCTGGGCGACTTCGACTACTACCTGGCGCTGACCGACGCACGCTCCGATGGCTACCAGGACCACACGGCCAGCGAGAGCCAGGGGGTGATCGCCAACTTCGGCTATCGCTTCAACCCGAACCTGGAAACCCGCTTCTACATCCGCCACCGCCAGACCGACAACGACCTCGCCGGGCGGGTCACCAAGCGTTCCATCGAGCACGACCCACGGGCGGCCAACCCGGCCTACGTGACGCGCAACGACAGCCGCGACCAGCCAGGCAGCACCTTTATCGGCAACAAGACCACCTGGTACATCGACGACGATTCGAGCCTCCAGACCGGCCTGGTCTACCACGACTACCCCATGGACCTGCGCGAGGGCCCCAACCGCCTCAAGGTGGCCTACACCGACGTCAGCGGCACCTTCGACTACAAGCGCCGCGACACCCTCTGGGGCCTGGAAAGCCACAGCACCCTGGGCCTACGGGTGACCAAGCACCTGCCCAATTCAGGGGCCAGCGAACTGGTGCGTATTCCCAGCGGCAACACCGCGGGTTATGCGCCGGGCACCCATATGCGCAACTTCACCTACCAGGGTTCGGACAGCGTCCTGCATGTCGGCAATGACCTGGAGATCGCCGACGACCTGTGGCTGACCACCGGCCTGGCCGCCATCTACACCCGCCGCGAAAGCGCCGTGACCTACCCCGACGGCGGCGGCAAGACCAGCCTCGGCGACTGGGACTACGCACCGCGCCTGGGCCTGCGCTACCAGCTGACCCCCGACCTGCAACTGTTCGGCAACCTCAGCCGCTCGGTCGAGGCGCCACACCCCTGGTCGCTGATCTACAGCTCCAACCTTCGCTTCCCGGCCGGCAGCGGCGCCGCCACCGGCACCCAGCGCGACCCGATCAAGCTGCAAAACCAGACCGCCACCACCCTGGAACTCGGCGGCCGTGGCGACAGCGCCCTGGGCCAATGGAGCCTGGCCTGGTACTACGCCCAGGTGCGCCACGAGCTGCTCTCGGTGTTGCCGGATGCCAACGCCACCACGCCCTACGAGCTCAACGCCAGCCCCACGGTGCACCAGGGCGTGGAAGCCAGCCTGCAAAGCAACCTATGGTCAGGAAACGACGGCGGCCAGCTGAGCCTGCGTCAGAGCTACAGCTTCAGCGACTTCCACTACCGCGACGATGAGCGCTTCGGCGACAACCGCCTGCCGGGCCTGCCGATGCACTACTACCAGGGCGAACTGCGCTACGACTGGCCCCAGGGTTTCTTCGCTGCGCTCAACACGCAACTGGTGTCCAAGGTGGCGGTGGACTACGCCAACAGCTACTACGCCGATCCCTATGCGCTGTTCGGCGCCACCCTGGGCTACAACGCGCCCAAGGGTGACTGGCAGACCTGGCTCGACCTGCGCAACCTGACCGACCAGCGCTACGCCGCCACCGTCACTCCGGGATATGACGACAAGGGAATGGACGCGGCGCGATCCACGCCGGGGGAAGGCATGGCGATGTATGTCGGGGTGTCGTGGAGTCTGCGTTAAGGGCCAGCAGTGGACACGCGATCCCGCGCGTCTACCAGCATGAAGCCCTGCAGAAAAGGAGCAATATCGATCAGCTCTCAGGGGAAATGATTGGCTCGGGGCTGGCTTCAGCAGCCAGCTTCAATCGGTCGGCCTTGCTGATGTACTTGGGCTTGCTGCGCGGGGCCAGCTTGGCACTGGCCTTTTTCGCGTGAGCCTTCAATAGCTGGTTTATTTTTTTACGACGATTCATGTTTTTCTGCTCGGCCGGTAAGTGTTCGAATGATATCAGCTAAGGGTATCGGGCCAGACTCCCATGGTGCGCACTGAGTGCATGACCTTGGAGTCCCTGGGCTCCCATCAGCAATAACTTTTTGTAAGTGCTATTCGAGATCACCTTGCGCCGGCCGACCAAACCGCCGGTGACAGCGCCCGCAACCATAAGCTGGCCTGGGTTGCCATTGAAGTGCCCGATCAGGCCAGATGCGCGGCTACTTCAGGATAAACAGGTCCCCTTCCACACTCAGATCGCCCTGTTTACGACGCGGCGCGACAGCGTCGTAAACGACTAGCAGACCTTCCCCAGCCTCCTCACCCACGTCAAACAGACACATACCCTCGGCATGATCGTCGCCTTGCCCGAAAGGCACCTCCAGAACCCTCTCCAATTGCTCCGCAAAGACCACAAGCTCCTCATCGGATGCGAAACCGCCACGCCAACGGAACACCGTTACCGGTCCGTCCAGGTCCATGGTCGGCCCCGCCAGAATCAACAGATCGTCGCCGCTGACGCACAGGTCTCGCACCCCCAGGCCATTGAGCGCGAAGAAGTGCTTGCGGTAGCGGCGCCCCTGCGGCCCGACCTTCTTGAGCACCAAGGTTTCGCTGGAGTCGTCATTGAGTTCAGGCTCGATCTCCAGCAGCACGGCCCAGCCGCGCAGGACCGGCCCACGCAACCCCAACAACAGCCGCGAGCCAATGACCGCTATCCCTTCGATATCGAAACCGTTGTCTTTACCCGGGATGGGCAGGAAGTCCCGTAACTGATCGTCTTTGGCAATTTCCCAGGTCAGGTCGTTGCCAAGCGCGTTGCCACGCAGCTGTGCCGCCGTACGTCCATCGGCATCCCTGGCGAGTCCATAGCTGTCGCCCTGCCGTACTACCGGAATGCGGGCCAACAAAAAGCGATTGCCGTCTGCCTCTACCGTCGATAGCCGCTTGATGTTCTTTTGCGCAGGCTTGTCGGGCTCGGCCTTCCTGCGCTTGAGGCTATGGGAGCCCACCACCCAGAGGTAACCATCGTCATAGGCCAACCCCTCGATATCGATCTCGGCGTCTGGCTCCGGTATGGGCAGGTCCAGGTACTCCATGAGCGAGAACGATTGGTGCTCAGCACAAATCACCGCACCGCCTGGTGCAGCGCCCTGGATTTTCAGACGCTCCAGGCTGGTGGCTTCGTCGTTGGCCACCCACAGTGTGTCGCCAATCCGCTGAGCGACCGAAAGGCCATCGCGCAACGCTGCAAACGCTGGGGCAAAGCTCAGTATCACTACATTGATTCGCTCGCTCATGAGCACTCTCCTCCTGCCAGACGGGGTGAAGCGAACACACTGTTGTCGAGGCTAGTGGCTAGCCAACGACAAGCAAGATTATTGTCTAGCACGTTTTTTCACAGGCGCTAGAGCGCTAGCGCATAACTTTAGAGAAGGCCTGGGCGCACGTGAAAAGGCGCGCTTTGGCGATCGCATCGCACCCGGTGGCGATATGCATGACATGCACGTGGTCTTTCGCCAATGGGCTTCGCTGTCGTGAAGGCTAGCTAGCGGCCAGAAGCGGACGTCGATGATCTGCCGCCCCCCGTCAGACTGGATGCCTCTGCCCAAGGGCTTCGCTAGCAAAATCCAGGAAGCTGCGCAGTTTGGGAGTCATGCGACGGTCGGGCGCGTAGAGCATATTCATCGCAGAGGCTGGAACAAGGTACTGCGGCAGCAGGCGCACCAAGGTTCCATCCCGTAGCGCGGCGCCCACCAACTCCATCGGCTGCAACACTATCCCGAGACCCGCCACGGCCGCCGCGAGTAGTGGATCACCCTGATTAATCGTCAATTTACTTGTAATGGGCACATCCACACGTCCCTCCGGACCGTCGAAGCTCCAGTGGGAACGACCGTCAGAGAACGAAAAGCCCAGGCACTCGTGCTGTTGCAGATCCCAAGGGCTGGTGATCGTCGGGCGGCGGGCCAGGTACAACGGCGCGGCACACAGGACCAGTTGGTAGGGCGCCAGCGGCAGCGCCTTCAAGCCGCTGCTCGCCAGTTCCCCAATGCGGAACACCACGTCGTAGCCGTCATCGACGATGTCCACCAGTTCGTTCGACAGCGTCAGGTCCACCGCAACCTGCGGGTACTTGACCATGTACTCCAGCAGACGCGGCGAGAGCGTGCGAACGCCAAAGGTGACCGGCGCATTGATTCGCAGGCGACCGCTTGGGGTGCCGCGCGTCTCCGCGGCGAGGCTCTCGGCCGCTTGCATGTCGGCCAGGATCATCTTCGCCCGTTGATAGAACGCACGGCCGAAATCGGTCAGGCTCTGGCGTCGCGTGGTCCGGTTCAACAGGGAAACACCCAGATGCTGTTCAAGCATCTTCACCTGCTTGCCTACCAGTTGAGGGGACAGGTTGAGGTCGTCCCCCGCGGCGCTGAACGAGCCCAACTCCACCGCTTTGACGAAAGTAGCCATCTGAGTCAGGCGATCCATTACAAACTCTTTGTTTCTAGTGTTGGGCCATCCTATGCCTTTATCCGCCTGCAACCAATGGCTAAATTTTCGCCCACACCCCGAATGCACGCCGGCTCGCCCGAATGCGCTTCGGAACAGCTCCTCACCCGTTTCCGGCTGGTCTCTCCGCGCCCAGCCCCCACCCAAGAAGAGGTATCCACGATGGCACGCATTGTCAGAATCCACCAATACGGTGACGCCGACGTCTTGAAGCTGGAAGAACTGGATGTGCCAGCACCGGCGGCCGACGAGGTGCAGATCGAGGTCAAGGCCATTGGCCTGAACCGAGCCGAAGTGATGTTCCGCAATCACGCCTACTTGCAGGAAGCCAGGTTCCCCAGCCGCCTGGGCTACGAGGCCGCAGGTGTCGTGGTGGCGACTGGTAGCGCAGTCAGCGGGATCAGGATTGGCGATGCAGTCGCGCTGATTCCGCCGCTGGATATCGCCCGCTGGGGAACCTACGGCGAGCTTGCCAATGTGCCGGCCCATCTGGCGGTCAAGAGCCCCGAGAACCTGTCGTTCGTCGAGGCTGCCGCAGCCTGGATGCAGTACGTCACCGCCTGGGGGGCGCTGATCGAACAGGCGAAATTGCGCCAAGGCGACTTCGTCCTGGTCACCGCCGCTTCAAGCAGCGTCGGCCTGGCCGCCTTCCAGGTGGCCCGTATGGTCGGTGCCACTGCCATCGCGATCACTCGAACCCGCGCGAAGGCACAGGCACTGCTCGATGCCGGGGCGGCCCATGTGATCGTCAGCGATGAAGAAGACATAGTCGAACGCGTCATGGCCCTGACTGATGGCCAAGGCGCCCGTGTGGTGCTCGACCCCGTGGGCGGACCATCCCTGGAGCCTCTCACCCAGAGCATGGCCCGAGGCGGCATCCTGCTGGAATATGGTGCACTCAGCCCCGAGCCGAGCCCGTTCCCGCTGTTTACCGTGCTGGGCAAGAGCCTGACCCTCAAAGGCTACCTCTACGCCGAAATCGTTGCCGACCCAGAAGCCCTGGCGCGGGCCAAGGCATTCATTCTGCAGGGACTGGAGTCTGGAGCGCTTCGCCCGATCGTCGCCAGGACCTTCACCCTGGACGAGATCCAGGAAGCCCACCGCTACCTCGAAGCCAATCAGCAGATCGGCAAGGTCGTGGTCACCGTCTGACCTGCACCAGGCTGGGCTGGACAGTGGGAATGCTTCCAGCCCTTTCTACTCGTAGGTATAGGTGCTCAGTTCGCCATAAATGGGTCGATAGAAAGAGTACAAAGCATCACTGACAATAATTTTCATCCACCCCGCCCTCAATAATTCAATCTCCAGGCTGCGGGAGGCTAAAACATGGGTGTCTGCTACCCTTTAGCGGAGTCATCGAGGTCGGCCGTTCTCACTCCCTGACATTGATCCAGTCCTCTCAAGCCTGCCTGACCACATGAGGTGGGGCGATGCGCATTTCATTACTTTACGCGGTGTCGGCTGCACTGGTTCTAAGTGGATTTTCTTGCCTGGCGCAGACCCAGAATGCGCCTGCAAAGGCTGCGGCTACAGCGCCCCTGACGGCACCGGCCAAAGATGCCGTGTTTACCCAAGAGCAGCTGGATCAGATGCTGGCTCCCATTGCGCTATACCCGGACCCACTGTTGGCCCAGGTATTGATGGCCAGCACCTACCCCGGGGAAATCGCCGAGGCAGTCACCTGGTCCAAAGCGCATCCGGACGCCAAGGGCGATGATGCGGTCAAACAAGTGTCGAACCAGACCTGGGACCCGAGCGTACAGGCGCTGGTTGCCTTCCCGCAGGTCCTGGCAACGCTGGGACAGGACCCGGTCTGGGTACAGCGCCTGGGCGATGCCTTTCTGGCGCAACCCGACGATGTCATGGACGGCGTGCAACGCTTGCGGCATCAGGCCAAAGCAGCAGGCAACCTGCAGAGCAACCAATATCAGAACGTGACGGTTCAGGCGGCGGCACCAGCACCAGCACCGGCGGCCCCTGCCCCTGCCCCTGCCAGCAGCTCCACCACCATCGTCATCGAGCCTGCCGACCCGCAAGTGGTCTACGTCCCCACCTACAATCCGACCACTACCTATGGCACCTGGGCCTACCCGGCTTCGCCGCCCGTCTACTATCCACCGCCCCCCGCCTATTACCCCGGCTCAGCCTTGATGGCCGGGCTGGCGTTCGGGACCGGCGTGGCGATCGTCGCCTCGCTGTGGGGCGACTGCGACTGGGACAACAACGACATCGACATCGACGTCGACCGCTACAACAACATCAATCGCAACACCCAGATCAACAGGAACCAGAACAAATGGCAACACAACTCCCTTCATCGCGATGGTGTTCCCTATAGAGACAGCAGGAGCCGTGAACACTACGGTCGACAACTGGACGGTGCCAATCAGCGTGGGGCCTTTCGAGGGGATGATGCCCAACGCGCCCAGGCGCGTGAAAAAGCCCGCAGTTCGATGGACAGGCACGGTATCGAACGACCGGCCACCACTAACCTCCAGGCCCGCGATCAAGCGCGCAGAGCGCAGGTCGATAATCGCATGCAAGCCGGGGCAGACAGACCGAGAGCCTCTGACAGGAACCAAGGCACTGGCGGAAACCTCCGGGAAAATCAGCAGCCCAGACAACAGAAGGCTCAGACGAATCAGCGCCGCCAGGAACTCTCCCAAACGCGCCAGGGAACGCAAACGCGCCCGACTGCCAGCCCCGGCAGTGCCCGCAATAACGCTTTTGCCGGCGCGCGCTCGCCGTCCCAGTCGAACGCCCAGGCCCTCCGTGGCCGAACCAGCCAGGCATCCGCCACGCGCCCCAGTGCTGCGCGATCCGCCGGCCATCAGATCAGCAGGCCGTCCAGTGCTCCCATGCGACAAAGAGGGGGGGGCCGGCGTTGAACAAACTTCCTCGAGTGAAAGCAATCATGGGCTCGCTCCCTCGCATCCTGATGATCAGCGCCAGCCTGGCATGGTCATGCACGGCTATGGCACAGCAGGCATTTCCAACCCCGGAACAGGCCGCTCAGGCGTTCGTCGAAGCCCTGGGTACACAACAGGCCGATCAGGCACGCCTGATCCAGCTGCTGGGTGAAGACTGGCGCAGTTTCATCCCGCGAGGTGGCGTCCAGCGCAGCGACGTGGATGCCTTTTTGCAGCTCTACCGCGAGCAACATTCCATCGAAAAAACCAGCGACCGCAAAGCTGTCCTGTCGGTCGGCAGTGACCACTGGACACTGCCGATACCCCTGGTAAAAGCCGAAAAAGGTTGGCGCTTCGACATCAAGGCCGGTAGCGCCGAAGTCCGTACGCGGCGCATCGGCAGCAACGAACTGGCCGCGGTGCAATCGGTGCTGACCTATCACGACGCCCAGATGGACTATGCATCAGTGGATCGTAACGGTGACGGCGCCCTCGAATATGCGCAGAAAATCTTCAGCACTCCCGGCAAGCACGACGGACTCTATTGGGCGGATGACGATAGCGGTCAACTCAGCCCCTTGGGGCCGCTGTTCGGCAATGCCATCGCCGACGAAGACTGGCATGGCTACCACTTCCGCATCCTCGCGGGACAAGGTCCCTCGGCACCGGGTGGCGCCTACAGCTACCTCATCGGTGACAAGATGAGCCGTGGCTTCGCCCTCATCGCCTGGCCGGCGAAATACGAGGACACCGGGGTGATGAGTTTCATGATCAGCCATGAGGGCCAAGTGTTCGAGAAAGACCTGGGACCCGAGGGTTATAAATTGGCGCAGTCGATGAAGCGGTTCGATCCCGATGACAGCTGGCAGGAGGTCACCCTGGATCAGAAGCCGTAACATTTGCCTTGCGTCAATCGTTCGTTAGCGGGTCGTAGAAGACATGTTTCGCCTCTTATTTCAACAGGCGGTAATTGGCCAATTGCAGCCTTTCGCAAATGTCCATCAATAGGACTCTTATCATTGCAAAGCACCGTCAAACGATTGTTGTTCGGTGCTATTGAGACGCGCAGACGATCCGCTATTAGTTAGGCATTGGGTCACGTGCCAGTAGACCGTAGATAAAAACGCAATCCCAGACCATTCCAACCTTCCAGCGATCCTCCACATCAGCGCGTTGCCATGCCCAATCTACATAGGCATCTCGCGCCGCATCCGGAGCAAGGCACTTGTTGTCGGCTAAACGCTCAACCCGCTTATCGGAGCCATGAAGCAAGTAAGCGAAGAACGGATTCTCTGGCTGACGGGCATTGAGAATCATAATAGTCTTCTCAATGCGCGGGTCAGTTTCACCCAGCGATCTCATGATCCAAGCGGTATTGGCAATCAGATGTAGGCGATAGCCTGCATTGGTCACAATCGACTGCCATAACATCTGTTCGTAATCAAACCCGTAGGACAGCTCAATCTCTGCCAGTTCTGGAGGAAGTTCGTTCTCCAATCCGTGCTTCTTGGCCAGCAGCTTCAGCGCGTACCAGTCATCCCCGCCTAGTAGGCAGGTGAAATTCGGATATCGGGTTGGACAAGACGAATAGCCAGTGAAGAACTGCACCGTAGCATCCGGCACCTGCGTAGGTTGGCTTCTGAGATAGTGGAGGAAGTCACGTAGGTGATCCTTTGCCTGATTCTGCGTCGCAGGGTCGTGACCAACCCTGGTGAAGTAATGCAGTACACCGCGTAGTTGATCGCCTGAGAATGAGGCATGGTCCTTAGTATCCACTTCATTCACACGCCTCGGCGAGCGCCAGAAGCGACCGTCTGCTGTACGCGCATCCTGTAGCAGACGGCAACCATCCTCCGAGCCCGAGCGACATAGCAGGCCACCAAAGATGCCCATGTCGCCGTCTTCCGGGGCCGCCTGCGTGCCACCAGATGGAAATTTGATGCCGTTGTGTTCAAGGCGGCGCGCTTGCCGAGCTTCAGCCTCATACCTGTCGAGCTTGGCTTTGACTTGAAGTTTGTCAATAGATCCTTCTGCTGCAGGAACCTTAGCAAGCATGGTCTGTTCGAACTCATTGAGTTCTGCCCGACGACGCCAGCCAATTGAAATGCACAGTCCCGGCTCTGCGCGCCAACTACAGTAAGAGCCCTGAACCAACGACTTCATCACCATGGCTGCCCACTCGGGATCTTGCTTTTTCCAACCCTCGAAAGTGTCATTGCTCTCGGAAAGGGGCTTGCCTAAACCGTCTGTAATTGCCTTACGAATGGCATCGCTGAGCTGCTGTGGGAGATTAGCCAATTGCCCTGCAAGGCTGCCTGTCTTGCAATCTGCTCGCGTCCCCACATCCTGGACAATGAGCCCATCCGGCGCAGACGCAGGAATGGCGAACGGAACCCATACAGAGCAGCGCGCCCCGACAGGGCCGGAAATATCTACGTCAACGAAATACTTCATAGTTGTACTGTCATTGACGTAGTCGGTGAAACCGCTGCTCATGATCTTGATCGAAAACCCAAGCGGCAGGCCACCATTGCTCTGGCGGATTGACTCGTCGATACCGAACTGCAGTGCTTTTAGAGGAACGCTCACGCGCGCGAAGGAGCGAGTATCACGCTCAAGACGAATGTCTGCTGGCAAACTTGGCACTGGGCTGGTGATATCGTGGCCACCCGGAATGGGCTGGCCGGGCAAAACACCCTCATCGGCGGGTCGAAGTTTGTAATCCATCGCACAGGTCACGTGCCCACGCTTTCCAATGCTGATGATGCCGCCTTTGCTTTTGACATAGGAAACCAAGCAGGCCCTTGAGGGCTCTTTGATACCCGGCACGAAATCCTGATAACTTTCAAAGCGTGGGGTGCAGCTGTGATCGTCTGCATCATGTACATGAACCACACGCGTGACAAAGGTCCCCTGCTCGAACAGTCGGCCTGTGGGCGCATTGATGCATTCTTCATTGGTTAGATCATGACGCTTACCGCTCTCGTTTACTGCAGCGGTTCGAATGGGTGTGCCGTTGAAGGTTTGTAGAGGCTCGGATGCGCTGAAGGCGTTATTAACGGCGGCGATCAGCATAATTCCCGCCAACTGATGCAATGGCGGCAAGTATCTTAAGGTTGGCCTCAAAAAGTGAGGAATGCGAAGAAAAATATGCAAGAAAAGCACTGTGCGCCCAACGCCGAACTGAAAGTGACGACGAAAGAACTCCATAGTGGATCCCTCCAGTGATAAGGCAGCGTATTGATGCGTACGTAACAAAGCTTTGGCACTGCTGATTGGTATAGCAGAGCGCCATCAAACTTACTCACTGCGAAGGTCTGTGTGCACTCAGTTTCCTGCACTCGCAGGGCAACAGGTCGAGTTGACGACAGCACGACGAACTGCCGGCAGACATTGCGGATGGCTTTACCATTTTCACGGTGGTAGTCGGGGATAGTTTTGAAGCTTGGCGCGAGTTGTCCGGTGAGCCACATCACTTTGAAGCTGCGCTAACGTTCACGCCCCAAGCATCGGCTGAACAGGATGCGGCTGAGGCAACCGTAGATGTAGATATTCAGCAATATCGTGGGGGGGTAGGACGGCTGTCCGGTTACCCTGGCGCCACCCCATCCAGTTCCAGGGGCGGCAGGTCGAGTTGCTCGATGAAGGTTTCGACCACGTGGGTCAGGTTGTCCTCGGCGACGAAATCCTCCTAGCACTCGGGCAGCAATCTGACCTGCATCCGGCTTGTCTCCTCGATGAATCGCTCCATACGCCGCCCCTGCTGACGTTGCTTCAGCAATTCCAGGCGAGACCGGCGTTTTCACACAGCCAGGGCCGGTTGAATCCACAGCTGAAAGAGGACTCTCGAGAAAGTTCATATTGGCAATCGTTAGGGTTACCTGGCGTCACCGTGAACTAGGGCAGCACGGCGGGCGAGGATGGGAAAAATGGGGCAACCCGTACGCCAATCCATGCCATTCAATGCTGCGTTTGTGCATGCAGCGGTAATATGCGCTGAACCTCTGTAAACATATGGGGATGGGGCTTAACGACCGAAATACTCCAGCACAATCGGGGTATGGTCAGCAGGTGAGGTTGTCACCGGTTGAGTCCACAACCCAAAGCGGACATTCGGCAGAGCTAGAGCCGTCACCTAATATCAAATTGACATCCTTCTTTCGGCAGCTAGCATCTATGCAGGATCGATCAAGCCAGGAGGCATGTTATGGATCGGCGCCACACGATGGCTGTAGCTATCATTCTCGCAAGTGCTTTGCTCAGTGCATGCAACACCGAAGAGGAACTGCTCAAACAGAAGCTCAGGGTGGTTGAGGCAGAAGAACGTGCACTCAAAGGCATACAGCAAACCCTGCAGAACATACAAGGGCTTGAAGGCCCAGGCTCTGTCAGCATTTTCTTATCCGAGGACCTACTCAACTCCGTGCTGGCCGGCGCTGACAATCTTGTCATCCCAGTGCCAGGCGTAGAGGGGGCAACAGTCAAAGTCCTTTCGATGAGGACCGATTTTCGGGTGGGCCTCCCCCTGGTGAATGTAGAGGCCGTCGCCTCCAAGAAGGGACTTAATGCGTCGCTTGAATTGATAGGCGTCGCACAGATCGAAACCCAAGTGGTGGAAGGCTCCCCACAGCAGCTCAAACTGCGCATGCACCTAGATAGCCTGGTGCCGCGGGCACAGTGGAACATCTTCGACTTCAAGGTTGGCGGGTTCGTTCGGGACCTTATGCAGGTCAAGATCACGGAGGAATTGAAGAAAATCGGGGAGATCAATATTCCGGTTGAAACTGAAATTCCCCTTAATATCCCTGCCAAGCAGTCTCCAGTTGAATTCCAAGGTGTGAAGGGCTATGTGGCCACGCCCGCAATGTCTATTATCGGAAAAGCGGCGGTAACGCGGGTGCTCACGCTTCCAGACGGGCTCCACATATACGGAAAGGTCACTGCCAAAGGGAGGGGCATCTGATGAAACGGCTACTCACTTTTCTCATGGTCTCGAGCGCAACAACCTATCTTCAGGCTGCTCTCCCTGAAGACATCGCAGCAAAAGAAGCGGCGGTAGCAGAGTTGCGTAAGGCTGTTGAGCCGTTGATTCAACCCCTTTTGGTCAAAAACACAGATGTCCGGGTGTTCACGTCGCTGAGCCCTCTGGCCGATGCAGTAGCGGAGCTATCCAGTCAGCCGGAGGAGCAGCGGACAATTCGGATGCAATCAACCGAACGAAAAGGAACATTCTGGTCGAGTGGTTCCTGGTGCCATAGTTACGTCCAGCTCGACCACTCGGATAGCATGCGGGCAACAGCTGTTCTGAGCGAGATGAAGGGTTCCATAGCCCCGGATGGGAGTTTGCTCCTTTCCAACAGAGCGACTGTGGACGGGAAAGTACAAGTCAAGTTTCAGTTCATGGGCAAAAGGGTCCCCGGGCCATTAGGGATCGGCAACGTCTGTCCGCCTGGCGGAGGTGTGGGCAGCTCGATAGGAGTGAACTTTGACAAGGTTGTAGACCTTGGCCTTGCTGTAGCCTTCAAACAAGCGCCTGACGGTCGATCGCTTTCCTACACAGCTGCTTTCACGCGGCCAGATTCGATCAGCGTTACAGCCCAAATCGGACTGGGTCCGATAGGGACAATCGGGCATCCGATGTCTTTCGACCTACCCAAGACGCCCATTGCCTCTGGAGTCTTCCCTTTGCTGATCACCAATGAAGGTACGTTTAAGCTGCCTGGAGGGGCTGGCGAGCGGGCCTACATTTTTGCATTGAACCCTGTGGCCTTCTCCTCTACTCAGCAAGGAATCCAGGCCAGCTGGAAAAGTGCTGTCCAGTTCAAGGCATCGGCCAATGCCAGCGCAAATCAACTATCTCACGGTCAATAGCGGCGATGGTAATGGGCGAGGCGTACGCGTACTGGTTCGTCCGCCTCCCTGGGGACGTTGTATGCGTTCAGGCATCTACTCAAGTGGCCAATGACTGCTTCAGTCGAAATCGGTCGTTCGTGAGCGGCAGCAATCGACCAGAAACAGTCATCCACTGTTTCTGCCCAGCCACTGTGTATCGCAGTGTATCTACACAACCTCCCGCTACATAAGCTTGCATCCGGCCCAAGATTCGGACACAGGCCAGATACGTCGCTGCCTTCAAATGCACTCCAGGTTGAAGGGGATCAGCCCGATCCCCCGCCCCCACGGCTTGCATTCAATGGAGAGATCAGCATGAAGATGACACTGCGTAACCACAGAACCGGCGCGTCGATCCTGGCCCTCACCCTGTTCGGCGTCCTCGGCGCAGCCCACGCACAAACGGCCACAGCGGCACAGCCGGAGACGAGCAATGCCGGCGCCACCTACGCGGCGCCCTCTCCTTTCGGCCCGTTGAAGCATGTCGATGCCGGGCTGCTGAATGTGGCCTACGCCGAAACCGGCCCCGCCGATGGGCCGGTGGTGATTCTGCTGCACGGCTGGCCGTACGACATTCACAGCTATGACGAGGTCGCGCCCCTGCTGGCCGCCAAGGGTTATCGGGTGCTGATGCCCTATGCGCGGGGCTATGGGGATACCCGTTTCCTGTCGGCGAAAACCCTGCGTAACGGCCAGCCGGCCGCGCTGGCCAGCGACGTCATCGACTTCATGGATGCGCTGAAGATCAAGCAGGCGGTGCTCGGCGGTTATGACTGGGGCGCGCGTTCGGCGGATATCGTCTCGGCACTGTGGCCGGAGCGGGTCAAGGCGCTGGTGTCGGTCAGCGGCTACCTGATCGGCAACCAGGCCGCCGGGCAGAACCCGCTGCCGCCCAAGGCGGAATTGCAGTGGTGGTACCAGTTCTATTTCGCCACTGATCGCGGTCGTGCCGGCTATGAGAAAAACACCCATGATTTCGCCAAGCTGATCTGGCAACTGGCCTCGCCGCAATGGAAGTTCGACGACAGCACCTTCGAGCGCAGCGCCAAGGCCCTGGACAACCCCGACCATGTCGACATCACAGTGTTCAACTACCGCTGGCGCCTGGGGCTGGTTCAAGGCGAGAGCCGCTACGCCGCCCTGGAGCAGAAACTGGCCAAGGCGCCTGCCATCAGTGTGCCAACCATCACCCTCGAAGGCGATGCCAACGGCGCGCCGCACCCGAACCCTGAGGACTACGCCAAACGCTTCACCGGCAAATACCAGTTCCGCCTGATCAGCGGCGGCATCGGCCACAACCTGCCGCAGGAAGACCCGCGGGCGTTCGCCCAGGCGGTGATCGATGCGGATCGTCTTTGACCAGGGCTCCGATGCCAGCCCCCGCCATGAGGGGGCTGGCGTTTTGCTCTAGGCTACAGAAAGCTGGATACCCTCTCGACCTGCATGCCATAGCAAGGAGCGCTGCTCATGTCCGATTTCCAGAACGCCAGGACTATCGATGGTTTCACCATGAAACTGTGGCGCGGCGAACGCATGTGCCTGATCGGTTTCGACGTCGAGAGTCCTCCCGCGGACCTGGTGGGCTTTGCCATCGAATGCAGGTTTCCCGGCACCGACGAGTTCAAGCCCCTGCCCAACCGCATCGCCTTTGCCTACGACCAGCCCACCCACAGCGTGGTCGATGGCCAGCGCAAGTATTCCTCGCTGGAAGCGCCCTTCCAGAAGTTTCGCTGGGTCCACGTTCCCCATGAGGTCGACCAAGGCGCCTTCACCTACCGTGGCCGGATGATGCACATGGCCAACGACGGCCAGCTGGTGCCCGGTACGGCCATCGAGCTGGCGATCGACCTCGACCCCATCAGCTATGAAGGCATCCTCGACATTGGTTTCACCCGGGGCTTCACTTCCTCCCAGGCCTTTCGCGACCGGGTGCCCGCGGGCGTCAAGGTCAATGACTACGGCAAGAGCCTGATTCCATCGAAAACCAAGGACGGGCTCGACCACCCGAAGACCGAGACAGCCATGTACCAGTGGCTCGGCTTCGAGGCGGTGTCGATGATTTTCGCGGTGCTGGATGAAGTGCTGCAGCAGCCGGACACCAGCCTCGATGTCTTCGCCTACGACCTCAACGAACCGGAGATCCTCGCCAAGCTGGAAGCCCTCGGCGACCGTCTGCGCATCATCATCGATGACGCCGGCGACCACGCCGCCGCCGACAGCTGCGAGACCCGGGCCGCCAGGCGCCTGGTGGCCTCGGCCGGCGCAGAGCGGGTGCGACGCAGCCATTTCGATGGCCTGCAACACCACAAGGTGCTGATCGCCCGGCGCAACGGCAAGCCCTACCAGGTGCTGTGCGGCTCCACCAACTTCAGCTTCCGCGGCTGCTATTGCAGAACAACAATGCGCTGCTGTTCAAGCACCCCGAGGTGGCGGAGCTGTTCGGCCGGGTCTTCGAGGCCGGCTTCAACGATCCGAAAAACTTCGAGGCCAGCGACCTGGCGCAGAAATGGCACGTGATCGAAACCAGCACCGCGACCGCGCCAGGCCCACGCCTGCATTTCTGTTTCTCGCCGCATGACCACAGCGAGCTGTCGCTCAGCCCGATCGGCGGCGCGATCGACCAGGCGAGCCGCTCGGTGCTGTTCAACATCGCCTTCCTCAACCAGATCACCAGCGGCCCCCTGTACGAGTCGATCAGCCGCCTCTACAAGCGCCCGGTGTTCAACTATGGCGTGACCGACAAGGCCTCGGGCATGGATGTGATCAAGCCCGATGGCACCTCGGCCGAGGTGGATTTCGCCTACCTGGCCAAGTACGCGCCGGAGCCTTTTCGCAGCGAGTGGTCGGGCGGCACCGGTATTTCCGTGCACAACAAATTTGTCGTCACCGACTTCAACCTGCCGAGCGCCAAGGTTTTCACCGGTTCCTCGAACCTGTCTATTTCGGGGGAAGAAAAAAACGGCGATCACCTGATCCTGATCGAGGACCAGAAAATCGCCGTGGTCTATGCCATCCAGGCCCTGCTGATATTCGACCACCTGCATTTTCGCAGCCTGATGCAGAAGGCCTTCACGGGCGCTGATGAGACCCAGGGGAAGCAGCCACCGCCACTGTTGCTGAAAAAACCCACGGCGATCTCGGGCCAGCCTGCCTGGTTCGAGGCTTACTACGCCGAAGGCTCGCAGAAACAGGGCGACCGACAGTTGTTCTCTCACTAAGGAGGCGAACTGTCGAAAGCCGCCAGGCGCCAGCAAGGCCTCATGCCCGGCTGGCGCCTGTGCGGGTCAAACCGAGAAGATCATGCAGCCGATCGCACCGGCCTCGTGGTAGATGGCGTGGCCGCTGTTCTCCACCGTGAAACCGTGCAACGTGCGCTTGGCCACGTCGCTATAGGCCAGGGAAACCACCCAGCGGGCCTCGACCGGCTCGGTGTATTTGGCGATTTTCTCGATGTCCTTGCAGGTTTCCGTCAACAGTTTGTTGCCGGCGTTGGTGGCGCTCTCGACTTTCACCTCGATGGCATAGCTCTCGACGCCCTGTTGGGCGAGTAGGTCGAGGTGCAAGGCCTGGTTCGGCGGCGGATAGGGTATTTCGCGAGCGGTCGACAGATGCGCTGCACGCAGCAGCAGAAGAAACTCGACCTGGAACCAGACTTCCCAGGCCGCGCCGGTACTGATGGCGGCTTCGATGCGCGAGTGGTCACTGAGGATGATGTGGCTGAGTTCGGTGTTTTTCATCGGGCGTTCCCTCTAATGGATGGTAGAGAGAGGAACGAACCGCCGGCGCCGTTGTGAATAATCAGCGCGAGGNATGCCGGCCTCGCGGTTTTATTTCTTGATGGAAAGGATAGTGGCCGCACCGCCTTCCAGGCGGAACGCGAAGGTCACCTGGTCGCCAACCGCCAGCCCTGCCAACTGCTCTGCGGTCGCGGCAAAGGCCATGGTCATCGGCGGCCATTGCACCGAGGGAACGGCACCGTGAGCGATGGTCACTTTGTGCTTGGCGGTATCGATGGCCTTGATCCTGCCCTCGGCAGTGGCCTGTTGAGCCTGTTGGGTTTCCTGCTTCATCGGCATGCCATTCATGTTCATGTCGTCCATTTTCATGCCGGGCATCTCCTGCGCGTGGGCGGCAAGGGACAGCGCGGCTAGGGCGCCAGCAACAACGATCCGGATCGGTTTCATGGGTTTTTTCCTTGAGTGTTGGAGGCAAGGGGAAGGTGCCGGCGACGCATCAGGCGATAGGCCGCCGGTATCACGAACAGGGACAACAGGGGCGCGGTGAGCATGCCGCCGACCATGGGCGCGGCGATGCGGCTCATCACTTCGCTGCCGGTGCCGCTGTCCAGCAGGATCGGCAGCAGGCCAGCGATGATCACCGCCACGGTCATGGCCTTGGGGCGCACGCGCTGCACCGCGCCTTCACGAATCGCCGCCAGCAGCCCGCGCTCGCTGCCCTCACCGGACTCCTGGCGTTCGGCCCAGGCGTTCTTCAGGTACAGCAGCATGATCACGCCGAATTCGGCGGACACCCCGGCCAGGGCGATAAAACCGACGCCGGTGGCCACCGACAGGTTGAACCCCAGCCAGTAGAGGAACCACACCCCGCCCGTCAGGGCGAACGGCAGCGTGGCCATGATCAGCAGAGCCTCGTCGAAGCGGGCGAAGGTCAGGTACAGCAGCACGAAGATGATCAGCAAGGTGGCCGGCACCAGCCAGGTGAGCCGGGCGTTGGCCCGTTCGAGGAACTCGAACTGCCCGGAGTAGCTCAGGCTCATGCCCGGCTGCAAGCGCACCTGCTCGCTGACCGCGCGGCGCAGGTCGGCGACCACCGAGGCGATATCCCGCCCGCGCACATCGACATACACCCAGCCCGAAGGCCGGGCGTTTTCGCTCTTGAGCATCGGCGGACCATCGCTGACCTTGACCCTGGCTACAGTACCGAGGGTGATCTGGCTGCCCAACGGGGTGTAGATCGGCAGCTGCTCCAGGCCCCCCAGCGAGTCCCGCCAATCCCGGGGGTAGCGCAGGCTGATCGGGAAGCGGGCCAGGCCTTCGATGGTCTCGCCGATGTTTTCCCCGCCGATGGCGCCACTGACGATCGACTGCACGTCGGCGATATTCAGGCCGTAGCGCGCGGCCGCCTGGCGGTCGATGTCCACGTCGATGTAGCGGCCACCGGTCAGGCGTTCGGCCAGCGCCGAACTGACCCCGGGCACCTCCCTGGCCACCCGCTCGACGGCCTGGGTCACCGCATCGATCTGCCGCAGATCGCTGCCGGCCACCTTGACCCCGATCGGGCTCTTGATGCCGGTGGCGAGCATGTCCACGCGGTTGCGGATCGGCGGAATCCAGATGTTGGTCAACCCCGGCACCCGCACCACCCGGTCCAGCTCGGCCACCAGTTTTTCCGCGGTCATGCCGGGGCGCCACTGTTCATGGGGCTTGAAGCGGATGGTGGTTTCGAACATCTCCAGGGGCGCCGGGTCGGTGGCGGTTTCCGCGCGGCCGGCCTTGCCGAACACATGCTCGACCTCAGGCACGCTCTTGATCAGCCGGTCGGTCTGTTGCAGCAGTTGCGCCGCCTTCTGCGCCGACAGCCCCGGCAGCGCCGAAGGCATGTACAGCAGGTCGCCTTCGTCCAGCGGCGGCAGGAACTCGCCGCCCAGGCGCGAGATCGGCCACAGCGCACTGAGAAACACCAGCAAGGCCACCAGCAAGGTCGCCCTGGGCCTTTGCAGTACCGCGTCCAGGGCCGGTTGATAGAGGCGGATCAGCCAACGGTTCAACGGGTTCTGCTGCTCGTTGGGAATCCGCCCGCGAATCCAGTAGCCCATCAACACCGGCACCAGGGTCACCGCCAGCCCCGCCGCCGCGGCCATGGCATAGGTCTTGGTGAACGCCAGCGGACCGAACAGCCGCCCTTCCTGGGCCTCCAGGGTGAACACCGGGATAAACGACAGGGTGATGATCAGCAGGCAGAAGAACAGCGCCGGCCCGACCTCGGTCGCCGCCTCGGTGATCACCTGCCAGCGCTGTTCGCCTTGCAGGCTGTGCCCGGGATGGGCCTGGTGCCAGGCCTCGAGTTTCTTGTGGGCGTTCTCGATCATCACCACCGCCGCGTCGACCATGGCCCCGATCGCGATGGCGATGCCGCCCAGGGACATGATGTTGGCGTTGAGCCCCTGCTGGCGCATCACCACAAAGGCGATCAACACGCCGATCGGCAAGGAGATGATCGCCACCAGGGAGGAACGCAGGTGCCAGAGAAAGATCCCGCACACCAGGGCGACGACGATGAACTCCTCCAGCAGCTTGTGGCCGAGGTTGTTCACCGCGCGGTCGATCAGCTGGCTGCGGTCGTAGGTGGTGACGATTTCCACGCCGGCCGGCAGGCTGTGTTTCAGCTCTTCGAGGCGGGTCTTCACCGCGGCGATGGTTTCCCGGGCGTTCTTGCCGCTGCGCAGAATCACCACGCCGCCGACCGCCTCGCCCTCGCCGTCGAGCTCGCCGATGCCGCGGCGCATTTCCGGGCCGAGCTGGACAGTCGCAACCTCGCCCAGGGTCACCGGCACCCCTCCCGCCCCTAGCTTGAGCGGGATCGCACGAAAGTCAGCGAGGCTCTTCAGGTAGCCGGAAGCCCGCACCATGAACTCCGTCTCCGCCATCTCCAATACCGCGCCACCGGTTTCCTGGTTGGCCTTGCCGATCGCAGCGCCGACCTCGGCCTGGGTGATGCCGAGGCTGGCGAGCTTCAGCGGATCGAGCAGCACCTGGTACTGCTTGACCATGCCGCCCACCGTGGCGACTTCCGCTACATTGGGCAGGGTCTTGAGCTCGAACTTGAGGAACCAGTCCTGCAGGGCGCGCAGTTGCGCCAGGTCATGCCCGCCACTGCGGTCCACCAGGGCGTACTGGAAAATCCAGCCGACCCCGGTGGCATCCGGCCCCAGCGCCGGCTTGGCGCTGGCCGGCAAGCGGCTCTGCACCTGGCTCAGGTACTCCAGCACCCGCGAGCGGGCCCAGTACAGGTCGGTGCCGTCTTCGAACAGCACGTAGACAAAGCTGTCGCCGAAGAACGAATAGCCGCGCACGGTCTTGGCCCCAGGCACCGAGAGCATGGTGGTGGCCAGCGGATAGGTCACCTGGTTCTCGACGATCTGCGGCGCCTGCCCCGCATAGGGCGTGCGGATGATCACCTGCACATCCGACAAGTCCGGCAGCGCATCGACCGGCGTGCTCTGCACCGACCAGACACCCCAGGCGCTGACGAACAGGGTCGCCAGCAACACCAGAAAACGGTTGGCCACCGACCAACGAATCACGGCCGCGATCATGGCTGGCTCCCCGCTTTATCCAGGCGTTGGACCCGCAGCTCATTGCCGCTCTGGCTCAGCGTCACCCGTACCTTGTCGCCCACCTTGAGGCCCTGCATCAGGCCGGGATTGGCCAGAGGAAAGGTCATGGTCATGGCCGGCATGCCCAGGGTCTTGAAGGGACCATGGGCCAGCGTGACTTCCTGGCTGTCGATGGCCAGGATCTGCCCTTCGGCTTCATGCAGGACGGCTGCGGGTGCCGCCAACGAAGCGGCGACTATGCCCTTGAGGCTGGCTTCCGAATCCAGCAAGAACTGCCCGGAAGCCACCACCTGCTGCCCCTCCTCCAGGCCTTTGAAGATCGCCGTCTGGCCAGCGTTGTCCGGCCCTGTCTGCACCTCCACCGGGCGGTAGCGCCCCGCGTCTTCGGCGAGCATCACTAGGGTCCGGCGGCCGGTGCGAATCACCGCCTCGCTGGGCACCCACAACAGAGATTGCTGGGTCGAATGCTTGAGGCTGACCTGGGCACTCATGCCCGGCCGCAGTCGGCCTTGCGGGTTAGGCAACTCGACCCGCACCCGCAGCGTGCGGCTATCGGCATTGGCTTCGGGAAGGATCGCGTCGACCTTGCCCGCGAAGACCTCTCCCGGAAACGCCGGCAAACGAGCCTCGGCCACCTGCCCCGCGACCAGCGAGCCGGCCTGCGATTCCGGAACCGCCACGGCCAGCCAGACGCTGTTCAAGCCGTTGACCCGGGCCAGGGTCTCGCCGGCGGCCACAGTCATGCCCTGGCGGACATTCAGCTCTTGCAGCACACCGCCGATGGGGCTGGTCAGGGTCAGGTTCGGCTGGACCTTGCCACTGCGCTCGACCTGGGCGATCAAGGCCGCCGGCATCCCGCTGAGGCGCAGTCGCTGGCGTGCGGCCGCCAGCAGAGCAGCATCGCCACTGGCCTTGAGGGCGAGGAATTCCTCCTGGGCCGCCGCCCATTCTGGCACCAGGATATCCGCCAGGGCCGCATTGGCCTTGAGCAGATCCCCGGGAGCGCGGGCATACACCCGTTCGACAAAACCTGCGGTGCGCGGCTGAACCACCGCCACCTCGCGCTCATTGAACGCCAGCACCCCGACGGCATCGACGCTGCTGGCCAACACCCCGCGCGTGACGCTGGCCAGGCGCAGGCCGAGGTTCTGGGTCAGGCTCGGGTCGATGCGCACTGCCGCGTTCTCCCCCTGTGCTCCCTCGCCCTCGGCGTAACGTGGAACCAGCTGCATATCCATAAAGGGCGACTTGCCCGGCTTGTCGAACTTCTGCTGCGGGTACATCGGGTCGTACCAATACAGCGCCTTGGGTTCGGCCGCGGCTCCCTGTCCGACGGCGGCAGCGGGTACTTCACTGAGGCGCGGTCGGGCCAGCCAATAACCGGCCGCGATACCTACGGCAATCGAGACGCCGACCACCGCAGCGACTTTCCATATCGATGCATTCATTGCGCAGTCTCCCCATAGGCGAAATACAGCCGAGCGTTGGTCAGGGCGCGCTGCTCCTCGACGTCGATCTGCTTGAGGCGGGCTTCGATCAGTTCGCGGCGGGCGGCGACCACCGCCGCCAGGTCGCCCTTGCCGGCGCGATAACTGGCCAGGCTCAGCTCGACCTTTTCCCGGGCCAGCGGCACCAGGCTTTGCTGGTTACGGCGCACCGCGCGATCCAGGCGCTCGTAGTCGGCCAACTGCGCTTCCAGCTGCTGGGCGTGCTCCCGGGACAGGGCTTCGCGCTCGGCTTCCAGCTGGCTCAGCTCGGCCTGCCGGGCGGCGATTTTGGGGTTCTGCCGCGAGCCGGGAAACAGCGGCAAGTCCCAGGAGAACTGCACGCTGACCATGTCGCCGAACTCACGGCCTCGGCGCTGGTAGTCCAGCTCCCAGCTCCAGTCCGACTGCTTGTCGGCCTCGGCCTCATGCACCCTGGCTTGCGCCTCGCGGGTCATGGGCGCGAACGCCGCCAGTTCGGGGTGGTGTTGCAGCTGGTGGGAGTAGCCTGCGCTGTCCACCGGCCACTCGGGCAGGCGCCCCTCGGGCCGGTCGTTGGCGGCGGCGCCGATCCAGCGCTTGAGCGCGGCCCGGGCCTGGGCCCGCTGGCTGATCAGCTCGTCCTCGCGCTCGGCCAGCTGTGCCTCTTCCTGGCGGGGTGTCACCGCATCCGCCGGCAGCGCCCGGCCGCCGGCGATCTGCGCGCGCACGGTGTCGCCCAGCAGGCGGTTTTCCTTGTAGAAGTCCTGGAGCAGCGCCGTCTTGCGCTCCACCGAATAGCTGCCGATCCAGGCCAGGGCCGTGGCCTGGCGCACGTTCAGCAACTCCACCCGACGCTCGGCGGCGGCCCGCTCCACCGCCCCGGCGGCGACCTCGACGCGGGCCTTGCGCTTGTCGCTGTTGGGCATTTCCTGGCGGATCCCGACCATCTGCATGGTCATGAAGTCCTGGTCGAGGCGCCAGCGATCCGGGCCGCCAATGGGGTAGTTCTGCACCCCCAGCAACAACTTGGGGTCGGGCAGTTCGCCGGCGGGGATGGCCGCGCTGCTGGCGGCCTGGATTTTCGCGTCTTGGGCGCTCAGCGACGGCGCGTTGTTCTCGGCCAGCCGCAACGCCTCATCGAGGGTCAAGGCGCCAGCGAGGCTCGGCCAGACCAGCACGCCTGCCGCCAGGCCGGCCACGAGGGACCAGCCGGTGCAATAGCACTTGGGGTTCATGTTGACGATTCCTGTGATGAATCCCTGCGCGACTCTTCAGACATGCGCGCAGCTATGCCATCGCCTCAATAGGCGATGGGACTCAGTGTGGTACAGGAATCAGGCCCGGGGCGGTCGCCACACCCCGGAAGGTTTTTGCGCGGGCAAGAAATCGCTGGAGAAGGACAGGACAACGGGGTGGGTCGGGGTCACGGCAGGCTTGAGGATCGAGACTTGCAGCATGCCGCCGGTCTTGCATTCCTGGCCCGGCTTGCAGGGTTTGCCGTGCTCGACCGGGCTTTTCATGTCGTTGCAGCAGTCCATGCCCATGTCGTCCATCATCGCCATGCCCATGCTCTTCATCGGGCAGGGTTCGGTCGGCGCCTGGACGCCCGCCATCCCGCTGAGGGGAAGCGCCAGGCTGATCAGGAAGACAAGACAAAACCGCAGGTAGCCTTTCATGGGAATGGAGTCTAGTGGTGGAGAACGACTCTTACAATCGAGCCGGGGACATAAACAGACAGCCGCTCCCGACTCGGCGCGATATCAACGCAGCCGGATTAAGCCAGGATTATCGAGCGGAAAAACAACCTGACAAGTCCAGGCATGAGTGCCCGCCTCACAGCGGCAGTGAACGGTCCTGAATCACCCGTTTCATCACCAGCGTCGAGGTCAGACGCTGGACGTTGGGCAGTTTGGACAGGCGGTCATCGTAAAGCTGCTGGAAGGCCGGCAGGTCGCGGGTGATCACGTGCAGCAGATAGTCCGGTTCGCCAAACAGCCGTTGCGCCTCGACGATCTGCGGGATGGGCACCAGCGCCGCTTCGAAGGCGGCAACCGCCTGGTGATCGCCTTCGCGCAGCGTGGCAAAGACCATCGCCGAGAACGTCAGGCCCAGGGCGCTGGGTGAAAGCTGGGCGCGATAGCCCTGGATCACTCCTGACTCCTCCAGGGCCCGCACGCGACGATGGCAGGGCGACAGGCTGAGGCCGACCCGTTCCGCCAGCTCGGTCACCGACAAACGCCCGTCCGCCTGCAGCTCGGCAAGAATCTTCTGATCAATTCTGTCCACGTGGAAGGATCTACCCTAAAACCATATTCAGACTGGAATAATAGAGAAAATATTCTAACCGCACTCCATTAATCTTTCCGCGAACCTGATATTCGCGAGAAAGAACCATGCCCTCCCCGATTAAAACCACCCTCGACCGGCCAGAAACAGCATTCCCCCAGCCGCACAAGGCAGGACGACCATGAGCCTGAGTATTTTCGCGGCGTTCTGGGCGGTGTCGTTGCTGTTCGTGATTACCCCCGGGGCGGATTGGGCCTACGCGATATCGGCGGGGATGTTCGGGCGGGTGGTGATACCCGCGGTGGCCGGCCTGTTGATCGGGCATCTGTTGGCGACGCTGATAGTGGCCGCCGGTGTCGGCGGGTTGATCGCCAGCAATCCACTGGCCCTTTCGCTGCTGACCCTGGGCGGCGCCGGCTATCTGCTCTGGCTGGGTATCAATATGCTCCGGCACCCGTCCGTGCCACGCGCCGGGGACGCCCAGGCTTCTGCGTCCTGGGCCCGCTGGACACTCAAGGGCGCCTGCGTCAGCGGCCTCAACCCCAAGGTGTTCCTGCTGTTCCTGGCCTTGCTGCCGCAATTCACCGACCCGCTGGCCGCCTGGCCGGTGCCGCTGCAGATCCTCGCGCTGGGGCTGCTGCACGCCTTCAGTTGCGGGGTGATCTACCTGCTGGTGGGTTTTGGTTCGCGCGCCGTATTGCGCACCCGCCCGGTGGCCGCGCAAGCCGTCAGCCGCCTCTCGGGAGCACTGATGATCGTCATCGCCGTGCTGCTGTTGATCGAGCAGGTCCTGCGCTGAGCCTGTATGTTCCACGAGTATCCAAAGGGCTCGAATACAGTGCCCCCGCCGAATAAACACAAGGACGAGGAACCCCAATGAAAAGCTTCAGACAGCGCGCCGCCGAAGGGCTTCAGGCAGGCGATCGCTTCACCCTCTCCCGCTGCTTTTCGCAAGCGGACATCCAGGGCTTCGCCAGGCTTTCCCGCGACTACAACCCGGTGCATTTCGATGCCGAGTTCGCCACCGCCCGGCGCTTCAGGGCCCCGGTTTCCCACGGCCTGCTGACCGCCAGCCTGCTCACCGAAATCGGCGGGCAGATCGGCTGGCTGGCCTCGGCCATGACCTTCCAGTTCAAGAAACCCGTGTATGCCGGCGACACCATCACCTGCCACTGGGTCATCCAGGCGCTGGACGCACAAGGCCGGGCCACGGCGGCCATCAGCATGACCAACGAAGACGGCCTCACCGTGCTGGAAGGCCAGACCAGCGGCCTGGTGCCAGGGGTGAAGGAACGGGAAATCCTGGCCCGCATGCTGGCCGAGGGCGACCCTACAAATGGCGCGGGGGAATGACGAGTATTGAGTGAAGCGCGCCTCGGATTCGCCCCTATCGATGTTCGGCCTGGGCTTACTCTGGCATGACGATGTCGACCGAGATCTCCCGCGCCGGAACCGTTCCTCTGTTCTCAAGCCAGTGCGTGGTGTCCCTGTCCTCGGGCCACCCCACTCCGGGGCCATAGTCGGTGTCGCCGCCATTACGATGGTCAGTGATGGTTCCTTCCAGTATGTAGACGACGCCTGGCCGGTCTTTATGGTTATGAATCGGCCCGAATACGCCTCCAGGCTCGATGGTCACCAGACGCATTCTGAGTTGGTGCCCGGTCATGCCCTCGATCTCGGGCCCCAGGTCAATGGTTGCCAGTACCTGCACTGCAACGCCTTTGGTTTCAGGTGCCACCTGTTCATTGCTCATGGCGCTCTCCTCTCTGTACCTACAGAGCCTCACTAGCAGTAGACACCCCTGAAAGGCGAGAGCTGCCGACAGGCGACAAAGGGTCGGAATCAGCTTTTCAGGACAGGAAGGAATCGGCCGGAACGCGCGTTCGATGCGGACAAGGATGGATCGATATCCTGCTCCCGGCTTCGGGAACCACACTCGCCACTCAAATTTCATTCCCGGTGCGGTCGCCCCCGCTATCAACCTTTAACTGGCGATCCGGAACCTGCACAATCGCCGGCTTTTTTGCGACAGGAAGTTCCCATGCAACGGATTGTAATTCTGGGTAATGCCGGGAGCGGCAAATCCACCCTCGCCCGCGCCCTCGGCAAGCGCCGGAACCTGCCTGTGGTCCACCTGGACAGGCTGTTCTGGGAGCCGGGCTGGGTCGAACCCGACGCCGAGCAGTTCCGCGAACGGGTCCGCGCAGCGATCGCACCGGCTGCCTGGGTGTGCGAAGGCAACTATGCCCGGCGGACCTTCGACCTTCGCCTGCCCCGTGCCGACCTGATCATCTGGCTCGACACGCCGCGGCTCACCTGTTTCACCCGGGTGATCATCCGCAGCCTGATGAACCGTCCCCGGCCTGACCTTGCCGCAGGCTGCACGGAAAAGCTCGACCGGGCATTCCTGACCTTCCTGAACTTCGTGTGGAATTTCGACCCTGGCTACCGCCCGGGTATCGAGGCGGTGCGCCTGGCCATAGGCCCGCAGATTCCCACGCTGCACTTGCGCGGCCCCCGGCAGATTGCCGCGTTCCTCGATAGCTTGCCGGCGACGCCTGAAGCCTGCCTTGAATGAATGCAGGGTCGCCATCCGGCACAACCGCTTTGGGCCGATAGCGACCCGTCACGCCTGACTGCTTAGACCCTTTGCGGTCGTTCGAGGGCGCCCAGGAAGTCAGGGGCGATTCAAAGTTTGATTTAGCCTTCCTTACTTGCCAAAGGAGGGAATATCCCTGGCTGAACCCTTGGAGGGATTGGCTATATAAATAAACGCACATCGATATTATGAAGCGCGATTTTCGAACTATATGTAATACATTCACGGCCACTTTCACGGAGGAACTTTATCTTTAATAAAAAACATAACAATGCGCTTGAATCGCTCGCTTCGTTTGCAGGGACGAGCCAAAGCCCGCCCCTGAGCTTAATCGTCAGGTAGGGTGTTGAGATTCCCCGCAACTCAACGCTTATCATCTCTCGGGATAGTCGAAGGGAATTGCCATGAACGGATCATCGGATGTTGTTCACTTGAATAGCGTGACGTGCGAAGACGTTGAATTGCTATACAAGGAAAAGGAGAGGCATCTTCATGAGAAGATTGATGCGACCAGAGATGCTTATTTCGGATTCATCTTCCCGATAAATCGCGCCGATCTTTCAGCGGTTTCAGAAGCATTCGAACTGGATTACAAAGTTGCGCAGCTGATCTATAAGAAAAGCAAGAACTTTTCCACCTTCAAGGTTCCTGGCAGAAAGTTTGGTCAGCTCACAAATCATATATACGGTGCATCCGTACTCGCACTAAGAGGGAAAAGCCTCGATACAGGCCTGGAGTCGGTCTCTGATCGCAGTATCAACGAACTTGTCGCAGTAAACGAGGATGTAATTCTAGAAGTTGCAGGAGTGAGAGCATCCTGGTTTGGAAGAATCTTCTTCCCTGCGCAAGCATTTTCAAATGCAATTTCTGTGTTTGGCGGCAAGGTAAGTCCGGAAGCACTTTATGCCCTGGCCAAGGATTACGGTTATGCCAGTGCCGCGGGCAGTCGCAATACGATCAGGGGCGACTTCGGTATTGCACTGTGGTTAACCCTGCTTGCCCGAGCGCCTTGAGCTTTATCAGCCGTTCGACATCCTCAACAGCGACTGCTTAAATGGGCGCCCTTTCGTTTCAAGGGGCGCCCTTAAATGCCTGACACCTTCCAGGGCAGCTGCCTGTGCGGCGCCGTCAAATACCAGCTCTCGTCGCGCCCCAAAGCGCTTTCCCACTGCCATTGCAGCCAGTGCCGTAAAAGCCATGGGGCGGCGTTCGCCAGTTATGGCAGTGTGTTGCGCAGTGATCTGCACATCGTCCAGGGTGCCGAGAGCCTCCAGTCCTATCGATCCTCCGAGTCGGTGCAGCGCCAGTTTTGCGGGCAGTGCGGTTCGTCGCTGTTCTGGTCCAGAGACCTGGGCGAACATGCCGACTGGATCTCGATCGCCCTGGGCACCCTGGATACGCCCTTCACCTCGAATAAACAGAAACACATTCAGGTGGCGTTCAAGGCAACCTGGTACGAAATCCAGGATCATTGGCCGCAAGAACCATGACTGCAACCAGGTAAAAACCGATGGCAACCGATGCAAGGCATACCCAAGCGCCTCCACTCCGCCAGACGGCTCCAAGGCCAGGCGCGATCCCCTCTAAGCTGAATAGAGCAGCACTGCAAACAGGCTTCTACCGCCTTGATACAGGGGAACCGGAATGACCAGAACAGCCGCACGCCACTACTCGTCATGGATCCTGTTTTCCCTGCTCGCCATCAACCTGGCGCTGCTAGCGGGATGTTCAAGCAAAGCCGCCAAGTACCGTTATTCGACCGCCAGCGTCGGCTCAAACTGTTACGCCAAAGCGCTACCCACTTCCGGCGAGGGCGGCCTGGCCTGGGGCTCCACCCTGGGCGTGGCGCGCCAGAAATCCCTGAATAACTGCATCCGTTATGCCGGCCGCTCCGGCGGCACGCCCAGCACCTGCAAAGTGGTGTTGGCGGAGTGCAAGAAATAGAAGTTGCGCCGATCACCGTCGCGCCTCGTGATCTACTGGCGTCACTCGACTCGATAACTGCTGTTGGCCAGCCCCACTGACCAGCACCTCACTGCGCTTCTCGAAACACTCACAATCAGAGGTTCACCTTAAAAAATGGGACTCGATATTCATCTCGAAGCGGACGAGCGCCTCTCACTGACAGTACTCACCAGCGTCGCGCGTAGCCTGGATGGACAGGATCTGGTCTGCGATGACAGCTCGGTGTTTACCTATTTCCCATCTGGCCTGTCAGTCAGCGCCAAACGCTCATTCGACGAGCAGGCCATTTATGCGGAAGACACCCAAGGGTTGTCATTCCCGGTCGTGGTTCGTTGCGATTTCAGGATCAAGGGCCCGGCCCCCGAAGACAGCTCTCCACTCGACGATCTGAAGGTATTCGTCGAGGCCATTGCCGCCGAGTCCGACGCTCATTTCCTGGTGTCATTCCAGTACGAATCCCTGATGTACTGGAGGGATCGAACCGGGCTTCACAGCTGCTAGTTTTCTGAGGTCCAGGTACGGAGCGGGTGCACAAAAGGGTCATGCCCTACCCTCATCAGGTCGACAACATGGAGGTTGATATGGGCAACGCGGTAAACAAGCGAGTCGTGGTCATTGGCGCGGGCATAGTGGGCGCGTCCCTGGCGTATCACCTGGCGGGCAAAGGCGCGCAGGTCACTCTGGTGGAGGCTGAAGACATAGCGTCTGGAGTGACGGGACGCTCATTCGCCTGGATCAACACCTCCCACAGCGGGCCCGATCCCATCGCGCCATTGCGCGGCGCGGCGATCCAGGAGTACCGGCGGCTCGAGACCGAGCTGCCTGGCCTGAAGGTGCGCTGGACCGGCGCCCTGTCCTACAGCGCAGATCCGTGTGAAGTGGAGCAAGCCTCAGGCAACCCGCCTTCGCCAAACCTGGTGTCGCGCTCGCAGATTCTCGACCTCGAGCCCAACCTCAAGCATCCCCCGCAGCAGGCCTGGTATGCCGCCGAAGAAGGCGCGCTGGACGCCGTGCAAGCAACCCATGCGTTGCTTGCCGGTGCCCAGGCTCATGGCGCGCAGGTGCTCACCCAGACTCGGGTGCTCGGCTTTACCACCCAGGGTGCACAGGTGACGGGCGTCGAAACCGCAAGGGGCAGCCTCGAGGCCGACATTGTGGTGCTGGCCGCCGGGACGGGCATCACCCAGCTGACCGAGCTGCTGAACCTGCCCCTTCCAATAGTGGCCTCTCCAGCCATATTCATCCGCTACGCCTCACAACCCGATCTCGTGCGCAGCATAATTTCCAGCCCGGAAATGGAAGTGCGGCAAGGCACGGACGGCAGGCTACTGGCGGCGGAAGATTACCTGGACGACGCGCTGGAAAACCAGCCAGCCGCGATAGCGCTAAGAACCGCCCAGGCCATCCAGAACGAACTCCACGGGGTTGCCTCCATAGAGCCGGAATCGGCCTGTGTCGGGCTCAGGCCCATGCCGGCCGATGGCATGCCCATCATCGGCTATCTGCCCGATATCGGCGGTGTGTACGTGTGTACGATGCACCCTGGCGTCACGCTGGCGGCGATAGTCGGCCGCCTGGCCAGCGAGGAGATCATCGACGACACGACATCCCCTGCCCTTGCCCCCTGCCGCCCCAGGCGCTTCTTCCAGGCGTAGGGAACAGGTGTCTGGGGCGAGCAAGATGACAACCTCTCCAACAAAACCTGGTTGGGCACGGCACTCGACCCCGCTCGCTGAACTCGCAAAAGCTACGCTTGATCATTGGCCGGCTATTGCCCCGGGCCGTTCCGCAAGACGTGTTGCCGATAAGGAAATCGAGAAAACCATGACTGACCGCGAGCAACTCCACCGAGAGGGTTATGTGCTGCTGCGCCAAGCGATCCCGGCCAAGTGGCTGGATGACCTGCGTGCCGCGTTCGACGCGGGCGTGATGCCGTCGAGCCAATGGCCCGTGCCCCGTGGCATGGACTGGCGCCATTCGCTGCTGGACGCCGATTCGAAGGTTCAGGCGGTGTGTCGCCTGCCGCAGGTGCTGGCGGTGGTGGGCGAGTTGATCGGCGAACGCTTCTTCCTCTCCCAGGTGGAGGGTCGCGAGCCCCTTGCCGGTGGCGGTCATCAACAGCTGCACCGCGACCTGTCGGCCCAACGGCCAGGCGACATCGCCAACGCCCTGGCTTTTTTCGACGACTATGGCCCCGAGAACGGCGCCACCCGCATCGTCCCTGGCAGCCATCGTCCCGGGCCGGGAGAGGCGCCATTCGACTTCACCGACGAGTCCCGGTCCGTGCAGCTTTCAGGCGCCGCCGGCGACATCCTGGTGTTCGATGTCGACCTGGTGCATGCCGGTAGCCTGAACTCGATCGGCGCGCGCCGCCGCTCGCTGCTGATCAGCTATTTTTCCGAGTCGCTCTACGCCTCGCACCTGGAAACAGTGGGCCTGCGAAATATCCGGATGGACACAAGCGAGCGCTTCGATCCCTCGGACTTTGCCCTCGGGGCCATATAGCCTGACCAGGCTGATAGGGACTCTCGCCACAAGCTGCGCAATTGCACGCCACTTGCCCCTCCGTTTGCGTGCGACCTGACCAGTCATTTGCATTCGTTCTGACGACTGATTGCATCGAATCCGACCAGCATGCTTCGTAGTCATGACCGGCAGAGAACGACCAGAAGCGGGCGTTTCGCCTTGGCACCAGAGCGCCGCTCAGCGAACGCTTGAGCCAGCGATGAAAGTCATGCGCGTCGGCACGAATGTGGGCTTTAATGTCCAGGCAACTCACCTGTACCCAACATTGGGTTTCGACCGCATACGAGATGGGCCCAACAACCTGCTGCAGATCGCTATGGGCTTGTCTGATCAAGGAAGATAACGACATTGAAAACAGCTTTCGGCGCCCTGCTTCTGATCTGCCTGACTGCCAGCGCACTCGCTGACGATAACCCTGTCGGCTTCCAGTCCTCCACACTGCAGGACACGCACAATGACCGCACGCTGGAGATGGTCGTCTGGTACCCCAGTGCAACTACCGCCACCACGCAGTTGATCGCCGATAATGTGGCGTTTGTCGGTGCTTCTGCCGTTCGTAACACGCCACCGGCTGCCGGCGAACACCCATTGGTGGTGCTTTCCCACGGTTTCGGGGGCAACTGGAGCAACCAGACTTGGCTTGCCAGTGCTCTGGCCCATAAGGGTTACATCGTCGCCGCGGTCAACCACCCCGGCACCACTAGCCGTGACCGTAGCCCTCAGGCAGCGGCGCAGTTGTGGCAACGGCCCGTCGATCTGAGCCGAGCCATTGAAGCGGTCACGACTCAACCTGAAAAATTTGGCCTGGTCGCGAAACGCCGAATTGCTGTAGTGGGCCATTCACTGGGCGGCTGGACCGTCATGGAGATGGCCGGTGCTCGTTTCGATCCAGACCAGTTCGCCCGTGACTGCAAAGCCCACCCGAAGTTGGCCAGTTGCACCGTTTATCAACAGATGAACCCCGCAAGCACCTCGGCATTGAAGGCCGGGTTAGCCGCCGATTTGCGCGATAAACGCATCACCGCGGTGGTTACACTGGACCTGGCCCTTTCACGCGGGCTGACCGATGAAAGCCTTGCGGCGCTGCCGATACCAGCGCTAGTGATCGCTGCCGGCGTACCCTCGCAAGAGCTTCCCGCCCAGTTGGAGTCAGCCGACTTGGCCAAACGCCTGCCCCAAGCGTCAAGCCGTTACGTCGAAATCAGCGACGCAAGCCACTTCAGCTTCATGTCAGTGTGCAAACCTGGCGCGGTGGCATTGCTCGAAGAAGCAGTACCAGGCGATGGCATCATCTGCCGAGATGGCGACAACGGCCGCTCACGTGAGTTGATCCAACAGCAGATTACATCGCTGATCACCGAGTTTCTGGCGCAGTCATCTGGCGACAGAGAGGACATTTTGTAGACCATCAGTATTAGGGTTGCCGGGGTTTGGCAAGAACCCCGTCGGAGCCGTTTGCGCATCCGCGTAATCTGTCGTATCGACTGGCTGGGAATGATCGTTTTGGGTCGGGAGTCGCCCCTAGCCGAAGGTAGCTCCCGGCCAGAAGCAGGGTTTTGCGGTGCAATGGGGGCAACTCAACACGCATCACATTGGCTGACCTCCTGGTGCTGGCCGAAACGAACAATAGAGGTTAGAACCCATGCCTCATGAGGGATCACAAAGGAAAACTTATGCCCATCGACAATTGTCTTCATACATTTGAAGAGCTTGCCTCAACGGTGTTGCCTAGCCATTTTGCAAGGCTAAAGGTTGCTCTAGAGACTCCAATGCCTGCTGCAACCTTTGTTGGCTTCAAGAGCGCATCAAAAGAAGCTCTGTCCAAGGTGGGTAGAACCACAGACTTCCCAGGGTGCTACGTCTTCAGCGATCAAGGTAAGCCGGTCTATGTAGGTATCTCGAGAGGGGTAGTAAAGAGGCTCGTCCAGCATTTAAATTTCGAGTCGCACAACACCGCAAGCCTCGTCTACAAAATGGCTGCAGAAGACTATCCGCACGAAATGAAGCGTGATCAGGCGATGAAAGACGAACAATTCAAGGAAGTCTTTCTTTCAGCTCAGGGGCGCCTCCGCCAAACGACGGTGGCCTTTATCGAAGTCAACAATGATCTTGAGTTGTACGCCTTCGAAGTACTTGCGGCCATGAAGCTAGACACAGATGTCTGGAACACATTCCGCACACACTGAAGCTGATAGCTAACCTTTCCATAAAGCAGACTCTGCATCGCGCAAAAGACAACCGTACCGCTGGTTACTACGGTTTCTCTTGCTCTCGGATCAGTCCAAGAAGATCAATAATTGACGCTGCTGGTCCTGTGTCCACTGATGCCAATACCCCGTTTGCAAGCCTCCCCACCACACGAAATATCTCCATAGCCAGGCAGATTTGATGCAAGCCGTGGCGCGATCTCCAGTACCTGCTGGACTGATCGACGTAAGGCCCCATGACCTATTCATGACTCGCCAGTACGCGAGGGGCTCCCCAATCAGCGTCGACGAACCTCTCCTTCGGCAAGGCCTTCTGCTCCTCTATCGGCAGTTGGAGTCCTTTTTCAAACCAGAAAATGGATCCATTAAAACCTTAACAGTAGCTGACAGTCCGATAATCGCCCATAAACAACCGAAAAACCTACCTAAATCGTTGACACTCAAACGCCGCCGCTCATCTAATGGATCCATTAAATAAAAACAATCACCCGCCTGGAGAGCCTCCATGTACCCCAAGAACACTTGGTACGTTGCCTGCACCCCCGATGAAATCGCCGACAAGCCCCTGGGGCGGCAGATCTGTGGTGAAAAGATGGTTTTTTACCGTGGACATGAAGGCAAGGTCGCAGCGGTCGAGGACTTCTGTCCCCATCGCGGCGCACCGCTGTCGTTGGGTTATGTGGAAAACGGCAACCTGGTGTGCGGTTATCACGGGCTGGTGATGGGTTGCGATGGCAAGACCGTGGAAATGCCCGGGCAACGGGTGCGCGGCTTTCCCTGCAACAAGACCTTCGCCGTGGTCGAGCGCTATGGCTTTATCTGGGTCTGGCCTGGCGATCAGGCGTTGGCCGATCCGGCGCTGATCCATCATCTGGAGTGGGCGGTCAGCGATGAGTGGGACTACGGTGGCGGGCTGTTCCACATCCAGTGCGACTACCGCTTGATGATCGACAACCTGATGGACCTGACCCACGAAACCTACGTCCACGCCTCCAGCATCGGCCAGAAGGAAATCGACGAGGCGCCGCCGACCACCAGGGTCGAAGGCGATGAAGTGGTCACCGCGCGGCACATGGAAAACATCATGGCCCCGCCGTTCTGGCGCATGGCCCTGCGCGGCAACGGCCTGGCCGACGACGTGCCGGTGGACCGCTGGCAGATCTGCCGCTTCACCCCGCCCAGCCATGTGCTGATCGAAGTCGGTGTGGCCCATGCTGGCCAAGGCGGTTATGCCGCGCCGGCGCAGTTCAAGGCGTCGAGCATAGTGGTGGATTTCATCACCCCGGAGAGCGACACCTCGATCTGGTACTTCTGGGGCATGGCGCGCAACTTCAACCCAAAGGACGAGGCGCTGACCGCGAGCATTCGCGAAGGCCAGGGCAAGATTTTCAGCGAAGACCTGGAGATGCTCGAACGCCAGCAACAGAACCTGCTGGCCCACCCCACGCGCAACCTGCTCAAGCTGAATATCGACGCCGGCGGCGTGCAGTCGCGACGGGTGCTGGAACGCCTGATCGCCCAGGAGCGCGCCGGTGAAGCGCAACTGATTGCCACGGCCACGGCCTGAACCCTGCGCGGCGCTACGCCGGCAGTGCACCGGTGCCGCGCCCTGCCCTTTACCCAGCCTTTACCCAACAAAAGAAACAGAAGTGACCGCCATCGGCGGCAGCACTCGGAGGACCGACGATGATCGATGTGGTGGTGGTATCCCGTAACGACGAAGCCCAGGACATCTGCAGCTACGAACTGGCCAGCGCCGACGACAGTCCGCTGCCGGCCTTCAGCGCCGGCGCGCATATCGATGTGCACCTGCCCGGCGGCTTGATCCGCCAATACTCCCTGTGCAACCACCCCGAAGAACGCCATCGCTACCTGATCGGCGTGCTCAAGGACCCGACCTCACGGGGCGGCTCGCTGGCCATGCACGAGCAGATCCACCCCGGCACGCGACTGCCTATCAGCGAGCCGCGCAATCTGTTTCCGTTGGCCCATGAAGCCCGGCGCAGCCTGCTGTTCGCCGGCGGCATCGGCATCACCCCGATCCTGTGCATGGCCGAACGCCTGGCCCACAGCGGCGCGGATTTCGAGCTGCACTACTGCGCCCGTTCGCGGGAGCGCGCGGCCTTTGTCCAGCGTCTATGCAGCTCGTCTTTTGCCGACCGGGTGTTCCTGCATTTCGACCAGGAACCCGAGACGGCGCTGGACGCGGCCAAGGTCCTGGCCACGCCGCGCAACGACATTCATGTCTATGTGTGTGGCCCCGGCGGCTTTATGCAGCACGTGCTGGACACGGCCAAGGCCGCGGGCTGGCAGGAGCCCTGCCTGCATCGCGAGTACTTCGCCGCCCCCCCCGTCGACACCCGCGCCGATGGCAGCTTCTCGGTCAAGGTCGCCAGCAGCGGCCAGGTCTTCGAGGTGCCCGTGGACAAGAGCGTGGTGCAGGTCCTGGAGAGCCATGGCATCGAGATTGCCATGTCCTGCGAGCAAGGGATTTGCGGCACCTGCCTGACCCGGGTGCTGGAGGGGGTGCCGGAGCACCGCGACCTGTTCCTCACCGAGGACGAACAGGCGCGCAACGACCAGTTCACCCCCTGCTGCTCGCGCTCGAAAACGCCGCTGCTGGTGCTGGATATCTGAGGGGAGTCACACGGGGCGGAGAATGACCTTCATCCGCTCGTCCGCCGCCGCGCTGCTGAAGATCTCGGCATAACGCAGGGTGGCGTTGGCGTGCTCGCGCATGATCGCCTCGGCCCGCGCGCCCTGGCGATTGACCAGGGCATCGAACACCGAATGGTGCTGCATATGGGCGTAGTTGAAACGCCGGTATTCGCGGGCCATGTCCTGGCGATCCACCGCCAGCGCGGTCACCGAGGCGAACGGCAGATGATCGTTGCGCGCCAGGGCATCGGCGATCGCCGGGTTGTGGCTGCCTTCGACAATCACCTGGTGAAAACGCATGTTGAGGTCGTGATAGACCTCCAGGTCGTCCTCGGTCACATAACCCTTGGCGAACAACTGGTCGCCCTGGGCCAGGCACAACTCAAGGGCCGCCCGCGCCTCCTCCGACAAACCGCGCTCGGCGGTCTGGCGCGCCGCCAACCCCTCGAGCACACCCCGCACCTCGACCGCGCCGGCGATGTCCTCGGCACTCACCGAACGCACCTGGAACCCACGCCCGCCAAAACGCACCAGCAGACCTTCCTGCTCCAGAGTGCGAAACGCCATGCGCACCGGCATCCGCGACACCCCGAACAGCTCCGCCGTCGGAATCTCCATCAACCGCTCCCCCGCCGCCAGCTCGCCCGAGGCGATCATCTTGCGCAGCGCGACCAGCACCAATTGACCGGGCTTACTCATCCAGGCAACTTCCAGAAAACGTGGGCGGCCATAGTACCGCAAGCCTTGCGTTGACGGCATGCGGATACCGGCGCGCGGAAGATGGCGACCTCACGGACCTCATCGCGGGCAAGCCTCGCTCCTACAGAGAATGCGTAACCTAGTGCCTGCAACACCACCATCCTTCCCAGCACACCTCCCCTGTAGCCGCTGCCGAAGGCTGCGATAAGGCCGAAGGCCTTCAGCGATCTCAAAACCATGCGCCTGCTGCGCAGTCGATCGCAGCCTGCGGCAGCGGCTACAGAGAAGCGCACGCCCCCCAGGCCGGCCGGTAGGCCGCCGTCTTGCTTTGGCTTTGGCTTTTGATCTGAAGGCCCCGTTAACCACGATGGCCGAACGCAGGTATTGAGCCGTGGGTAACCCGGCAGGGATGCCGGGTTAGCCGCCCCAGGCCAGGGATGGCCTGTGGCGGCGGCCCACGGCTCAATGCCGGAGTGAGGGCATGCCGAGCCTTAGCGAGGCACCGAGTGGTGGGGCAAAGCGCTTTGGTTACTTTGGACTGGGCCGGCTTCCGGGCTTTCCAAAGTGACCCGCTGTAAGAGCGGAACCATAAGTGGCCGTAACCGCAGAAATGGATATGTACACCATCCAAAAAATGCAGCGTCAGAACAGACGCCATCGCGAGCAAGCTTCGCTCCTACAGAAGCCTGCAAACGTGCTCCGCCGTCACCACAAATACGGATATGTACACCACCCAGTCCGAATAGACGCCATCGCGGGCAAGCGGGTTTGCCCGCGACGACGCTAGAAGGTTCAGAACGACAGCGGATAGCTGACGATCAGCCGGGTTTGGTCAAAGTCGCTGTTGAAGCTGCGCCGATTGGTAGCGTTATTCACCCGCACACTGAGGTTCTTCAGACTCCCACTCTGAAAGGTATACCCCAGCTCCGTATCCCGCTCCCACTCCTTGCCATTGCTCCCAACCTTGGTCGTGGCATTCTCGCCATGCCCATAACGCACCATGGCCAACAACCCCGGCACGCCCATGGCGGCAAAGTTGTAGTCATAACGCACCTGCCAGGAACGCTCGTCGGTGTTGCTGAAGTTGCCGTTGAACATATCGTTGCCCAGGGTCCGGCCGCTGCTGCCATACACCGACATCCACGGGCTGTCGCCACTGACCTTCTGCAAACCCAGGTACAGGGTATGGCCAGCGGTTGAGGCCGAGAGCAAGGCATAGGCGGTGCGGCTCTGGATCTCGCCGATGCGCGCCTGGCCGTCATCCTTGTCGATGAAGTAGCCGAGGTTCGCCCCCAGCATCCAGTCGCCGACCGGCTGCTTGTGCAACAGGTTGAAGTAGCTCTGCTGATAGATGTCTTCCAGCTGCGCATGCCAGGCACCGATCAAGGTGCGCTGCTGGTTGAAGCGGTACTCGGCGCCGGCGTAGGTGAAGCCATCGGAGGTCACCCCGGGCGCGGCCCAGGCCGAGAGGTCCTGCATGTCCGAGGAGTTGCGCAGGCTCACCGAGCGGTACTGCCCGGCCTGCAACCCCAGCCCGGCGATTTCCCGCGAGTCGAGCATCGCCCCACGGAAGGTCTGCGGCAGCAGCCGGCCGTCGTCGTAGCGCAGCAGCGGGATGTCCGGCAGCAACTCGCCGACCTTCAGCTCAGTGGCGGAAATGCGCATTTTTGCCGCCACGCCGGCGCGGCCGTAGTTGTCCGCCGCGCGCCCGTCGCCATGCACCGGCAGCAGTTCGGAACCACTGGTGCCACGCCCGCTGTCGAGCTTGACGCCGAACATGGCGATGCCGTCCAGGCCGAACCCGACAACGCCCGGGGTGTAGCCGGAATTGAACTTGAGGATAAAACCCTGGGCCCATTCCTCGACCTTGCTCTTGGCCGCCCCCGGATCGCGAAAATCCCGATTGAAGTAGTAGTTACGCAGCACCAAATCGGTCTTGGCGTCTGCAAAGAAACCGCCGTCTTCGGCCCAGGCCGGCAGGCCCGTGCCCAGTGCCAATGAAGCCGCGGCCAGCGAGCGCGCGAGGATGCAGTGAGGGGTGTTCATTATTATTGTTCTCCGCTTTGCATAGGCGCAGCCGTTCCCCGACAGGCCGCTCCAGGCCCGCCTCCTATCGGCTGCAAAAATGCCCGGTCGTTCTTTTGGCAAAGACCGGGCGATATCGTCAGCTCAACGCATCAGAAGGGATAACGACGCGCCGAGTGCTGCACGCTGATCCAGTGATCACGGGTGAATTCGTCGATCGCCCAGTCGCCATTGAAGCGTCCGAGCCCCGAGTTCTTTTCCCCACCGAAGGGCGCGTTGGCCTCGTCGTTCACCGGGATGTCGTTGATATGGGTCATGCCCGCGCGAATCTGCCGGGCGAAGTTCACCCCGCGCTCCAGGTTGCGGCTGAACACCGCGCTGGACAGGCCGAATTCGCTGGCGTTGGCCAGTTCCAGAGCATGGGCCTCGTCCCGCGCGCGCAGCAGCCCCACCAGCGGGCCGAAGATTTCATTGCGCGCCAGGTCCATGTCGACTGTGACCTCGCCGTAGACATGGGGCGCCAGCAGATTGCCCTGGGCCCCGCCCTCGTAGAGCGGCTCGACGCCTTCGCGGCGGGCCAGTTCGATCTTCTCCCGCAGGCCTTGCAACTGCCGCGCATTGATCACCGGGCCGATGACCGTCTCGATCGATTGCGGATCGCCGACCTTGAGGCCCTTGACCCGTTCGACGAAGCGCTGGGCGAAGGCGTCGTAGAGGCTGTCGTCGACAATGATCCGGTTGACCGCCATGCAGATCTGCCCCTGGTGCAGGAACTTGCCGAACACCGCCGCGCTCACCGCCTGTTCAAGGTCAGCGTCGGCCAGGACCACGAACGGGCTGTTGCCGCCCAGCTCCAGGGCCACGTGCTTGAGGTGCGCGCCGCCGCTGGCGATACGGCCGATGCCGCGCCCCACCGGGGTCGAACCGGTGAAGGTGATCAGCGAAGGCACCGGGTGCTCGACAAAGGCATCGCCGATCTCGCTGCCCGCCCCCACCACCACGCTGAGCACGCCCGCCGGCAGGCCGGCCTCTTCGAAAATCTTCGCCAACAGCAGGCCGCCGCACACCGGCGTATCGCTGGCCGGCTTGACCACCACCGCGTTGCCCAGGGCCAGCGCCGGAGCGATGGAGCGCTGGGTCAGGTGCAGCGGGAAGTTCCACGGGCTGATGACCCCGACTACCCCCAGGGCGCTGCGATAGACCCGGCTTTCCTTGCCCGGCACATCGGACTCGAGAATGCGCCCGTGGACCCGCGCCGGGAACGACGCCGACTCCAGGGCGATGGCCCGCGCCGCGCCCCACTCCAGCTGCGCCTTGAGCCGGGTGCTGCCGGACTCGCGAATGATCCAGTCGACGATTTCCTCGCGGCGCCGGTCGAACACCGCCACCACCTGATGCAGCACCGCCGCCCGCGCCGACGGCCCGAGCGCCGCCCATTGCGGCTGCACCGCGGCGGCCTTGGCATAGGCGGCATCCAGGTCCGCGCGGTTGGCCTGGGCCACTTCCAGCAACAGCGCGCCGTCGAACGGGTTGCTCACCGCCAGGGTTTTACCGGCAGCGCCGGCGCGCCACTCCCCGGCGATGGGTTGCAGGTGCAGATCGCTGTAGACAGCTGGGGACTCACTCATGACAAAACTCCTCGAAGGCAGGACTCACAGGAAAAATGGGCTCGCGACTCAGGGCATCGAACCAGGTTTACATGGCTATTCATGACCACCTCCGGTGGCCGCCCGCGCCTCGATCAGGCGCAGCAGCCCCAGCAGGGTTTCGGTGTGCGGCACGGCGATGCCGGCCTGGCGCGCCCTGGCCAGGACCTCGCCGTTGATCGCGCCGATTTCCGTGGGTCGGCCGGCCAGCACGTCTTGCAACATGGACGGCTTGTGCGTCCGGTGGTGGGCGATGGCATAAGCCACAGTCTCCAGGCAGTGCTGCGCATCCGTTGCCACCCCCACCGACTGCGCGACGCTGAGCACCTCCAGCACGATGGCCCGGGCCAGCGCCACGCCTTGCGGCGCGGCATCCAGTTGCCCCACCGTACAGCCGGTGACGGCGCACAGGCTGTTCAAGGCCGCGTTGAACGCCACCTTCTCCCAGATCGAGGTCCAGACCCGCGGGTCCACCGCGCATTGCAGCCCCGCCGCCTCCAGCACCGCGGCAACCTGGTTGCTGCCCTGGCGTTCGACGCCATCCAGCGACAGTACCCGAACCACGCCCTGGCCATGGGAGCGGACATGGCCAGGCCCGGCCATGTCCGCGGGCCAGGTGGTCATGCCGATCATCACCCGCTCCGGGGCGACGTGGCGGCACAGCGCTTCGGCGTTGCCCAGGCCGTTCTGCAAGGTCAGCACCAGACTGTGCTCGCCGATATGGCCAGCAATACCGCGCAGCGCATTGTCGGTGTGCTGGGCCTTGGTGAACACCAGCAACAGGTCAGGCTGCCCCGTCACCTGCTCCGGCCGGCAGGCGGTCAGGCCGCCGATGCGCCGGTCGCCGCTGTCGGTCTCCAGGCGCAAACCCTGGCGGCGGATCGCCTCCAGGTGCGTGTCGTTGATGTCCAGCAATGTGACCTGCTGCCCGCTTTCCGCCAGCAGGCCGCCAAACAGCGAGCCCATGGCGCCCGCTCCGAGAATGCTGATGTTCATCGAACCTCCTTATGGCTGTGAGGGTTCATCGGCAAGGAGCTCCTTGTGGACCCGGGTTGATCCAGGCACCCGCCGGGGAATATGTCGGCGCACCAGCACCAGGGCGATCAGCGCCAGCACCATCACAGTTCCCAGCAGCGTCAGATAGCCATGGGCGCCGCCCTGGGTGATCACCGTGGCGCCAACGAAGGCGCTGAGGATCGCGCCCATGCGGCCGAAGGCCAGGGCCGATGCGGTGCCGGTGGCGCGCACGGCGGTGGGATAGATAAAGGCGCACAGCGCATAGAGGGTGGACTGCACCGCGTTGACGAACAAGCCATGCACGCCAAAGCCGAAGATCAGCAGGCGGCTGTTCTGGTCGACATCCAGGGTTTGCATGGCGAAGGCGCTGGCCGCGCCGCCGGCGCAACAGATCAGCAGCGGCCAGAACGAGCCCCAGCGGGTCATGGCCACCGCGCAGGCCAGTGCGCCTATCACCCCGCCCAGGTTGTAGGCGGTCAGGCCGGAGCTGGCCAGCGCCAGCGGCAAGCCTTCGGCCAGGAGCATGGTCGGCAGCCAGCTGAAGGCGCTGTAGACGGCGGTCAGGCACATGAAGAACGCCACCCAGACCGCCAGGGTATCGCGCCCGTAGCCGGGGGCGAACAAGGCACGGAAGCCGCCCTGCTGCTCGCTCTTCTGCTCCAGCGCATCGGTGTAGCGCACGCCCTCGGGCATGGGCCGGCCCATGCGCCCCAGTAGCGCGGTCAGCTCGCCCCAGCGTTGCGGCCGGCGCGCCAGGAAGCGCGGCGACTCCGGCAGGGTCGCCAACAGCAACAGGCCCAGGACGATGGGCAGGCTGCCGCCGATAAAGAACAAGGTGCGCCAGCCATACAGCGGCAGTACGTGGGAGGCGAACAACCCCGCCAGCATCCCGCCCAGGGGCACACAGACGATGGTCGCCGTGACCGCCAGGGTGCGGCGGCGCGCCGGGGTGAATTCGGCGGTCATGGTGGTGGCGCTGGGCAAGGCACCGCCGATGCCCAGCCCGGCGATAAAGCGCAGCGCCGCCACGGTCAGTGCATCCGGCGAGAAGCCGATGGCGCAGGTCGCGGTGCCGAACAGGATCACGCTGGCGATGACCGCCATGCGCCGGCCGAAACGATCGGCGAACAGACCGGCGCAGGCGCTGCCGATGCCCATGCCGATCAGCCCGGCGGCCACCGCGGGGGCAAAGGCCTCGCGGGTGATCCCCCACTCCTTGATCATCAGCGGTATGGCGAAACCGATGAGCTGACCGTCGAAACCGTCCATCACGATGGACAGCGCGGCCAGCAACACCACGATCTTCTGCATCCTGGTGTAGGGCCCGTCATCGAGCAGGGTGCCGATGTCGGCGCTGCCGGAAACCGGGCTCGACCGCTGGGGCCTAGCCTCCATCACTTCACTGACCGAAGTCGTGTTCATAGCCACCTCTTTTTATTGTTGTGGTGAGTGTGCGCAAGGCGCGGTTGGCATTGCCGGGTCTTCGCCCGGCAATAGGAACTCAGTCCTTGATAATCAGGGCTCGATAGTCAGGGTCGGCACCTCGATCAATACCGGGCGATTGCCGGCCAGGGCCGCGCTGAAGGCGGCGGCGAACTCGGCGCCGGTGGCGGCATGCACAGCCTGCACGCCGTAGCCCTGGGCGATGGCGCAGAAGTCCAGCCCCGGCACGTCCAGCCCCGGCGCATCGCTGACCTGCAGCACATCGGCGAACCAGCGCAGCGCGCCGTAGGTGCCGTTCTTGAGGATGATGAACACCACCGGGATGCCGTACTGAGCAGCGGTCCACAGCGCGGTGATGCCGTAGTTGGCTGAGCCGTCGCCGATGATCGCCACCACCCGCCGCCCGGGCGTCGCCAGTTGCACGCCGACCGCGGCCGGCAAGCCAAAGCCGAGACCGCCGGCGGCGGGAAAGAAGTAGCTGCCGGGCTCGCTCATCGCCACCCGCTGCCAGAACGCGCCGACGGTGGAGGTGGACTCCTTGACGTAGATCGCGTCCCGCGGCGCCAGCTGGTTGATCAGGTCGAACACCGTTTCCGGGCGCAGCAAACCGCCCTCCTCGCGCACCGGCGCCGGCAGCGGCAAGGCGCTCGGCAGCGGCCGCTCGCTCTGTGGCAGCACCTCGACCAGGGCTTCGAGGGTCAGGGCGATATCGCCCACCAGCGCATCGCCCATGGGCGCCCGCGCTGCCTCGCCCGGGTCGCAGGTCAGGTGCACCAGCTCACAGTCCGCCGGCAGGTAATCGCCCGGGGCGTATTGGTGGTAGCGGAACACCGGCGCGCCCACCACCAGGATCAGATCGTGCTCGGCCAGGCAGCGGCTGATCCCGGCGATGGCCGCCGGCAGCACGCCACGGAAACACGGATGACGAGTGGGGAACGGGCAGCGCGAAGCGGAAGGCGCGACCCAGGCCGGCATGCGCAGTTTTTCCGCCAGCTGCACCGCCAGGCCGTTGCTGCCACTGCCGTCGACATCCGGACCAAGCACCAGCACCGGGCTGCGCGCCGCCGCCAGGCGCTCGGCCAGCACTTGCAGCTGCGCCGCCGAAGGCAGGCCGGCGCTGGCCACCTGGCGCCGCGCCAAGTGCTCGACTCCGGCCGGCGCCGCGCAGGCCCAGTCGTCATAAGGAATCGACACATACACCGGCCCGCGTGGCGCCAGGTTGGCCATATGGATCGCCTGGCTCAGGGTGCGCGGCACGTCCTGGGCCGAGGCCGGTTCGTGGCTCCACTTGACCAGGGGCTTGGGCAGTTGCGCCGCATCGACATTGGCCAGCATCGCTTCCACGCCGACCATCGAGCGCACCTGCTGGCCGGCGGTGATCACCAGCGGACTGTGGGAGTACCAGGCATTGGTCAGCGCGCCCATGCCGTTGCCGGTACCGGCGGCGGCATGCAGGTTGACGAAGGTCGGCTTGCCGGTGGCCAGGGCGTAACCGTCGGCCATGCTCACCACCGCGCCTTCGTGCAGGCCGAGGATGTAGCGGAAGTCCTCGGGAAAACCCTTGAGGAACGGCAGCTCGTTGGAGCCAGGGTTGCCGAAGATGGTGGTCAGGCCTTGCTCGCGAAGAATCTCGTAGGACGCAGAGTGAACGGTTTTCATAAGGACCCTTGTTATTGGATTTCGGGTTACTCTTGCAGCCGCTACAAAATTGATCAAATCGATACTATCTCTATCAAAAATAAGACCCATCTATATTCATAACGGCAGCAAGGGGCGACATGAGCCACATCGATCTGAACCTGATCCGCACCTTCGTCACCCTCTACGAAGCCCGCAGCGTGACCCTGGCCGCCGAGCGCCTGTTCGTCACCCAGCCCTCGGTCAGCTATGGCCTGGCGCGCCTGCGCGAGCTGTTCGACGACGCCCTGTTCAGCCGCACCCGCGACGGCATCCAGCCAACCTTTGTCGCCGAGCAGCTGTACGGCCCCTTGCGCGAATCCCTGACCCGCATCGAAAGCGCCGTGCAAGGCTGCCGCCAGTTCGACCCGGCGAGCACCGAGCGGCGCTTTCGCATCGCCCTCTCCGACCTCGGCGAAATCGGCTTTTTGCCGCTGATCCTGGCGCGCCTGAATCAGGACGCGCCGCTGGCCGAAGTCGAGGTCCTGCCGCTGCAGGTGGACCAGGTCGGCGAGTGGCTGGCCAGCGGCAAGGTCGATGCCGCGATCTGCCGCCAGCCGGTCCCCGGCGTCCGCAGCCGGGTGCTGATGCACGAGCGTTATGTGTGCCTGCTCAGCACCGGCCACCCGCGCATCGACCAGCAACTGAGCCTCGAACAGTTCCTCGCCGAACGGCACGTCGCCGTGACCCGCACCACCGGCCACGGCAATGTCGAAGACGTGCTGAAAAACATGAACGTGGAACGGCGTATCAGCCTGCATGTGCCGCATTTTTCGGTGCTGCCGAAAATCATTCCCGGCACCGACCTGCTGGCGGTGCTGCCGGCGCAGATCGCCCGGTTGTTCATCCACGAAGGCGAGCTGAAGATGCTCGAACTGCCGTTCCCGGTGGCCGAGTTCGCCGTGTCCCTGAACTGGCACCCCAACAGCGACAGTTCCGCCGCCCTACGCTGGTTCTGCGACACCATCGCCGACGCCATCATCAGCGGCCAGGGCCAGAACTAGACGCCGGCCATCGCTGGCTGTGCCCGGGCCCGAGTCGGCTTGAGCAGCAACAGGCAGCCGGCGGCAATCACGAACACGCTGGCAAACACCCCGTACAGGTGCAGCGGCTGCCAGCCGCCATCCAGCAGGAAGCCGGCCACGGTCGGCGAAAGGATCGCGCCGATGCGGCCAATGCCGATGCCCCAGCCAACGCCCGTGGCACGCACCGAGGCGTCGTAGACCACTGGCGACAGCGCATAGAGGCCGGCCACGCAGCCATTGGAAAACAGCCCGATCAGCAGACCCAGGCCGAGCGCCGCGGCAATCGACGAGGCCGAGCCGACAAACAGCACCAGCAGGCCGGCGGTGATCAGCATGAACAGCGCCAGCACCCGGCCCAGCGGCCAGCGCGAGGCCAGGCCGCCGATCAGCGCCGCGCCGAAGATCCCGCCGACACTCAGCAGCACCCCGCCGGTGATCCCCTGCTGCGCCGACAGCCCGGCGGCCACCAGCAGTTTCGGGGTCCAGCTCATGACGAAGTAGAAGCCGAACATCACCAGGAAAAACAGCAGCCAGATCAGCAAGGTGGTGCGGCGCATGGCCGGCGCCAGCAACTGGCCGAAACCGCTGGGCGCACCGGGTTGCCTGGGCAGCTCTGGCGGCAACTGTTCAAGCTCAGGCTGCTCCAGGCGCCGGGCCAGGCGATTGACCCGCACCAGGGCATTGGCCGGGCGGCGGGCAAGCAGGAAGTCCAGGGACTCGGGCAGCCACAGCAGCACCAGGGGAATCACCAGCCAGGTCACCGCACCGCCAAACAGGAACACCGAGCGCCAGCCCCAATGGCCCAGCAACCACACCGCCAGCAACCCGCCCAGAGTCGCGCCCAGGGCATAACCGGTGGATTGCAGGCTGACCGCGAGACCGCGCCAGCGCTTGCTGGAATACTCGCTGGCGATCACGTTGCTGCTGGCCAGGATGCCGCCGATGCCAAGACCGGTCAGGCCGCGCAGCAGCGCCAGTTGCACAGGGGTCTGGCTCAAGGCCGAGAGCAGCATGCCCAGCCCGGACAGCGCCAGGCAGAACAGGATCAGCGGGCGCCTGCCGAACCGATCGGCCCAGGGCGCGATAAACAACGAGCCTGCCGCCATGCCGAACAATCCGGCGCTGAGCAACAGGCCGACCTGCGCCCCGTTCAAGCCCCACTCGGCCGATACCGAGGCCGCGGTGAAGGCCATCACCAGCACGTCGAAGCCGTCGATCATGTTCAAGACAATGCAGATGCCAATGGCCAGGCACTGGAAGGAACTCATCGGGCCGCTGTCCACGCGGCTCTTCAGGTCGAACGTCATGACCGCACCTCCCCAGCGCATAGCGGCGACAGCGAGAAGGAAAACAGCAGCGTGCACACAGACAGACGGCGGACGGAACCCAGGCAGTTCCGCGCCCTTGATAAGCCATTCATGACGAGACCCTTCTTGTAGTTTTTATCGGGGGACGGTCGGGAGGGACCCGCCATCACCAGGTGGCTAATCAATCATTCAGTGGATCCATTAACAAGAGGCGAGATCGGGTGAAGTCCTGGAAAAATCGCTTAATTCTCTGGAGAAATGCTGAGGCATTTTTATTTAAAATATAAAAATCAATGACTTAATCAAGCAGTGGTTGGCTGATATTTTCGGGCGATTATCGACCAGACTTGGAAGACACAGGCTATTGAGGATTCTATGGCTGTGAATGGCTACAGAACCCAACCTTAATGGATCCAATAAATCAAAACTCTCAAGGCAAACGCCCGGCTTTTCATCCATGGACCGACAGTCCGCCTCAAGGGCTGTGACCTCATCTTTCAGCGCCCTGGCCCCGGGTCAGCCGCCACATTTTGTAAAGCTTCCCCGGCCGCGGATTGGCGAAATGATTATTGGGCTGGTGGGTGCATCTGTTAAAACGCGTTTTTTTATCCCTGCGCGGTGCCACAGCCCATGTCCTCCTCGATCCTTTCGCGCTGGCGACCTCGCTGGCGGTCGCTGCTCGGCATGGCCGCCCTGCTGGTCGGGCTGCCGGTGGGCTGCCAGGTGCTGGAGCACAAGGAGCGCGAACTGGTGTTTCGCGTCGAACCGGGCAATGCCAGTTGGTATCGCGGCTTGCCGGCCGGGGTGCGCGAACTGGAGTTCAAGGGCGACAGCCTCAAGCCCGAACAGAACATTCATGCCTGGTGGTGGCCGGCCCAGCGCGCCGATGCACCGGCCATCCTCTATCTGCATGGGGTGCGCTGGAACCTCACCGGGCAGCTGTTCCGCATCGAGCAACTGCACGCCCTGGGGTACTCGGTCCTGGCCATCGACTATCGCGGCTTCGGCCAGAGCCTTGGCGAGCCGCCGTCGGAAACCAGCGTCTACGAGGATGCGCGGATTGCCTGGGAGCAGTTGCAAAGGCTGCAACCCGACGCCGGCAAACGCCTGATCTACGGCCATTCCCTGGGCGGCGCGGTGGCGGTGGAACTGGCCGCGCAACTGGGGCAGCAGGCGGCCAGCGACGGCACGCCGATTCCGGCCCGTGGGTTGATCGTCGAATCCTCGTTCACCTCCCTGGCCGCTATCGCCGCCGAGCTGGGCAACACCTCGCTGCCAGTGCGCTGGCTGCTGTCGCAGAAATTCGACTCCCTCGACAAGATCGCCCACATCGGCATGCCGCTGCTGATCGTCCACGGCCTGGACGACCGTTACGTGCCCGCGCGCTTCAGCCAGCAACTGTTCGACGCCGCGCAGCAGCCCAAGCAACTGCTGCTGGTCCCCGGAGCCACCCACAACAACAGCATGTGCCTGGCCGGCGAGCGCTATCGCCAGGCCCTGAATACCCTGCTGCACGCCCGGCCGGCCAAGGTCGCCGCAGCAATGCCAGCCCGCGTGCCGACCAGCTGAACCACCAACCAGCACCGTTGCCATTACGCCCCCCGGCCTCAGCGGGATGACCTCCTCCTTAGACAACCTGTAACAACTCCGGCTGGCCCCAGCCCGGCTTAAATGAGATGGTCCCCTGTTGATTGTTTTGGAGGCATGTCATGACTACATTTCAATTCATCGCAGGCATGGTCTTTTGTCTGGCAGGACTGGGCGTGAGGGCCTACCTGACCGTGCAGCATCCCGGGGAAGAAAAGGCCTGGCGCTCGTCCAGCGCGCGAAAGTCCGCCAAGTAAGCCTTGCCCCCGCCCCTGAATAGCGCTGGTGACCTTCCGGTCAGCCCCGCCTGGGCCTGGTGGAAGCCCATAAAAAATGCCCGTCTCTCGCGATACGGGCATTTTTTTTCAGCTCAAGGAATCAGTCATCCCGCCTGATACTGGCCGGCAACAATGGCAAAATGGCCGCCGTCCATGCCCGAGATCGTCCCCATGCCAACCACCCCCGCCCTCACCGCCCGGGAAATCTGCCAGGTACTCAGAGAGCTGGCCCTCGGCACCCGCACCCTGGGCCCATCGAGCCAGCGTGTTTTGCTGGCGGACGACAGCTGGCAGGTGCGACTCGACATCGAAGGCTGGACCCTGACCCTGCTCAGCCATGGCCAGACCCTGAGCCACTGCGAGCAATGCCGTTCGCCGGATGGCCGGGTCGAGACACTCGACGCCTGGCAACGCTACGGCACCGACCCGGTCAAACTCCTGAGCATCTGGGAACACCAGCAGTTGCAGCGCCTGCTGCAGGCGTTGTGAAGCCAAGGCCCTCCATTACACCCAGGCCAATCCCCCGCCCGTCCGCACAAGCAAGCAAAACCCATGTCGTTCATCGGGATAATCGGAATCGGCCATGGCGTTTTTGCCGGGCTTCTATACTCAGTTCCGAAGAGGCGCGCACCAGCACTGCGCGCCTCATGAGCGCAGTTCCGCCGTGAACATGAAGTCGCCAGCGGCAAAGGATTGCGAGGGGTGTGGCGCCACACGCGCCACCCAGCCTGATGCTGCAAGGGAGGTGCATTCATGAACGCGATTCGACAGGATGTGGCAACACTCGGCTCCGGATGGAACAACAAGGTCTTGCTCAACTACGCGCTGGCCATGCGCGAACTGGACAAACTACCGATCACCAACCGCAACAGCTGGAAGTTCCTCGGCGCCATGCACGGCTTCGATCGGCAGTTATGGGTCGAGGTGAATGTCCTGGGCGATTCCGATCAGGTTCCCAAGGACCTGACCAACTTCACCTACGGCAGCCAGTGCCAGCACGGCAGCTGGTACTTCCTGTCCTGGCACCGCGGTTATCTGGCGGCCTTCGAGGCGATTGTCGCGGCCAAGGTGAAGGAACTGACGGGCGACGACTGGGCGCTGCCGTACTGGAACTACCTCAATGACAAAAACCCGGAAGCGCGGCGAGCCCCGGAGGCGTTCCTGGCAAACACCCTGCCCGACGGCAGCCCCAACCCGCTGAAGAAATACCCTCGCCGGCAGGGCTTTACCACACTGCGGCCGAACTCCCTCGATGCCTTCAGCCTGGCGGCGATGCAGGAGAACGATTTCCAGGTCGGCAATGACGGCAGCATCGGCTTCGGTGGCGGGGTCACCGGCAATTTCGCCCAGTTCGCCCGCTGGACCGGCGACCTGGAGAACAACCCGCACAACACCGTGCATCGTCTGATCGGCGGTGGCGAAGGCTTCATGGCCGACCCGTACCTCGCCGCCCTGGACCCGATCTTCTGGTTGCACCATTGCAACGTCGACCGGCTCTGGGAGGCCTGGATGAACACCGCGGGCAAGACCATGGTCCGCGATCCGCGCTGGCTCGACGGTCCGGCCGACCGCCGTTTCATCATGCCGACGGTCGGTGGCAGTGACCCTGGCATGAAATTCACCGGCCGTGACACCTTGAAGGGTGGAAAATTGCACCCGAGTTATGCCGACTTGAGCATCGGCACAGGCGTGAAACCAGGAGTAGAGGCCGTGACACGGGTCAAGATGGGTGCGCCGGAACAACAGAACATCGAACCTATCGGTGCCAACCGTTCGGTGGTCACGGTCGGCGGCGCGCCGGTGCGCACCCAGGTCGACCTCGACCGCCAGGCCACCAGCACCGGCATCGCCGCGATGGGCGCCACCGACCTGGGCCAGCCGGTGACCCGGCTGTACCTGGCGCTGGAATCGGTGCGCGGCTCCGCGCCCTCGCCGCAGCTTGCGGTCTACATCAACCTGCCGAAAGACAGCGATCCGCAGCAGCATCCCGAGTGCCATGCCGGCAGCCTGACGCTGTTCGGGCTGAACGTTGCCTCGCGCCCGGACGGTGGCCACGGCGGCCACGGGCTCGGCTATACCATCGACATCACCGACCTGGCCCAGCGCCTGACCGATGCCGGCGACTTCGATCCGGACTATCTGCGGGTGACCCTGGTCCCGGGCGAGCAGGTATCGGCGGATAAACCGGTGACCGTGGAGCGGATCAGCGTGCTCAAGCGCAGTGGTGTCGTCAGCTGAGTAACGCCTCATGCAACCCGGACCGCTCTTGTTCAGCTTCACCCGGGCGCCCTGGCCGTTGCTGTTCGCGACGGCCGGGCTGGGCCTGGCCCTGTGCCTCTACACCAGCGGGCACAGCAGCCTTCCCGCCTTCTGCAGTTCCGTGGGCGGACTGTCCATTGTCACCAGTTGGTCCACTGCGCTTAAAGCGGAGCTGGCCCTGAACCCGGCGCAGCACATGCTCGCAGACTGGGCCCTGATGCTGCTGGCGATGATGCCGCCGCTGCTGGCGATGCCGCTCCTGCATGTCTGGCACTCCAGCCTGCCTCGTCGGCGCGTCCGTGCGGCGCTCGGTTTCCTGCTCGGTTACACCGCCTTATGGCTGGCCGCCGGACCGCTGCTGATGGTGCTCGCCTTGCTGCTGCAACTGAGCGTCGTCGGCGCGGCGCTGGCCACGGCCCTGCTGGCTGCCCTGCTGTGGAGTGCCAGCCCGTGGCAACGCGCGGCGCTCAACCGTGGCCACCGCATGCGCCGGATCGGTCTGTTCGGCTGGGCCGCCGACCGCGATTGCCTGGTGTTCGGCGCAACCCATGGGGCCTGGTGCATCGCTTCGTGCTGGGCCTGGATGCTGGTGCCGCTGCTGGGCGGGGCCTGGCACATTCCGCTGATGCTGGTGGCCGGGGCCATCATGCTGGTCGAACGCCTGGCACCGGGCGATCGGCCACGCTGGCACTGGCCAGCGATTCTCCCTCGATTCGATCTCTGGCTCCTTATTACGCGCAAGGTGGCGCACTCCCATGACTAGACGGACCTGCCTGACGATCGGCGTGAGCACACTGACGCCGCTACCCAACCAGACCCTGCGTTTCGCCTACCTGGACGGCGCCGTGCTCGCCGCCCGTTCGATCGGCGACTGGGCGTTGCGCTCGGGCTTCGGCGCCGACAACGTCAGGATCGTCGACGACGGCCCCATAGACGGCCAGGGTAATCCGGTCACCCGCGAGCGGGTGCAACAAGCGGTGGACGAGCTGTTCCCCTCGGGCGCCGAAGTGGTCGAGCAATTGATCCTGGCGTTCTGCGGCCACGGCCTGACCGACGCGAATATCGGCTCGATCTCCTGGCTGTTCAGCGATTCGCTGCGCCAGAAATACCGCGTCCTGGCCGACTCGTTCTACACCGAGTTGCTACTGCACGGCGTGCAGCGCATCACCCTGATTACCGATGCCTGCCGCGAAGCGCCGAAGAGTCTCGACCTCACGCGACTGGATCCGGTGCGCGGGATAGTGGTGCAAGGCACCCAAGTGGAAAACCCCAAGTTCGATCGCCTGGCCGCCTGCCAGGACGGGCAGCTGGGTTACATGGTCTCCGAGCCGATGTCTGGCGCTCCGGGCAAATGCGTGTTCTCCGGGGTGATCGCCGATGCGCTGTGGGGCATCGAGCCGACCGCCATCAGCAATGGCCTGATCACCACCGCGACCCTCGGCATGTGCGTGCGCTCGCGCACCACCGAGCGGGCGAAAGAGTATCGCCTCAAGCTCAATCCGCAGTGCCTGGTCGATCCGGAACCGGCCGTGCTCTACAACACCGCCCAGCCGTTGCCTGGCCCCGCCGGGTTGCAGCCCTGGCCAGCCGCGGGCAATGCCGCCACCATGGGCCCGTCCCCGGCGGCCGGCCCGGTGGATTCCGCCGAGCACAACCTTGAGCGGGTCCACAGCGACGCGGCCTTTCGCGAGCGCATGCTCGGCGCCGATTTCGGGCTCAAGCAGCATGACCTGGCGGTTCCCGCCGACCAGATGATCACCATTCCCGACTCCAGCAAGGAGCTGCTGCAGGACCTGGTGGTGCTCCGCCAGCAGAGCCCGCGTTTTCCCGAGAAGAAGCAGAAGGTCAAGGCACTGGTCCAGCAGTTGGAAGCGGATGCCGCCGCCGATATGCGCAAGTCCGCGGCCACCGAGGTTCGCCGCCGGATGAAACAGATCGGCGACCCCGGCGAGGCCAACCTGATCGTCTACGGCGAGGGCGCGAAGCTCCTGTCCCGGGCCCCGATCGAGCGACTGGACAGCACCTCGCTGTTCGAGACGTTCCGCGCCCCCAGCGATCCCCAGGGGATGCCGGTCCTGGTGGCGCTGACCGATGGCACCTTCACGCCGGTGGTGCCTTATGCCGGTCAGTACGCCGTGGTGATGCCCAGCCCCCTCGGCGATATTTTCCAGGCCTATGGAATGCCCAAGGCCCCCGACAGATACCTGGCGATGCTCGGCGCGATCGACGATTTCGCCGCTGGCCGGCTACAGGCCGAAGACATCGACCAGTTCGCCGCCGGCGTGTGCCATAAAAAGCATGCCGACCCCATGCTGGGGGTGATCTGCGCCTACCTGTACCGCGCCGTTGCCGACTACGACAGCATCCGGCGCCTGGCGTATTTTTATGCCGCCCAGGGTCAGCCGGTGCCTTTCGACATTGCCTTGCTCGGGGCCATGCGGGTGACTCTGGAGCCAGACGGCACCCCACAGCTACAAATACCGGCCGTCAAGGCGCGCGCGCTCCGACCCAAGGCGGCCAAGGCCCCTGACTACATCCGGCGTGCGACACCCGCGGCGCAGGCCTGGATCGGTGGGCGTTGCCCCTGGCTGGGGCTGGGCTGGGACTATGTCAACGACCCGCGGCCGGAATGGGCCGCACTGGTCGAAGGGCTTGCCGAGCACGCCAAGGCCGTGCGGCACAGCGGCTCCACGGTGCTGCCGGGCAAGGTGGCGCGCAAGCTGGCAAAAGCCTGGCGTCTGGAGCTGTCGGCCCGCGAAGACCTGACGCGACCCGCGGTAGCCCGCCAGGCCCCCGCCAAGGAAACGAACCGCCCCCCGCAGCGGTCTGAACAGTGATGGCATTGAGAATGGGACAACGCCACAACGTCCCGCCATTCACAATGGAGGTCTCATCATGAGCGCCCTGACGATCGAAGGCTGGTGCAAGGCCGGCAATGCGCAAAAATCCATGCCGCTGGGAGAGATCCATTTCAACGTCGATGGCCCCCTGCACCTGCGCCTGGAAGAAGCCGAGGAACGCCTGCAGAAAACCCATGAATCGGAAGCCATGGTCGACGTCGACATGGACACCATGGAGCTGATCATGCCCGAAGGGTACAGCCCCCTGTCCGACTGCCAGATGCGCGTCTACCTGCAACACGGCCGCGGCCAGTTCCACCTGGTGGGGCATCGAGCCAGCGATGGCAGCCTGATCTATAGCAATGCGGTGTTGATCGACCAACTGCTGTAGAGGCGCCCGCACCGCCCGCTATCGGTGCTCCACCGAGGCAGGCGTGCGGCAGTAAGAATCCGCTTTCCCGACTCCCGCGGGAGAGCGTCGCTTGCAAGGCGAAGGCCGCCATCACCGCAGAGCCAGGCCGCGGCGCTCACCGGTTGAGTCGGTTTCGAGCCTGCGCGCGCCACTGACTTGCAACATCTTCCAGCCGTAGCACCTCTCTCACCGGGCATCCATTCGGCTGCTCAGCGTGCCGGAGGCTTGGCAATTTCCCACCTCATACGTATATTCGGATATCCATATATCATGATCGACGACACTCGTTTCACGACCTGACCCAGCCTCTCTGCCCGGAAGCCCCGATGAAAATCCTCTTCATGTGCACCGCCAACAGCTGCCGTAGCGTTCTTTCCGAAGCCCTGTTCAACCACCTGGCACCGGCCGCTCATCAGGCGGTGAGTTCGGGCAGCTTCCCCAGCGGCACGCTCAACGCCCGCGCCCTGGCCACCCTGGAGCAGGCCGGCGTCAGCACCGCAGGCCTGTACAGCAAAGGCTTGGAGGTCTTCGCCGACAGCCCGCCCGATATCGTCATCACCGTCTGCGACAAGGCCGGTGGCGAGCCCTGCCCGGTGTATTTCGGCCCGGCGCTGAAAAGCCACTGGGGGCTGGAAGATCCTTCGGAGGTCCAGGGCGATGAGCAGGCGATCCAGGCCGCCTTCGAGCAAACCGTGCAGAAGATCCGCCAGCGCTTCGCCGCCTTCTTCGCCCTGGACCTCGACCAGCTCTCGCCCACCGAGCTGAAAAACGCCCTCGACCGCATCGGAGCGCTGTGATGAACGACGACCTGAAACACAGCGAAGAACAGCTGTCCGCCCTCGATCTCGAACTGCTGCAAACCTTGGCGCCGGAGCATCTGGAGGCCCCGGCAACAGCCGCGCACAAACCGCGCATCCTGCTGCTCTACGGCTCCACCCGCGAGCGCTCGTTCAGCCGCCTGCTGACCCGGGAAGCGGCGCGCATTCTCGAATTCCTCGGCGCCGAAACCTATATCTTCGACCCCAGCGGCCTGCCCCTGCCGGACGATGCGCCGGTGGATCACCCCAAGGTCCGGGAACTGCGCGAACGGGTGCTGTGGTCCGAGGGCCAGGTCTGGTGCTCGCCGGAACGCCACGGCTCGATGTCAGCGGTGTTCAAGGCGCAGATCGACTGGATCCCCCTGACCCTCGGCGCGCTACGCCCGACCCAGGGCAAGACCCTGGCGGTGATGCAGGTCTGCGGCGGCTCGCAGTCGTTCAACACAGTCAATCAACTGCGCGTGCTGGGCCGTTGGATGCGCATGTTCACCATCCCCAACCAGTCCTCGGTGCCCAAGGCCTTTCTCGAGTTCGATGACGACGATCGCATGAAGGCCTCGCCCTACTACGACCGGGTGGTGGATGTGATGGAGGAACTGATGAAGTTCACCCTGCTCCTGCGCGGCCGCGCCGACCTGCTGGTGGACCGTTATTCGGAACGCAAGGAAAGCGCCGCGGCGCTGTCCAACCGGGTCAATCAGCGTTCAATCTAGCTCAGGGAATTCCAGCGCAAGAGACCGAGTGCAGCGTCGGGCATTGCTGGCTAATCTCTGGCGACGCCCTTCGCCCAGGACTCTCCATGCCCGATCCGTTTCTTGAGGCCCGTGCCTTTCTGGCCGGGCTCGACCCTGACTGGGCTCGTCACGTCGAGGCGGTCGGCCCGTGCCTGCACCAGGCCAAGCCGGCCCGCGAGCCCTGTGAGGCGCTGGTGCGGGCGATTGCCTATCAGCAGCTGCACGCCCGCGCTGGCGATGCGATTCTCGGGCGTTTTCTTGGCTTGTATGACCCGGCGGCCTTCCCCTCCCCCGAACAGATTCTCGCCACTGATTTCGAGCCATTGCGCGCCTGCGGTTTTTCCGCCGGCAAAATCGCCACGATCCGTGGCATTGCCGAGGCGACCCTGAGCGGTGTGGTGCCGGACTACGAGGCAGCCCGGGGCATGGACGATGAGGCGCTGATCGAGCGTCTGACCAGCCTGCGCGGCATCGGTCGCTGGACCGTGGAGATGCTGCTGATCTACAGCCTGGAACGCCTGGACATCCTGCCCGCCGACGACTTCGGCGTGCGCGAAGGCTACCGGCGCCTGAAGGGCCTGGAGCAGCAGCCGACGCGCAAGCAGATGATCGAAATCGGCCTGTCCTTGCGCCCCTATCGCACGGTGGCGGCCTGGTATCTGTGGCGAGTGCCGGCGCGTTGATGGATCGCCGCTCGGCCCCTGTAGCCGCTGCCGAGCCCGCGAGGCTGCGATCGGGGCGCAGCCCCGCAAACCCAACACTGCGGTGTGCCTGACGGTCAACGCCGTAGCGTCCGACGACCGCTACGCGGTCGATCGCAGCCTCGCCCTGGCTCGGCAGCGGCTACAGAAATCAGGCAGGAGGTGCGGATGAACGCTGAAAAGCGCTGGGTATTGCTCGATGCCCAGGGCAACACCTTTCTCAGCGAACAGCCGGGAACCCTCGGCGGGCACCGTGGCAGCCGGATCTACGGTCGGCTGGATTGCCCGGCCGCCCTGCGCGCCATCGCCCGCGGCGGTTATGTGCGCCAGCGGGTGTTCTTTGCCGACGAAGCCAGCGCCCGCAGCGCCGGTTATCGGCCCTGCGCCCGCTGCCTGCCCCGGGCCTACGCCGCCTGGCGCGCGCCCTCGGAGCCCATCTTGGCAGCTATAAAACCCTCGGATATTCTGGCTCGGCCGTGTATCAACACCGCAACAAACGCAGTCGGCCAAAATGGAATACCAAAAAACAAGTCAAGGAGTACACCGTCATGAAAAAAGCTCTAATTGCATGCGCCGCAACCTTCTTGCTGGCGGGCTGCGAACATCTGGACTCGGCGATGTCGACCACCAGCAGCGTGCTGGATCAGACCGGCGATATCCTCAGCGGCGACCTGCGTGGCCTGGGCGAAAGCAAGCATGCAACCCTCACGCAGATCTGGAATGACTGGCAACAGAACGAAGTGACCGCCAAGGACAAATGGGACCGACAGACCCTGGTCATCCCCGGCATCGTTACCCGCATCACCAAGACCGACGATGTCATCTATCAGAATCAGATCGCGGTGATCTTCAGCGACCCCACCAACCCCAAATGCAAGGGCCAGGGCCTCACCCGTGACGACCTGATGGTCAACGAGAAGAAAATCAGCAACCTGAAGAAAGGCGACCGCATCAACGTCACCGGCGTGCTGGGCACCTCGGCCTCGAAATGGGCCGACGGCGAAGAATGCTGGTTCTCCTTCGACAAGGCGCAGATCACCCTGGCCAACAAGTAATAGCGCCCTCCCCAACCTCATCGCCAGCAAGCTTGGCTCCTACAGAAGCCATAAAATCCAACGGATTTTGTGCCATGCACCCGCCTCTGTAGGAGCGAGGCTTGCCCGCGATGACAATCTCAAGCACAGCATCGCTCTCAAGGGCCCTATCGCCAGCAAGCTTGGCTCCTACAAAAGCCATAAAATCCAACGGATTTTGTGCCATGTACCCGCCTCCGTAGGAGCGAGGCTTGCCCGCAATGACAATCTCAAGCACAGCATCGCCCTCAAGGCCCCATCGCCAGCAAGCTTGGCTCCTACAGAAACCATAAAATCCGGCGGATTTTGTGCCATGCACCCGCTTCCGTAGGAGCGAGGCTTGCCCGCGATGACAACCTCGAGAACGGCATCGCCCTCAAGGCCCTCATCGCCAGCAAGCTTGGCTCCTACAGAGACCATTCAAACCCAGTCAGCGCACCAGCGTTTCAGTTCATCCCCAGCCAGTTCGGCAGCGCCAGGGAAATGAACGGCACGTAGGTCACCAGGATCAGGAACGCCAGCAGGATCATCAGCCACGGCAAGGCCGCGCGGATGGTCTGGCCCAGGCTCAGGCCGGTCACCGCCGAGGTGACGAACAGGTTCAGGCCCACCGGCGGATGCACTAGGCCGATCTCCATGTTGACCACCATGACGATCCCCAGGTGGATCGGGTCGATGCCCAGTTTCATGGCGATCGGGAAGAAGATCGGCGCCAGGATCAGCACGATGGCCGAGGGCTCCATGAAGCTGCCCGCCACCAGCAGCACCACGTTGACCATCAGCAGGAAGCCGATGGGCGACAGCCCGGCGTCCATGACGAAGGTGGTGATCTGCTGCGGGATCTGCTCGGTGGTCAGCACATGGGCGAAGAGCATGGCGTTGGCGATGATGAACATCAGCATAATCGACAGCCGCCCCGACTCCACCAGCACTTTCGGGCAGTCGCGCAGGCGCATGTCCTTGTACACGAACAGCGCGACAAAGGCCGAATACACCGCCGCCACCGCCGCCGCTTCGGTGGGGGTGAACAGGCCGCTGTAGATGCCGCCGAGGATGATCACCAGCAACAGCAGGCCCCAGAAGGCCCGACGCGCGGTGCTCAGCCATTCGCGGAAGGACACCCGCGGTTGCGCCGGCAGCTTCTTGATCCGCGCGACGATGTAGATCACCACCATCAGGATCACGCCCAGCAGCAGCCCCGGGACGACCCCGGCCATGAACAGCTTGCCCACCGAGGTTTCGGTGGCCGCCGAGTACACCACCATCACGATCGACGGCGGGATCAGGATGCCCAGGGTCCCGGCGTTGCAAATGATCCCGGCGCCGAACTCCCGCGGGTAACCGGAACGCACCATGCCGGCCACCGCAATCGAACCCACCGCCGCCACCGTTGCCGGCGACGAACCGGACAACGCGGCGAACAACATGCACGCCAGCACCGCGGCAATCGCCAGGCCGCCGCGGATGTGCCCGACGCAGGCGTTGGCGAAATCGATCAGGCGCTGCGCCACGCCGCCGGTGGTCATGAAGGCCCCGGACAGCAGGAAGAACGGGATCGCCAGCAAGGTATAGGCCTCGGAGGTTTCGAACAGCTTGATCGCCAGGGAACTCAGGGAATCCGGGCTGAACAGCAGGATCGAAGTGGCGCCGGCCAGCCCCAGGGAAATGGCGATCGGCACGCCGAGGAACATGAAGACGAACAGCATCAGAAACAGGCAGAGAATGGCCATCAGTGCTGATCCTCCTGGTGACTGGCAAGCTTGCTGGCCTCGGCCGCCTCATCGGCCAGGCCCAGGTTGATCTGCCCGCGCATGAGGATGCGCCACATGATTTCCAGGTAGCGGATCAGCACCAGGGCAAAACCGAAGGGCACGATCATCGCGATATGCGACAGGTGAATGCCGAACCGGTCCAGGTCCTCGGCTTCGATGCCGGCCTGGATCAGCGCCATCAGCCACTTGAAGCTGGCGACCATGAACAGCCCGGCGTAGACCATGCAACACAGGCAGGCGAGCACCGCCAGCAGGCGCTGGGCCGGGCGCGAGGCCAGCTTGACCAGCGCGTCCACCCCCAGGTGCCCGGCGGTGCGCACGCCGTAGGAAATGCCGAAGAAGATCAGCCAGCCAAACAGCATCTTGGTCAGCGCCACGCTCCAGACCATGTCCTGGGCCAGCTCCATGAGGAAGTCGCCGATCCCCAGGAACAGCGCGCTGCCCCCTTCCCAGGCATCGCCGATGGAATAGAACAGCGGGTACAGGTTGTTGAGCACCACGTAGACGAAAGTCACCAGCGTCATGGCCGCCAGCAGGAAGGCGATGAACGCCTCTTCAAAATGTTCCCAGAACCGCCTCAGCCTGTGCATTGAGGTTCTCCGCGAAAGTGCCAGTGGAGTACAGCCCGATAACGGCTGCCGATGGGCCGCTGCGAGCGCAGCGGCCAGGGCGTGCTTACTGCGCCTGGTTGGCGGCTTCGGCGGCCTGGATCAGGTCGACGCCGATATCGCCCTCGAACTTCTTCCACACCGGGCGCATGGCTTCGCGCCACTCGCTGCGCTGCTCGGGAGTCAGGGCGAGGATTTCGCTGGTCTTGGCATCGATGATCTTCTGCCGGGACGTCTGGTTCAGGGCTTCGGCCTGCTTGTTCACTTCCACCGAGACCTCGGCCATGATTTTTTCCAACTCGCCGCGCACATCCGGCGGCAGCCCGGTCCAGAACTTGGCGTTGGTGATCACCATGTAGTCGATCAGGCCGTGGTCGGTCTCGGTGAAGTACTTCTGCACCTCGTGGACCTTCTGGCTTTCATAGTTCGACCAGGTGTTCTCGGTGCCATTGACCACGCCGGTCTGCAGGCCCTGGTAGACCTCGGCGAAGCTCATCTTGCGCGGGTTGGCGCGCACCGCCTTGAACTGTTCCTCCAGCACGCTGGAGGCCTGCACGCGGAACTTCAGGCCGCGGGCGTCCTTGGGTTCCACCAGTTTCTTGTTGGCCGACAGCTGCTTGAGGCCGTTGTGCCAATAGGCCAGGCCGAGGATGCCCTTGTCCTGCATGGCGGTCAGCAGCTGCTTGCCCTCGGCCTGCTGGAAGCGGTCGACGGCGGCGAGGTTGTCGAAGAGGAATGGCAGGTCGTAGATCTGGATCTTCTTGGTGTACTGCTCGAACTTGGCCAGGGACGGCGCGAGCAACTGCACGTCGCCCAGCAGCAGCGCCTCCATTTCCTTGCCGTCGCCGAACAGCGAGGAGTTCGGGTACACCTCGACCTTGACCCGGCCCGGCAGGCGCTCCTCGGCGAGCTTCTTGAACAGCAGGGCGCCCTGGCCCTTGGGGGTGTTTTCCGCCACCACGTGGGCGAACTTGATCACGATGGGGTCGGCGGCCTGCGCGAGACCGGCGCCCAGCAATGCGGCGGCACAGAACAACGCCCGGGAGAGCTTGAACATGGACTTCACCTTCTTATTGTTGTGGTTGATCGCAGAGTGCCTAAGGGCACGCGTATTGAGAATTTCGAATTTTTGATACCTGCGTTCACCCCTACCGAACGCCACAGCTTCATCTGTAGGAGCGAGGCTTGCCCGCGATCAGCCCTCAAGACCGATGCAAACCTCAAGGACCTCATCGCCGGCAAGCCTGGCTCCTACAGAGGTTGCGCAGGGTTAAGGGCCAGCAAGCGCTGGGCCCGCAGCAGCACCGGGGCGTCGACCATCTGGCCATCGATCTGGTAGGCGCCGGCGCCGTGACTGCCGGCGTCCACCACCCGTTGCGCCCAGGCCAGGTCTTCGGCGCTGGGGGCCAGGGCCTGGTGGATCACCGGCACCTGTTTCGGGTGGATGCACAGGGCGCCGCCGAAGCCCATTTCGTAGGCGTGACGAATGGAACCGCGCAAACCTTCGGGATCGTCGATGGCCGGGTGCACGCCATCCAGCGGCGCTACCAACCCGGCGGCGCGCGAATGCAGGATCAGCGCCAGCCGCGCCTGGTCCAGGGCGAACTGCGCCGCCGCCGAACCGCTGCTGAGGTTGAGGTCCAGCGCCAGGTCCAGGCCGCCGAAAGACAGGCGCTGCACCGCAGGAGCCCGGGCGATCTCCGCCAGGGCCAAGAGCCCGCGGGCGCTTTCGATGATCGGCCAGATCTGCTTGCCAGTGGCCGCCACGGTCGCCACCTGGGCGGCGCTTTCGACCTTGGGCAGCAGGATGCCGACGACCCCGACCTGACCTTTGCAGAACGCCAGGTCGGCGGCATGTTCGGCATGCTCCGGGGCATTGATCCGCACCCACAGCCGCACCTGAGGTTGGCTGTTGAGGAACTGGCCGAGGTTGTCCCGGGCCTGGCGCTTGAGCGGCTCTTCCACGGCGTCCTCGAAATCGACGATCACCGCATCGGCGCCACAGGCCAGGGCCTTGGCGAAACGCTCGGGCCGGCTGCCCGGCACGAACAAGGCAGAGCGGACAATAGGGTTGGACATGTTGAATTCCTTGTATGTGATGCAAGGTCCATGGACCGTGATATCTGTGCGTTGGCAGAGGCTTGCCCGCGATAAGGCCCGCAAGATCGATGCAAACCTCAAGGGCCTCATCGCCAGCAATCGAGCGTCGACCGGCTGCTCCTACAGAAGCCACGCAAGCCCGCGGGCCTATGCGTACCCGCTTCCGTAGGAGCGAGGCTTGCCCGCGATAAGCCCGCGAATCCGATGCAAACCTCAAGGGCCCCATCGCCAGCAAGCTTGGCTCCTACAGAGGCTGTGTAAGCCAGCAGACCTCAGATCACACCATTGGCCCGCAACTGTTCGATGACCTCGGCAGACAAGCCCAGTCCAGCGAGGATCGCATTGCTGTGCTGGCCCAGCCCCGGGACGCTGTCCATGCGTGGTGCGAACGCGGCATTGCGCGCTGGCGGCAGCAGCGACGGCAGCTTGCCGGCCGGGCTGTCCACCTCGCGCCAGCTATCGCGGGCCTTGAGCTGCGGGTGCTGCCACACGCCCTGCATGTCGTTGACCCGGGCGCTGGCGATCTGCGCCTGTTCCAGCCGGGCGATCACCTCCTCCAGCGTCAGCCGGGCGAAGCTGTCGACAATGATCTGGCGCAGCGCCTGGCGATTGGCCGAGCGCTTGAAGTTGGCCGAGAAGCGCTCGTCGCCGGCCAGCTCCGGCAGTAACAGCACCTTGTCACAGAACGCCGCCCATTCGCGCTCGTTCTGCAAGCCAAGCATCACCGTGCCGCCGTCTCCCGCCGGAAACGGCCCATAGGGGTAGATGGTCGAGTGCGCCGCGCCGGCCCGGGGCGGTGGCGGCGCGCCGTCGAAGGCGTAGTACATCGGGTAGCCCATCCACTCCACCAGGCTCTCCAGCATGCTCACGTCGATGCGGCTGCCCTGCCCGGTCCTGCCGCGCAGCAACAGCGCCGAGAGGATGCCGCTGTAGGCGTACATACCGGCGGCGATGTCGGCGATCGAGCAGCCGGCCTTGGCCAGTTGTTCCTCGCCTGGGCCGCCGGTCACCGACAGGAACCCGCCCTCGCTCTGGATCAGCAGGTCGTAGGCCTTTTTCTTCTCATAGGGGCCACCCTCGCCATAACCGGAAATGTCGCAGACGATCAGCCGCGGAAAACGCTCATGCAGCGCCTCGAACGACAGGCCCATGCGCGCTGCCGCGCCCGGCGCGAGGTTCTGCACCAGCACGTCGGCCTGGGCCAGCAGGCTTTGCAGAATGTCGCCGGCGGCGTCCTGCTTGAGGTCCAGGGTCAGGCTTTCCTTGGAACGGTTGGTCCAGACGAAATGCGAGGCCAGGCCGCGCACGCGCTCGTCGTAGCCCCGAGCAAAATCGCCGCTGCCGGGGCGCTCGACCTTGATCACCCGGGCGCCCAGGTCGGCCAGTTGGCGGGTACAGAACGGCGCGGCGATGGCGTGTTCCAGGCTGACCACGGTGATGCCGTCCAGCGGCCGGGGTTGTGCGGTAGTGCTTGTCATAAGGCGTCCTCGGGGCTGGCTCAGAGCAATTCGTTCAGTTGCGCGGTATCGCGCAGGTGCCACACCTGGCGGATCAGCGCCGCGCCCTGCTCCGGCGTGCGCGCGCCGGAGAAGCGCAGCAGGCGCTGGAACTTGTCTTCCAGCTCCGCCCGCGACAGGCCATTGCCCGGATCGCCCTTGGGCTCATCGATGGCCCCATGCAAGATGCGGCCATCGACAGTGGTGACCCGCACCCGCCCGAGCCAGCGCTGCGGGTAGGCGCGGTCCACCTCGGGGTCGAGGAGCATCGACACCTTGTCGCGAAACGCTGCCACCGCCGGATCCTTCAGCGCCAGCTCATGGAACTCCGGCAGCCCGGCCTTGCCATGCACGGCGATCAGGCCGAGCACGGTGCCCATGGAGAACTTGGCCTGGTGCACGGTCTGCGGCACGCTCACCCGCCCCAGCACATCGATGGCGCCCTGGTGCACACGGGTTTCCACCTGGGCGATCTGCTCATGGCTGAGGCCTTCGCGCTGCATCAGCGCCAGCAAGGCATCGGCGGCCGGATGGGTGTGGCGGCAGGAGGCGTGGAACTTGAACGAGGTTTCCAGCAGTGCCCAGCGACTGCCCAGGCGATCGGACAGGCGTGCCGGCTCGGCATCCCAGGACATGCCCGCGGCCATGCCCTGCTCGCCTTCGAGAATATTGCGCGCGCCAGTCAGCCCATCCCGAGTCAGGTAAGCGGCGAGCAAGCCATCGGCGGCGGCCTTGGCCGTGTGTAGCTGCTTGGAGTCCGCGGCGTCGCGCAGGAACTCCCAGAGCCCGGCGGCCTGGGTCCCGGCGCTGCCCAGCAGGTCGATGAACTGCGCCTGGTCGAAGTCCATCAGCTTGCCCACCGCCACCGCCGCGGCGAGGGTGCCGACGGTGGCCGTGGTGTGGAAGATCCGGTAATGGGAACGGCCCATGAACTCGCCGATGCGAATCCCCGCTTCATAGCCGGCCACCGCCGCCAGCAGCAGCTCGCGGCCGGACTTGCCCAGGTCCTGGGCCGCCGCCAGGGCCGCCGGGAACACCACGGTGGCCGGGTGCAATACTGCACTGTTGTGCAGGTCGTCCTGCTCCACCAGATGGGAGGACGCGGCGTTCACCAGGGCGGCGAAATAGGCCGAGCTGCCGCGGCCGTTGACCAGGATCCGCGCCGGGCCATCGGCCGGGCCCATATGTTGTGCGTAACGTTCGAACAACGGAATCGGATGCGCGCCCTGGCTGGCCAGGGCGGAACCGAGCCAGTCGAGGAACAGCTCTTCGGTGCGCGCCAGCAGGCTGTCGGGCAGCTGCTGGTAACTCAGGCCGGCAAGGAACCCGGCCAAGGCTTGGGTATGGCTCATGCTCGGTTCCTCAGAAGCTGCGCGGCAGTTCGAGCAGGTGCTCGGCGACGTAGGACAGGATCAGGTTGGTGGAGATCGGCGCCACCTGGTACAGGCGGGTCTCGCGGAACTTGCGCTCGACGTCGTATTCGCAGGCGAAACCGAAGCCACCGTGGGTCTGCAGGCAGGCGTTGGCCGCCTCCCAGGAGGCCTTGGCCGCCAGGTACTTGGCCATATTGGCGCTGGCCCCGGCGTTGCCGCCGCTGTCGTATTCCTCGCAGGCGCGCCAGCGCATCAGGTCGGCGGCCTCGATCTCGACATGGGCTTCGGCGATGGGGAACTGCACGCCCTGGTTCTGCCCGATGGGCCGGCCGAACACCACGCGGTCGCGGGCATACTGGCTGGCCTTTTCGATAAACCAGCGGCCGTCGCCGATGCACTCGGCGGCAATCAGGGTGCGCTCGGCGTTAAGGCCGTCGAGGATGTACTTGAAGCCCTTGCCCTCCTCGCCGATCAGGCTGTCGGCGGGGATTTCCAGGTTGTCGAAGAACAGCTCGTTGGTCTCGTGGTTGACCATGTTGGCGATCGGCTGCACGGTCAGGCCGTTGCCAATGGCCTCGCGCAGGTCGACCAGGAAGATCGACATGCCTTCGGACTTCTTCTTGACCTCGGCCAGCGCCGTGGTGCGCGCCAGCAGGATCATCAGGTCGGAATGCTGGATGCGCGAGATCCACACCTTCTGCCCGTTGATCACATACTTGTCGCCGCGCTTGATGGCGGTGGTCTTGATCTTGGTGGTGTCGGTGCCGGTGGTGGGCTCGGTGACGCCCATCGATTGCAGGCGCAGTTCGCCGCTGGCGAGTTTCGGCAGGTAGAAACGCTTCTGCGCTTCGCTGCCGTGCCGCAGCAGGGTGAACATGTTGTACATCTGCCCGTGCACGGTGCCGGAGTTGCCGCCGCAGCGGTTCACCTCTTCAAGAATTACGGAAGCTTCGGCCAGACCCAGGCCCGAGCCGCCGTATTCGGCCGGGATCATCGCCGCCAGCCAGCCGGCGTCGGTCAGGGCCTTGACGAAGCTTTCCGGGAAACCTTTTTCTTCATCGATCCGGCGCCAGTAGGCGGCATCGAATTCAGCGCACAGGGCCCGCACGCCTTCACGGATGGCATTCAACTCTTCGTTGCTGTTGGGGTTCATCGAACGGCGCTCCGCCTGTGGTTATTGTTGTGGGATCGGGTCGAACAGCACTTCGCCGCGCTGGGCCAGGCCGGCGTCGTTGCCAGCCCAGAGCTCGGCAACGCCAGGGCGGACGATGCGCCCGCCGACCTCGAACGGCTGCGGCGCGATCAACGGCCGCAGGCCGCGATAAGAGAAGCGCCGCAACCGGGCCCCGGGATGGGCGCGGCAGAACGCCCGCAGGCTGAGGGTGGCGATCAGCGGACCGTGCACCACCAGCCCCGGATACCCTTCGGCCTCGGTGACGTAGGGAAAGTCGTAATGGATGCGATGGCCGTTGAAAGTCACGGCGCTGTAGCGGAACAGCAGGGTCGGGCTGGGTTCGACGGCTTCACGCCAGTCACCCCGGATCAGCGCCTCGCCGCTGCCCTGCTTGGGCGGGCTCGGCTCGCGGTAGACGATGTCCTGTTCCTCGCGAATCGCCAGGCGACCGTCCTGGGAATACTCATGGCAAAGCGTGACGAACAGCAGCGCGCCGCTGCGCCCGGTCTTTTCCTCGACATGGCTGATGGTCGACAGGCAGTCCGCGTCGAAACCGGCGCGCAACGGCTCGAAGAACTCCAGCCGGCCACCGGCCCACATGCGATTGCGATTGGCCGCCGGCGGCAGGAAGCCGCCACGGGCCGGATGGCCGTCGCCGCCCAGGGCGCTTTCGGCCAAGGGCTCCTGGAAAAAGCACCATTGCCACAGCGGCGGCAAAGCCTCGCCATAGGCTGGCGCGGGTTCACCGAAGGTCGCGGCAATGCGCTTGAGCAGGTTACGGCTGAGCTGGTCGTGGGCTTGCTGGCTACGGCCTATCCAGGCACTGGGGTCGGTCAGGCTCATCAGGTCGGGTCCTGTGTTGCAGTGGTGGTGAGCCCGATCATGCAAGCCGCTATGCGTTCTGAGAATTTGCATTTCTATAAACCGGCGTTCGGTTATGCTGAACGCCGCTTTGCCCCTCTTCCTCCCAGGAGCCCGCCCATGCATTTCGATCTGGCCGACCTGCGCCTGTTTATCCATATCGCCGAATCGCCGAGCCTGACCCAGGGCGCCAAGCGCGCCTTTCTCTCGCCGGCGGCGGCCAGCGCGCGGATCAAGGCCCTGGAAAGCCAGCTGGAAACCCGCCTGCTGTACCGCGACAGCCGCGGCGTCGAAGTCACCCCGGCGGGCGAGCGCCTGTTGCAGCATGCGCGGCTGATCATGCGCCAGGTGGATTACCTGAAAAGCGAGTTCACCCAATACGGCGGCGACTCCACCGGGCATATGCGCATCTTCGCCAACACCACGGCGGTGACCGAATTCCTCCCGGAAATCCTCGCCGGCTTTCTGTCGAAACGCCCGGGGGTCACGGTGGACCTGCAGGAGCGCCTGTCCCGGGACATCGTCCGCGGCGTGCTCGACGGCACCGCCGACATGGGCATCATCGCCGGCCCGGTGGAAGCCAGCGGCCTGCAGGTCCTGCATTTCAGCACCGACCACCTGGTGCTGATCCTGCCGGTCGACCACCCGCTGGCGACGCAGCAGGCGGTGACCCTGGAGCAGACCCTGGCCTACCAACACATCGGCCTGCACGAAGGCAGTACCTTGCTGACCTTCCTGCGCGAACACGTGGAGCGCACCGGCAAGCAGTTGTCGCTGCGGATCCAGGTGTCGAGCTTCGAAGCGGTGTGCCGCATGGTCGAGGCTGGCGTCGGGATCGGCATCATTCCCGAGTCGGCCGCCATCCGGCACAGCCGCACCATGCAGCTGGTGACGGTGAAACTCGACGAAGCCTGGGCCATGCGCGAACGCAGCATCATCGTCCGCGAACTGGAGGCCCTGCCCGGCAGCGTACGGGCGCTGATCGCCACCCTGATGCCCGAGGCCTGATTGATCAGGGGTCATCTACCCCCTGGCGCAAAACCTTCGCCGACACTGCGGCGCGTTGACCTGAATCAAGGGCCTGGCGCCTGACAGGTGTGAATGTTCAGGCAATCCTCTGCACCTTCACGGAGACTTGCCCATGACCAGTACCGCCATCCACACGCCTGCCCTGGCCGCCTTCGCCCAGCACAAGGGCGAACACTGGATAGACGCCCTCAACGACGGCAGCCCGGTGCTGATCCGCCCGTTGCGCGCCGAAGACCGCGAGCGGGAAAAGGCCTTTATCGAGAACCTCTCGCCGACCACCCGGCACCACCGGTTCCTCGGTGAAGTGAAGGAAGTCGGCGAGGCCCTGCTCAGCCAGCTGATGGACGTCGATGGCTGCGAGCGCGTGGCTTATGTGGCCCTGGTCCACGACAACGGCTCGCTGCGGGAAATCGGCATCAGCCGCTACGCCACCCTCGGCGCGGACACGGACACCTGCGAGTTCGCCGTCACCGTGGCCGACGAGTGGCAGTACAAGGGCCTGGACGCCTTGCTGATGCGCCATCTGGTCGCCCGGGCCAAAGACCAGGGCTTCAAACAGATGTACTCGCTGGATTGCCCGGCCAATCACCGCATGCGTGAACTGGCCGCGACCCTGGGTTTCAATCGCGCCATCGATCCAGACGATGCGACCCAGGTCCGCTACCACCTGGCGCTGTAAGCCAGCCTCAGCCCGCCGCCCCGCCACACTGGGCGCAAAACCGCGCGCCGGCGGCCAGCGTGCTGCCGCACTGGCGGCACGCGGCGGGTTGCAGCGAGGTCCCGCACTGCTGGCAAAACCGCGCCTTGGCTGCGTTGCTTGCCCCGCAGTCCGGGCACAGCGGACCGCCCGCTGGCGGCGCTCCGGCGCCCGAGCGCTGGCCATGCCCGCTACCATGCCCGTCACCATGGCGCCCGCCCTGATAACCGCCATGCCCACGGCCACGATGACCACCCAGCAAACGTTCGAAAAAGCTCATGTCGATGACTCCTGATAAAGGGAATCGACAGTAAAAAGCCTGAAGTAGCTACAGGGTCAACTCAGTACCGACCAGCGCCCATGGAGAACGCTCCAGCCGACAACGGCTAGGCTGACGGTCATAGTCCATGAATCGTCGGAGGCCATCATGCAACTCGAAGGTTCCTGCCATTGCGGCGCCGTGCACTTCAGCCTGAACAGCGCCCACCCCTACCCTTATCAACGCTGCTACTGCTCGATCTGCCGCAAGACCCAGGGCGGTGGCGGGTATGCGATCAACCTCGGCGGCGATGCCGCCAGCCTGAAAGTCCGCGGCCGCCAAAACATCTCGATCTACCACGCGTTGCTCAGGGAACCCGGCAAACGCGCCCGGCGCAGCAGCGCCGAGCGGCATTTCTGCAGCCGCTGCGGCTCCGGGTTGTGGCTGTTCAGCCCGGAGTGGCCGGAGCTGATCCATCCCTTCGCCTCGGCCATCGACACGCCGTTGCCGATACCGCCGGAACACACCCACCTGATGCTCGACTCCAGGGCGCCCTGGGTGGAGATCGACTGGCATCCCCACGACCTGCAATTCGCCCACTACCCCGAGGAATCCATCGCTCAATGGCATGAGCGCCTGGACCTGCAACGCTAAGCGCCGGGCATTCACAATCTTTGACAGTTTTGCGACAAAGCTGTCAAAGATTGCCCGCGCCCGCGTCCCTAGCATGAGCGCATCCATTTCCCCACGGGTGCGTCATGTACGGTCGGTTCTCCACGCTCTTCATTGGTGTGCTGCTCGGTGGCCTCAGCTGCCAGGGCACGCCGCCCGCGGCCCCGACGCCCAGCAGCGAAGCGCTGCCTGAAATCGCCACGCCACCTGAAACCATCATTCGCGCCGAACCGGCTACCGCCGCTCCTGCGCGCAAGGTCGCCCGGCGGCCGCGCGATGGCCTGGGCAGTTCCTATTCCACAGCCAACGACCACTCCCACACCCTGCTGAGTTTCTAGCCGCCGATGAAGACCTCGATCCGACCGAAAACCCTGTGCCTGTCCCTTGCTGCCCTGCCTCTGGCTTCGCTGTGCCTGCTGACGCCCTGCGGCCCGCTCTACGCCGCGGACTGGCAGTACCAGCTGCAAGCCGGCGCCGCCAGCCTGCCGCGCTACAGCGGCAGCGACGAACGCACCGTCGCCCCGATCCTGGGCGGCGCAATCGTCAGCCCCTACGGGGTGTTTCTCAACACCGAACAGGGCCTTGGCTGGGGCAATGAATGGGGCGACCTGGCGTTCAGCGCCTGGGTCGGCCCCAGCGAGGCACGCAAGGACCGCAAGAGCGGCTACAAGGGGTCGGACCATCTGGCCGGCATGGGCTCGATCAAGTCCCGCGCGCAGTTCGGCGCCTACCTGGGCTACACCCTGGGCGCCGTGGAGCTCGGAGCCACGTTGCAGCATGCGCTGAAGAAGAACGACGACCCGGACACCGGCTCGGCCTACAACCACTTGCAACTGAGCATCGGCAGCACGCTGTATGAAGGCCGCTACGGGCGCTTCGAGGGCAGCCTCAACAGCCAGTTCGGCGACGGCGATTACCTGCGCACCTGGTATGGCGTCAGCGCGGCCCAGGCCGGCAGGACCCGCTTCGGCGCCTATCGCCCCAAGGGCGGTTTTCTCAGCCGTGGCGGCGACCTGACCTGGACTGTGCCGGTCAGTGAACAGATGAACGTATCGACGGTGCTGGCGGTGCAGTACTTGGGACGGGAGGCGGCGGACAGCCCGATTGTCGAGCGGCGGATGCAGACGTCGTTGGCAACGACCCTGGAGTACAGCTTCTAAGCGGCGTTGACCGTTCCGACACTACCCCCGTAGGAGCGAGGCTTGCCCGCGATAGCG
>NZ_JBQENK010000007.1:209583-213532 GCF_052044735.1 Pseudomonas sp. 22526
CCTCGCTCCTACAGAAGCACGCCCAATTCCGCGGGTACGTGCCTATGGTTCCGGGTTACTCGACCTGCGCCCAGGTCATGCGAAACGACGCACCGCCCCACTGCGAATCCGTCACCTCGACCTGGCCGCCGTGGGATTGCGACACCCGCCGTACCAGCGCCAGGCCGAGGCCGAAGCCGCCGGTGCGGCGGTCGCGGCTGGCGTCGAGCCGGGAGAACGGCTCGAAGATCTTCTTGCGCCCCTCCACCGGCACGCCCGGGCCGTCGTCGTTGACCTGGACTTCATAGCCCTGCCCGACCCGCACCAGGGACACCTCGACACGCTGCTCGGCGTAGCGAATGGCGTTACGCAGCAGGTTGATCACCGCCCGCGCCATGAACCGCGGCTCGATGCTGATGCACTCGACCTCGCAGGCCCGGATCAGGATCTGCACCCCCGCCGCTTCCGCCTCCAGGGCGACACTGCCGACCACGCTGTCGAGCCAGCTGTGGGCCTGGATAGTCTCGCGGTTGATCACCGTGGCGCCGTGTTCCAGGCTGGCATAGGTCAGCAGTTCGGAGACCATTTCCTCCAGCTCGCCGAGGTCGGCGTACATGTCAGCGATCAGCTCGCGGTTGTGTTTCGGATCGGACTGCCTGAGCTGGTCGAGCTCGAACGACAGACGGGCGATGGGCGTGCGCAGCTCATGGGACACCGCGTTGGTCAGCTCGCGCTGATTGGCGATCAGGCCTTCGATGCGGCTGGCCATGCGGTTGAAGTGCTCGGCCAGCTCGCGAATGTTCGAGCGCCGCGACAGGTGCAGGCGCGCGCTCAGGTCGTTGTCACCGAAACGTTCGGCCGCCAGCCGCAGCTGCTCCAGGTCGCGCCAGTGCGGGCGCACCCAGAAATACAGGGCGATGCCCACCAGCGCCGCGAGAAAGACATAGGCGGTGATGGTATAGAAGCGGGTCAGCGAGGGCTCTTCCGGCAACTTGATGCTGAGCAATTGCGGGCCCTGGTCGATGCTGGCGATAAACTCGGTGAACTCTTGCCGCACCACCAACTGGTTGGATGCCAGCAAGGCCTGTTCCCGGGCGCTCAGGCCCAGCGCATCGGCGTTCACCAGGCGCAACTGCAAGCCGTAATGCGGCTGCAGTCCCTGCAATTGGCGTTCGCGTTCGACGCTGTCGAACGGCCGCAACTGCTCCACCAGGCTGTAGGCCGGCCCGCGCACCGCATCGCGGTTGTAGGCTTCCAGTGGATCTTCGAGGATGGCCGTGAAGATATGATCGACCGCGGTGATCGCCCCGGCAAAACCTATGGCCAGGACAATGTACAAACCCAGAAACAGCCGCAGCATTTAGAGCTCCCACGCGAAGGGATTGAACAGATAACCCTTGCCCCAGATGGTCTTGATGCACACCGGCTCACGGGGGTTGTCCTGCAGTTTGCCGCGCAGCTTGCTGATGTAGACGTCGACGCTGCGGTTGAGGCCGTCGAAGGCGATGCCGCGCATGCGGTTGAGGATGTCGTCGCGGGAGAGGATCTTGCCCGCCGAGCTGGCCAGCAGCCACAACAGCTCGAACTCCATGGTGGTCAGCTCGATCAGCTCGCCGGCCAGGCGCACTTCCCGGCAACTACGGTCGAGGGTCAGGCGGCCGAACTCCAGGGCGCCGCGCACCGTCGGCTCCGGCAGCTGCCGGCGTTGCAGGGCGCGCAGGCGGGCCAGCAGCACCGGTGGCTTGATCGGCTTGATCACGTAGTCGTCGGCGCCGGACTCAAGACCCAGGATATGGTCCAGGTCGTCTTCCTTGGCGGTGAGAATGACGATGGGCGTGTCCGATACGTTGCGGATCTCCCGACACACGTGCAGGCCGCTCTGGCCCGGCAGCATCAGGTCGAGGACGACGATTTTCGGCTTGAATTCGAGAAAGGCCGCCAGCGCCACATCGCCACGATGCACCACCCGTACCTCGAAACCGTGTTGGGACAGGAAGTGCGCGATCAGCCCGGCGAGCTTCTCGTCATCTTCCACCAGCAATACTTTGCCAAGACCCGGGTTATCCATAAATACCAGTCTGAGAGCGCACAATTGGGGTGCGCATTATAGGCGGCATCGGATAAGTCTGAGACCAGGCCAGACAGCAAAAACCGGCCCAGGTGGCCGGTTTTCAGTGATGTTTCATGCTTTTAAGAGTTTTTTACAATTTGCCCGTAGTTTTATACCGGCGTGGGCCGTTTTACAGAGTAGGCACGCCGCTGTGGAAGCGGAACTCGACGTCCGGCGACTCGATCAGTTCGCGCTCGGCGGCGCGCACCTTCTCGATCACCTGGGCGATGTCCTTGGCATCGCCGTACTGGTAGGCCAGCTTCAGGTAACCCTGGAAGTGCCGGGCCTCGCTTTTCAGCAGGCCGAAGTAGAACTTGCCCAGTTCTTCGTCCAGGTGCGGCACCAGCGCTTCGAAACGCTCGCAGCTGCGGGCCTCGATAAAGGCGCCGACCACCAGGGTGTCCACCAGCTTCACCGGTTCGTGGCTGCGCACCACCTTGCGCAGGCCCGAGGCATAACGCCCGGCCGACAGCTGGCGCAGTTCGATCTTGCGCCGCTTCATCAGGCGCATGACCTGTTCATGGTGCACCAGCTCTTCCCGCGCCAGGCGCGACATCATGTTGATCAGGTCGACATGGGAGTGGTACTTGGCGATCAGGCTCAGGGCCGTGCTGGCCGCCTTGAACTCGCAGTTCTTGTGGTCGATCAGCAGGGTTTCCTGATCCGCCAGGGCCGCCTGGACCCAGGCATCCGGCGTGCGGCAGCCGAGGAACTCGTGGATTTCCGGCAGGTTCATGGCTGCCCCCCTGTTACGGCGGCGGGCGCACAAGACAGGACGGTGGCGACTTCAGGGATAGATAACATGGGGCTCACGGCATAAGGGTTCACGGCGAAGGGCGCCGATTATACCGGCCGCGCCACAGACCACCAGCCGCGGCGCTTGATGTGCATCAACATCCACGGCGACGCGCAGCAACTATAGTTGTGCAAAGTAGCCTTCCTACCTCTCTGGAGATCCCGACCATGCAAGCCATCCGCAGCATCCTGGTGGTCATCGAGCCCGAGCATTCCGAAAGCCTCGCGCTCAAGCGCGCCAAGCTGATCGCCGGGGTGACCCAGGCCCATCTGCACCTGCTGGTGTGCGACAAGAAGCACGAGCATTCGGCGCTGTTGAGCGTGCTCAAGAGCAGCCTGCTGAGCGAGGGCTACAGCGTGACCACCGAACAGGCCTGGAACGACAGCCTGCACAGCACCATCATCGACGTGCAGCAGGCCGAAGGCTGTGGCCTGGTGATCAAGCAGCACTTTGCCGACAACCCGCTGAAAAAGGCCCTGCTCACCCCCGCCGACTGGAAACTGCTGCGCTACTGCCCAAGCCCGGTGCTGCTGGTGAAAACCGCCAAGCCCTGGGCCGGCGGCGTGATCCTGGCGGCCATCGACGTCGGCAACGCCGACGGCGAGCATCGCACCCTGCATGCCACCATCGTCGACCATGGTTTCGACATCGCCAGCCTGGCCAAGGCGCAGCTGCATGTGATCAGCGCCCATCCGTCACCCATGCTGTCGGCGTCCGACCCGGTGTTCCAGCTCAAGGAAACCATCGAGGCGCGCTACCGCGAGCAGTGCAAGGCGTTCCAGGCCGAATTCGATATCGACGATACCCATCTGCATATAGAAGAAGGCCCGGCGGACGTGCTGATCCCGCACACCGCCCATGAGTTGCAGGCGGCGCTGACCATCATCGGCACCGTGGCGCGCACCGGGATTTCCGGGGCGCTGATCGGCAACACCGCGGAAGTGGTGCTCGACTCCCTGGAAAGCGACGTGCTGGTGCTCAAGCCGGAGGAAATCATGGATCACCTGGAAGAGGTGGCCAGCAAGCATTGAGTGATGGGTTGACTGATAGAACGCCATCGCGGG
>NZ_JBQENK010000007.1:213542-214173 GCF_052044735.1 Pseudomonas sp. 22526
TGCCCGCGATGCTTTTAATGGTCAGGCGCCAAAGGCGTCCTTGAGAAACCCCGGGGCGATATAACGCTGGTAGTGGGCTTCCGACAGGAGGAAAAACTCCCGATCGATGGCATCGCGCAATTCCGGCAGTTCCCAGTCGCGAAACTCCGGCAGCAACACCATCCCGTAGGCTTCCAGCTGGTTGATCACCCGCGCCCCGCGGGCGATCAGCTGATAGGCCCAGCAATATTCCGACTGGTGCGGCACGAAGCGGATCTTGCGCTGCTCCAGTTGCTCGCGCAGCCGCTGGGGATCGAAGACTTCCAGTTTGGCCGCCATCACCTGCACCAGCAATTGCTCGAGACGCAGCCACACCGCGCGCTTTTCTTCCTCGTTGTAGCCGTTCCAGTGGATCACTTCATGGTGGAAACGTTTGCAGCCACGGCACACCAGGTCACCGTAGACAGTGGAGCAGAGGCCGACGCAGGGGGTCTTGATCGTCTGATTGGGCATAAGTAGGCAATACGCGGAAAAAGCGAAACAGGCCCGCATGTTAGCCCTTTGTCTAACATTCATCACCCCTCAAACTTCAGGGGCTCAGGGTCTATTGGACTTGGGTGGCGGCCGCGACGGATGCCCGCTTGGTGCAGGG
>NZ_JBQENK010000007.1:214228-253738 GCF_052044735.1 Pseudomonas sp. 22526
TGCCAAGGGAACGACCATTGGCGGCATCCCGCGCCTTGCCTCGCACACGTTGGCCCAGCAACGCGGCTCGCCACCAAAGTCCAATAGACCCTGTCTTACCTTTAAATTTTTTTTGCCGTAGAATCAGCCAGCCTTTTTAGGCGCCAATGTCCGTTAGAAGCTGTTTTCAAAGCGTCACGAGCACAGTCGTTCCTTCAGAGCGGTGTTGGCGATGGGTCTTTCCAGCGGGGAAAGCCCAGCGCCAACCCTCATCAGCTCCCGTTCTGCAGGCGTAAAACTTTGAAAGCAGCTTCTGTAAGGAATTGTCGGTAATTCTGGCCAAGTGACCCACAACGTCACGCAGCGCATGAGTACGGCAATTTCGGGATGAGCGTCCCGGACACCCATTTGGGACCACTGATGAGGGTAATACTGTGCTTGAAGCCTACCGCAAACATATCGAAGAGCGTGCAGCCCTGGGTATCGTTCCCCAGCCGCTAAACGCCGAACAAACTGCAGGCCTGGTCGAGCTGCTGAAGAATCCCCCCGCTGGCGAAGAAGCCTTCCTCGTTGACCTGATCACCAATCGCGTTCCGCCAGGAGTCGACGAAGCCGCCTATGTAAAGGCCGGTTTCCTCTCCGCGCTGGCCAAAGGCGAAGCCAAATCCCCTCTGCTGGACAAGAAGCGCGCCGTTGAACTGCTGGGCACCATGCAGGGCGGCTACAACATCGTGACCCTGGTCGAGCTGCTGGACGACGCCGAGCTGGCTCCGGTCGCGGCCGCACAGCTCAAGCACACCCTGCTGATGTTCGATGCCTTCCACGACGTCGCGGAAAAAGCCAAGAACGGCAACGTTCACGCCCAAGGCGTACTGCAATCCTGGGCCGACGGCGAGTGGTTCAAGAACCGCCCGGTACTGGCCGACAAGATCAGCCTGCGCGTGTTCAAGGTGACTGGCGAAACCAACACCGACGACCTGTCCCCTGCCCCGGATGCCTGGTCCCGTCCTGACATCCCGCTGCACGCCCTGGCCATGCTGAAAATGGCCCGTGACGGCATCGTTCCGGATCAGCAAGGCGCCATCGGCCCGATGAAACAGATCGAGCAGATGCGCAACGACGGCTTCCCGATCGCCTACGTCGGCGACGTGGTCGGCACCGGTTCGTCCCGTAAATCGGCGACCAACTCCGTGCTGTGGTTCTTCGGCGACGACGTGCCTTACGTGCCGAACAAGCGTGCAGGCGGCTTCTGCTTCGGCAGCAAGATCGCACCGATCTTCTACAACACCATGGAAGACGCCGGCGCCCTGCCGATCGAATTCGATGTGTCGAAGATGAACATGGGCGACGTGATCGACCTGTACCCGCACACCGGTAAAGTCACCAAGCACAACAGCGACGAAGTCCTGGCCACCTTCGAAATGAAGACCCCGGTCCTGCTCGACGAAGTCCGTGCCGGCGGCCGTATCCCGCTGATCATCGGCCGTGGCCTGACCGAGAAGGCGCGCACCGAACTGGGCCTGCCACCTTCGGACCTGTTCAAGAAGCCGGAAGCTCCGGCCGAAAGCACCAAGGGCTTCACCCTGGCGCAGAAAATGGTCGGCAAGGCGTGCGGCGTGACTGGCGTGCGTCCAGGCACCTACTGCGAACCGAAGATGACCACCGTCGGCTCCCAGGACACCACTGGCCCGATGACCCGTGACGAACTGAAGGACCTGGCTTGCCTGGGCTTCTCCACCGATCTGGTGATGCAGTCGTTCTGCCACACCGCGGCCTATCCGAAGCCGATCGACGTCACCACCCACCACACCCTGCCTGACTTCATCATGACCCGTGGCGGCGTGTCCCTGCGTCCGGGCGACGGCATCATCCACAGCTGGCTGAACCGCATGCTGCTGCCGGACACCGTCGGCACCGGTGGCGACTCCCACACCCGTTTCCCGATCGGCATCTCGTTCCCGGCCGGTTCCGGCCTGGTGGCCTTCGCCGCCGCCACTGGCGTCATGCCGCTGGACATGCCGGAATCGATCCTGGTCCGCTTCAAGGGCAAGCTGCAGCCTGGCGTCACCCTGCGCGACCTGGTTCACGCCATCCCTTACTACGCGATCCAGAAAGGCCTGCTGACCGTCGAGAAGAAAGGCAAGAAGAACGCCTTCTCCGGCCGCATCCTGGAGATCGAAGGTCTGGAAACCCTGACCGTCGAGCAAGCCTTCGAACTGTCCGACGCCTCGGCCGAACGTTCGGCTGCCGGTTGCACCATCAAGCTGTCCAAAGAGTCGATCGCCGAATACCTGCAGTCGAACATCACCCTGCTGCGCTGGATGATCGGCGAAGGCTACGGCGATGCCCGTACCCTGGAGCGTCGCGCTCAAGCCATGGAAGCCTGGCTGGCCAACCCTGAGCTGCTGGAAGCCGACAAGGACGCCGAGTACGCCGAAGTCATCGAGATCGACCTGGCCGACGTCAAGGAGCCTGTGCTCTGCGCGCCGAACGACCCGGACGACGCTCGCCTGCTCTCCAGCGTTGCTGGCGAGAAGATCGACGAAGTGTTCATCGGTTCCTGCATGACCAACATCGGTCACTTCCGCGCTGCCGGTAAGCTGCTGGATCAGGTCAAGGGTCAGCTGCCAACCCGTCTGTGGCTGTCGCCGCCGACCAAGATGGACGCTCACCAGCTGACCGAAGAAGGCTACTACGGCATCTACGGCAAGGCTGGCGCGCGCATGGAAATGCCGGGCTGCTCGCTGTGCATGGGTAACCAGGCACGCGTCGAGCCGAACTCCACCGTGGTTTCGACTTCGACCCGTAACTTCCCGAACCGTCTGGGCGACGGCGCGAACGTCTACCTGGCTTCGGCCGAGCTGGCGTCCGTTGCGTCCATCCTGGGTCGCCTGCCGACCGTCGAGGAGTACATGGAATACGCCGGCAAGATCGACAGCATGGCAGCGGACGTGTACCGCTACCTGAGCTTCGACCAGATCGCCGAGTTCCGTGAGGCTGCTGCGAACGCCAAGATTCCGGTGGTTCAAGCCTAAGGCTGCAAGGCAATGAAGAACGCCGCGTATCCCACGACGATACGCGGCGTTTTTTTATGCCGGCGATTCGTTCGCTGGTCGCTCTGGCAGCAGAGTGCCAGGCATCTTTGCCTACCAAGTCTGGTAGTTGTTACCCCTCCCCGCCCCAGCTAAAAATCACGCCACTGCCAACGGCGCCCGATGCTCGCCCGAATGCCGCGGACTCTTTCGCCCCGTCAAAAGCAACAAATGGAGGGGCCATGTGGCGTATTTACTGGATAAACGCGGCACTCTTAAGTCCATCGCGGGCAAGCCTCGCTCCTACAGTTTCCTTGACTGACTGGCATTAGGCGTCATGGCACTGAGCCGGCTCGGTCAGCTGCAACGAGTCAACCGCGACCAGTTGCCGGCGCTGGACTTTCCGGCCGACCAAAAAAACGGCCGCGCCGCGTTTTATACGCAGTCAGCGGCCGTGGCTTAGCTGAATCGGGCATTTCTGCGCGGCAACCCACCGCCGACACGCGGTGGGCCGCCGGCGGGTCAGGCGCTCAGGGAGTAGACCAGCGCGGTGATGGCCACCAGACCCACCAGGGTGACGAACACATTGGAGGCCTGGCCGCGGTAGCGGGCCATGGCCGGCACCTTGCGGATGGCGTACATCGGCATCAGGAACAGGATGGCCGCGATGATCGGGCCGCCCAGGGTCTCGATCATCCCGAGGATGCTCGGGTTGAGCGTGGCGACTATCCAGCACACCACCAGCATGAAGGCCGCGGTCATGCGGTCCAGGGCCTTGGCGCCCGGGCGGCGGCCGCTTTTCACGATCAGCCCCTTGAGGCCTTCGCTGGCGCCGATGTAGTGGCCCAGGAACGACTTGGCGATAGCCACGAAAGCGATCAACGGCGCGGCGAAGGCGATGGTCGGGTTGCTGAAGTGGTTGGCCAGGTACGACAGGATCGACAGGTTCTGCGCCTTGGCTTCGGCCAGTTGGGCCGGCGACAGGGTCAGTACGCAGCTGAAGACGAAGAACAGCACCATCGCCACCATCAACAGGTGGGCGCGGGACAGGATCTGCGAGCTGCGCTCTTCGGCGTGCACGCCATAACGACGCTTCTGGTCCACGGCAAAGGCCGAGATGATCGGCGAGTGGTTGAACGAGAACACCATGACCGGGATCGCCAGCCACAGGGTGTGCAGGAACGCCGAAGGTTCAGGCAGGGTGCTGGCGGTGCTAAGGATGCCGCCGTTCCAGTGCGGAATCAGGAACACCGCGAGGAACAGCAAGGCGACGATGAACGGGTAGACCATCAGGCTCATCGCCTTGACGATCACCTGCTCGCCGCAGCGCACCACGGCCAGCAGGCCGAGGATCAGCATCAGCGACAGCACGGCGCGCGGTGGCGGCATGATGTGCAGCTGGTGCTCCATGAAGCTGCCCACGGTGTTGGTCAGGGCCACGCTGTAGATCAGCAGGATCGGGAAGATGGCGAAAAAGTACAGCAAGGTGATCAGGGCGCCGGCCTTGATCCCGAAATGCTCTTCCACCACTTCGGTGATGTCCGCGCCGTCACGCCCGGAGAGCACGAAGCGGGTCAGGCCGCGGTGGGCGAAGAAGGTCATCGGGAACGCCAGCAGCGCCAGGACCAGCAGCGGCCAGAAGCCGCCCAGGCCGGCGTTGATCGGCAAGAACAGGGTCCCTGCGCCGATGGCAGTGCCGAACAGGCCCAGCATCCAGGTAGTGTCATGGCGATTCCAGCCAGCTAGGGTCGCTGGGGCTGCCGCTTCAAAGCGTTGATCAACGCTGTTGGCCTGATCATTCATCCGGTGGGATCTCCACATTCCGGTCATTTGCCACTCGGCCAGGACGCGTCGGAATACCCGACAGACAAAGCCCTCGCCGAAACAGGGGCGCGATTGTCCGGGATTACTCGGCAGAAGCAAAGACTTAGCTGAGGAACGGTTTGCCGGTACAGATGTCTGGAACGCGGTTTTGCGGGGTCGGGCGCAGCCTTTCATTGATCTGCAGCAAGCGCTGGACTCAGTTTCAGGTAGGCCTTCATGCCGGATGTGCCGATCAAACGCAGAAGCCAGGGCAAGGCCCTGGCTTCTGACTGGTTGCAACAAGGCGGTCCGGTTCAAGGTTTGCCCGCCAACGGCAGAGGCTAGGTCTGCCCTTCCCCTTCCGTCAGCGCCGCCTGCACCAGGGGATGCAGCGCCGCGCCGGGGTGTGTGGTCTGCCAGGCCGCCAGTTCCCTGCGCATGGCCGGTGTCCAGAAGCTTTGCAGGTGCTGGCGCACGCTACGCACCGCCTGGGCGTTGTCCGGTTCGCTGGCGAAGAACTGGGCGATCTGGTTGGCCATCTTGATCAGGCTTTCGCTGCTCATCGGCGCACCTCGGCTTTCTCGGCGTGACGACGCTCCCGCAGCAGGCGCCCCTGTTCATCACTGAACGCCTGATAACGTTTCTGCCATTCGGAAGGCTGGCTGACCCGCACCACCTCTACCGCCGTCACCTTGTATTCCGGGCAGTTGGTGGCCCAGTCGGAGTTGTCGGTGGTGATCACGTTGGCGCCCGATTCCGGGAAGTGGAAGGTGGTGTAGACCACCCCCGGCGCCACCCGCTCGGTCACCTTGGCCCGCAGCACCGTCTGCCCGGCGCGGCTGCCGATACCGGCCCAGTCGCCGTCGGCGATACCGCGGTTCTCGGCGTCGGTCGGGTGGATTTCCAGGCGGTCCTCCTCGTGCCAGGCCACGTTGTCGGTGCGCCGGGTCTGGGCGCCGACGTTGTACTGGCTGAGGATGCGTCCGGTGGTCAGCAGCAACGGGTAGCGGCTGTTGACCTTCTCCTCGGTGGGCACGTAGCCGGTGAGCATGAAGCGGCCCTTGCCGCGCACGAACTCATCGATGTGCATGGTCGGCGTGCCGTCCGGCGCGGCATCGTTGCACGGCCATTGCAGGCTGCCGTGGCGGTCCAGTTCGGCGTAGCTGACGCGGTGGAAGGTCGGGGTCAGGCGCGCTATCTCGTCCATGATCTCTGAGGGATGGCGGTACTGCATCTTGTAGCCCAGGGCGTCGGCCAGGGCGATGGTGGCTTCCCAGTCGGCCTTGCCGGCCAGGGGCTCCATCACCTTGCGCACCCGGGAGATGCGGCGCTCGGCGTTGGTGAAGGTGCCGTCCTTCTCGAGGAAGGAGCTGCCCGGCAGGAACACATGGGCGAACTTGGCCGTCTCGTTGAGGAAGATGTCCTGCACCACCACGCACTCCATGGCCGTCAGAGCGGCGGTCACGTGCTGGGTGTTGGGGTCGCTCTGGGCGATGTCCTCGCCCTGGCAGTAGAGCGCCTTGAAGGTGCCGTCCAGGGCCGCCTCGAACATATTGGGGATGCGCAGGCCCGGGTCGGGTTGCAGGGTGACGTTCCAGGCCTGTTCGAACTGGGCGCGCACCGCCTCGTTGGAGATATGCCGATAGCCAGGCAGCTCATGGGGGAAGGAGCCCATGTCGCAGGAGCCCTGGACGTTGTTCTGCCCGCGCAGCGGGTTGACCCCGACACCCTCGCGGCCGATGTTGCCGGTGACCATCGCCAGGTTGGCGATGCCCATCACCGAGGTGCTGCCCTGGCTGTGCTCGGTGACGCCCAGGCCGTAGTAGATGGCCGCGTTGCCACCGGTGGCGTAAAGCCGCGCGGCCTCGCGGATCTGTTTGGCCGGCACCCCGCAAATCGGCCCCAGGACCTCGGGGGAGTTCTCCGCCAGGCTGACGAAGTCGCGCCAGCGAGCGAAGTCCGCCGCTTCGCAGCGCTGATCGACGAAAGGCTGGTTGACCAGGCCCTCGGTGACGATCACATGGGCCAATGCATTGAGCATGGCCACGTTGGTGCCCGGACGCAGTTGCAAATGCAGGTCGGCACGGGCATGGGGCGAATCCACCAGGTCGATGCGCCGTGGGTCGATGACAATCAGCCGCGCGCCCTGGCGCAGGCGGCGCTTGAGCTGGGAGCCGAATACCGGGTGCGCGTCGGTGGGGTTGGCGCCCATCACCAGGATGACGTCGGCCTGCATCACCGAGTCGAAACTCTGGGTGCCGGCGGATTCGCCCAGCGTCTGCTTGAGGCCGTAGCCGGTGGGCGAATGGCAGACCCGGGCGCAGGTGTCGACGTTGTTGTTGCCGAAGGCGGTGCGCACCAGCTTCTGTACCAGGTAGGTCTCTTCGTTGGTGCAACGGCTGGAGGTGATGCCGCCGATGGAGTCGCGCCCGTATTTCAGCTGGATGCGGCGCAACTCGCTGGCCGCGTAGGTGACCGCCTCTTCCCAGCTGACCTCTTGCCACGGGTCGCTGATGTGCTTGCGGATCATCGGCTTGGTGATGCGGTCCGGGTGGGTGGCGTAGCCCCAGGCAAAGCGGCCCTTGACGCAGGAGTGGCCATGGTTGGCCTGGCCGTTCTTGTCCGGGACCATGCGCACCAGTTGCTCGCCTTTCATTTCGGCGCGGAAGGAGCAGCCCACGCCGCAGTAGGCGCAGGTGGTGATGACGCTGCGCTCGGGCTGGCCGATTTCCACCACACTCTTTTCCATCAGGGTGGCGGTCGGGCAGGCCTGTACGCAGGCGCCGCAAGACACGCATTCGGAATCGAGGAAATTGTCGCCACCGGCCGCCGCCACCCTTGAGTCGAAGCCGCGCCCGCTGATGGTCAGGGCGAAGGTGCCCTGGGTTTCCTCGCAAGCGCGCACGCAGCGGTTGCAGACGATGCACTTGCTCGGGTCGTAGTCGAAATAGGGGTTGGAGACGTCCTTCCGTTCGTCCAGGTGGTTGGCGCCCTCATAGCCGTAGCGCACTTCCCGCAGGCCCACCTGCCCCGCCACCGTCTGCAACTCGCAGTTGCCGTTGGCCGAGCAGGTCAGGCAGTCCAGCGGGTGGTCGGAGATGTACAGCTCCATCACGTTGCGCCGCAGGCTGGCGAGCTTGGAGGTCTGGGTGTGGACGACCATGCCCTCGGTCACCGGCGTGGTGCAGGAGGCCGGATAACCACGCATGCCCTCGATCTCCACCAGGCACATGCGGCAGGAACCGAAAGCTTCCAGGCTGTCGGTGGCGCAGAGTTTGGGGATGGTGGTGCCGAGCAAGGCCGCGGCGCGCATCACCGAGGTGCCGGAAGCGACGCTGATTTCCCGGCCGTCGATGGTCAGGCTGACCTGCACGCTACTTTCCCGTGCCGGGGTGCCGAGGTCGATATCGCTGGTAGGGTCGAAGATATTGATCATTGGTCGGCCTCCGTGGTCGCCAGACCGAAATCGGCGGGAAAGTGCTTAAGGGCGCTGGCGACGGGGTAGGAAGTCATCCCGCCCAGGGCACAGAGCGAGCCGTATTGCAGGGTGTCGCAGAGGTCTTGCAGCAGCAGCGCCTGTTCCTCACGGGCCGCGGCGTCGCTGCTGGCGATCAAGCGGTCCACCACCTCCACCCCACGGGTCGAGCCGATCCGGCACGGCGTGCACTTGCCGCAGGATTCCTCGGCGCAGAACTGCAAGGCAAAACGGGCCATGCGGGCCATGTCCAGGCTGTCGTCGGCGACCACCACGCCACCGTGGCCGAGCATCGCGCCCATGGCGGCGAACGCCTCGTAGTCCAGCGGCGTATCGAACTGCGCGGGAGGCACCCAGGCCCCCAGCGGCCCACCCACTTGCGCCGCCTTCAATGGCCGGCCGCTGGCGGTGCCGCCGCCATAACCTTCCACCAGCTCGCGCAGGCTCAGGCCGAAGGCGCGTTCCACCAGGCCCGCCTGGCGGACGTTGCCGGCCAGTTGGAACGGCATGGTGCCCAGGGAACGGCCCATGCCGAAGTCGCGATAGAACTGCGCGCCCTTCTCCAGGATGATCGGCACCGAGGCCAGGGTCAGCACGTTGTGCACCAGCGTTGGCAAGCCGAACAGGCCCTGCAGGGCCGGCAGCGGCGGTTTGGCGCGAACCGTGCCGCGCTTGCCTTCGAGGGATTCCAGCAGCGCCGTTTCCTCACCGCAGATGTAGGCGCCGGCCCCCACCCGCACGTCCAGGTCGAAGGGCCGGCCGCTACCGCCCACGTTCGCCCCCAGGTAACCGGCCTCGCGGGCGATGCGCAGGGCCTCGTTCAGGGTGCCGATGGCATCCGGGTATTCCGAGCGCACGTAGATGTAGCCCTTGCTGGCCCCCACGGCGATGCCGGCGATGATCATGCCTTCGATCAGCAGGAAGGGGTCGCCCTCCATCAGCATGCGGTCGGCGAAGGTGCCGGAGTCACCTTCATCGGCGTTGCAGACCACGTATTTCTGGGCCCCCGCGGCTTCGCGCACGGTGCGCCACTTGATACCCGCCGGAAAGGCCGCGCCACCCCGGCCGCGCAGGCCGGAGTCGAGCACGCTGGCGACCACCTGCGCGCCCTCCATCTGGATGGCCCGGGCCAGGCCCCGGAAACCGCCCTGGGCGTGGTAGTCGTCCAGGGACAGCGGTTGAGTGATGCCGGCCCGAGCGAACAACAGGCGCTGCTGGCTCTGCAGATAAGGGATCTGCTCCACCGGCCCCAGGGCCGATGGGTGGCTGCCGGGGTCTGCCGCCAGGGCGTCGAGCAGGCTCGGCACGTCCTCCGCGGTCAGGGGGCCGAAACCCAGGCGGCCGTCAGCGCTGTCCAGCTCCAGCAGCGGCTCCAGCCAATAGAGGCCACGGGAGCTGGTGCGGCGCAGTTCCAATGGCAGTTGTCGACGTTCGGCCTCACGCGCCAGCGCAACGGCCACCTTGTCCGCGCCCACGGCACGGGCCACCGAATCGCGGGGGATATAGAGCTTCAGCATGCGCCATCCTCCAGGCAGCCACTCACCAGCTGGCGCAGGCGCTCGGGAGTGATCCGGGCGTGCAGCTCGCCGTCCAGTTCCAGGGCTGGCGAACAGGCGCAGGCCCCCAGGCAATAGACCGGTCGCAGGTTGATACTGCCGTCGGCGGTGGTGCCATGGTCGTCCAGCAACAGTTGTTCGCGCAGTTGCGCAGCCAGGCGTTCGGCCCCCCGGCTCTGGCAGGACTCGGCCCGGCACAGACGCAGGGTATGGCGCGCGGGCGGGGTGGTGCGGAAATCGTGGTAGAAGCTGATTACGCCGTGCACTTCAGCCAGGCTGAGGTTGAGGGCATGGGCGATCTCGGGGATGGCGGTGTCGGGGATGTACCCGCAACCGTCCTGAATGGCGTGGAGAATCGGCAGCAAGGCACCGGGGGTGTCCTTTTCCCGCTCCAACACGCTGTGAATCAGAGGCAGATGAAGCGTGTCATCAGACATAAACGTACCTCGGCATCTCGAACGCCACCGCCGCATAGCGGCCGCCGTCCGGAGTCTTCGGCTGCAGCGCCCGACCACGTCACGGAGGCGTGGATCCTCGGTCGCCATTCTTGCTCTCCGGCCAAGTGTCTTGGCGCACCTGGTCCGGGGCATCCTGGAAGCTTGCCCATCACCATAGCCCGGCGATTGCACCCAGGCGACCCATCGTGTCCTGAAAGCGACCTGCTGGTCTGGACCGCTGGCCCGCCCCAGTTCCAGAAACTGAAGCAAGGTCAGCCTAGCCCACGGGGCCATCGATCAGGTGCACGTCCGGCCCAAACAAACATCCCCCTCAGATTGACAGTACTCGAACCCTGGCCCCATGATCGGCGTCATGAATTTCTTCCCGCGCCATCTCACCCGCACTACCACCACGACCGCTTCCGGCGGGTCGTGTGGTCGCTGCATGAGCTGACAACAGCGCAGTCGAACCCAAGGCCCCGCCAGCAATGGACGGGGCCTTTTGTTTCTCCGTCCAGCTGGTTCACAAGGAGAAACACCATGCCGTCACCCCAGGCCCAGCGCCCCGCCCTGCTGATCGTCGACATGCAGGTCGGCCTGTTTCACGGACCAGAGCAGCCCTTCGAGGGGCAGCGCGTGCTCGACAACATCAACCAACTGATCCACCGCGCCCGGCAGGCCGGCGCGCCGGTGATCGCCGTGCGCCATACCGGCCCGCAAGGCTCGCCCATCGCCGCCGGCAGCGCGCCGTGGCAACTGCTGCCGCAGTTGCAGCTCGAGGCCAGCGACCAGCGGCTGGACAAAACCCGCCCCAATTGTTTTGTCGGCACCGGGCTGGCCGAACACCTGAGGGCGGCGCAGATCGATGAGCTGGTGATCGTCGGCATGAAGACCCAGTACTGCATCGACGCCACCTGCCGCGCCGCCCTGGACCTGGGGTTTGCCGCGGTGCTGGCGGAGGATGCCCATACCTGCATGGATACACCGCTGCTCCCGGCCCGGGCGATCATCGACCACCACAATGCGACGCTGGACGGCGCCTTTGCCCGGCGGGTGAAAACTGCTGATATCCGTTTCTGAGCATTCACCACCCTGAAGGAGTGGCGCCCTTCAGGCCTTCATCGCGGGCAAGCCTCGCTCCTACAAAAGCCGTGTCAGGCGCAAGACTGTGATTGCCGCAGCTTGTGTAGGAGCCAGGCTTGCCGGCGATTAGGCCCTTGAGGGCGGCAATGATCTCCAGGCCGCTGTCGCGGGGAAAAACCCGCGCCAGCGCCTTGCCAAAGCGCCCTGCAATCCGCAATCTTGAGCCCTTGAGTGGTTTATCACGGTACAGCAGCTCCAGGAGCTGTACGCCGGTTGCCGTCGATGTGCCATACGCCGTCCGTCCCTCTTCAGTCCTTCAGGAGACACGCATGCCCGCCACCGTTCTGGTCCTCGTCGAAACCATCAATGACTACCTGTGGATCCTGGAAAACCAGGGTTTCCACCTGATCCTCGCGCCGACGCCCAGCGAACGGGCGGACGCCATCAAGGCCCATGCAGGGCAGATCAACGCCGTGCTCACCCGCGGCCCGCTGGGCCTGAGCGCCGAAGAAATCGCCGCCCTGCCGCACCTGGAAATCATCTGCGTGATCGGCGCCGGCTACGAGCAGGTCGACCTGCAGGCGGCGAGCAACCGCGGGATAGCGGTGAGCAACGGCGCCGGGGTCAACGCCTCGTCGGTGGCCGACCACGCCATGGCCCTGCTGCTGTCCCTAGTCCGTGACATCCCCCGCGCCGATGCCGCCGTGCGTCGTGGCGAATGGCCGAAGGTCATGCGCCCGTCCCTGGCCGGCAAGCGCCTGGGCGTCCTGGGCCTCGGCGCCGTCGGCCTGGCCATCGCCAAGCGCTGCGCCAACGGCTTCGACATGAGCGTCAGCTACCACAACCGGCAGATCCGCAGCGACGTGCCTTACAGCTTCTGCCCGACCCCGACCGAACTGGCGCGGCATTCGGACTTCCTGATGGTCGCCACGCCCGGCGGCGTAGGCACTCGCCAACTGATCGACAAGGCCGTGCTGCAGGCCCTGGGGCCGGAGGGTTTCCTGGTGAACATTGCCCGTGCCAGCGTGGTGAATACCGCCGACCTGCTGCAGGCCCTGGAACAACGCAGCATCGCCGGCGCGGCCCTGGACGTGTTCGACGACGAGCCACGGGTGCCGGACGCCTTGAAGACCCTGAACAATGTGGTGCTGACACCCCACGTCGCCGGGCTGTCGCCGGAAGCGACCCAGGCCACGGTGGAACTAGTGGGCAAGAACCTCGTCGCGCACTTCAGCGGCCAACCGCTGTTGACCCCCATCGCCCTGCCTGCCCCGAACTGAACCAGGCGCGCTACGAAAGGCGCCTGCGACGCTGCGCACAAACAGGCCGATGCGCGAGCCCGGTCGGAATGCTCATTCAGGCCCAGCGAACTGGACTAGAGTGAAACCGGGCCCATTCAAACGCTTGTATCAAAAGCAATGATTGCCCGGCAACACGCTCACCTATAAAGGCCTCCGGCGATTGTGGCGCTCAGGTGGGCACATTAGATTAGCCAATAATCTCTGGCCTCCAGAATAAGCAGAAGGGATAAGCATGGCGCTTACTGACCAGTCCACCCGTACTCGCTCCGGCGAGGAACTCGATGCCAACCTGATCGATCCGTACCTCAAGGCACATATTCCGGGCCTGACCGGCACCCCGCAGATCAGCCAGTTTCCGGGCGGCGCGTCGAACCTGACTTACCTGCTGGAATACCCGGGACAGGAATTCGTCCTGCGCCGCCCGCCCTTCGGCCACAAGGCCAAGTCGGCCCACGACATGGGCCGCGAATACCGCATCCTCAACCAGCTCAAGGACGGCTTTCCCTATTGCCCGAAAGCCTATGTGCACTGCACCGACGAATCGGTGATCGGCGCCGAGTTCTATGTGATGGAGCGGGTCAAGGGCATCATCCTGCGCTCCGACCTGCCGCCGGAACTGGGTTTCGACGCGGCCAGGACCGAAGCCCTGTGCAAGAGCTTCATCGACAAATTCGTTGAGCTGCACCGGGTCGACTACAAGGCCTGCGGCCTGAGCGACCTGGGCAAGCCCGAAGGTTATGTGCAACGCCAGATCAAGGGCTGGAGCGACCGCTACGAGAAAGCCCTGACCCCTGACGCGCCCAAGTGGGAAGCGGTCAAGGCCTGGCTCAACGACAAGATGCCGGCCGATCACCCGACCTCCAGCATCGTGCACAACGACTACCGCTTCGACAACGTGATCCTCGACCCGGCCAACCCGATGCAGATCATCGGCGTGCTGGACTGGGAACTGACTACCCTGGGCGACCCGCTGATGGACCTGGGCAACACCCTGGCCTACTGGATCGAAGCCGGCGACCCGGCGCCGGTGCAACTGATGCGCCGCCAGCCGAGCAACGCCCCGGGCATGCTGAGCCGCCAGCAGTTCGTCGACTACTACGCCGAACGCGCCGGCATCCAGATCGGCAATTTCGACTTCTACTACACCTACGGCCTGTTCCGCCTGGCCGGCATCGTGCAGCAGATCTACTACCGCTTCTTCCATGGCCAGACCCAGGACAAACGCTTCGCGCAGTTCATTCACATGAACAAGCTGCTGGAGCAGATGAGCCTGCAGGTCATCCACAAATCCAGCCTCTGATCGTCCCGGCGCCAGGCACACAATAAGGAAAAACCATGTCCAAGACTCAGTTGTTCGACCTCGACGGCAAGATCGCTTTCGTCTCCGGCGCCAGCCGCGGTATCGGTGAAGCCATCGCCAAGCTGCTGGCCCAGCAAGGCGCCCATGTGATCGTTTCGAGCCGCAAGCTCGAAGGCTGCCAGCATGTGGCCGACGCCATTGTCGCCGCCGGCGGCAAGGCCACCGCCATCGCCTGCCATATCGGCGAGATGGAGCAGATCAGCCAAGTGTTCGCCGGCATCCGCGAACAATTCGGGCGCCTGGACATCCTGGTCAACAACGCCGCCACCAACCCGCAGTTCTGCAACGTGCTGGACACCGACCTGGGCGCCTTCCAGAAGACCGTCGACGTGAATATCCGCGGCTACTTCTTCATGTCGGTGGAAGCCGGCAAGCTGATGCGCGACAACGGCGGCGGCAGCATCATCAACGTGGCCTCGATCAATGGCGTGTCCCCCGGCATCTTCCAGGGCATCTACTCGGTGACCAAGGCCGCGGTGATCAACATGACCAAGGTCTTCGCCAAGGAATGCGCGCAGTTCGGCATCCGCTGCAACGCCCTGCTGCCGGGCCTGACCGACACCAAGTTCGCCTCGGCGCTGGTGAAGAACGACGCCATCCTCAAGACCGCCCTGGCGCAGATCCCCCTCAAGCGCGTGGCCGACCCGAGCGAAATGGCCGGTGCCGTGCTCTACCTGGCCAGCGATGCCTCGAGCTACACCACGGGCGTATCGCTGAACGTGGACGGCGGTTTCCTGTCCTGAGCGATCCTCGGCGTACAACAAAGGCAGCCTGCGGGCTGCCTTTTTATTGCCCGGCACCCACACCTCGCCCCAACCTTGTTCAAACAGAAAACCAAACCTGTCACAGTTCTGGTATCAAGTTCGTAGCACTCTATAAATATTTTGTTACAAGCTCATTTGTCATGCTATAACCCTCTCGCAGTTATTTTTCTGCAACACCACTCATGTGAAACACCATTGTTTGAAAACAGCGGAGGTCGATGTGCGCCTTAAAGAAAAACAACTTGAGGATCAACAACTGACAACTCGGTGATTGTCGACTTTTTAATATGTACCACCTAGTGAGTATCAAGCGGACAGTAACGATAACCGAGACTGAATTCCCTATTGCTCAGTAAAAACAATAAGTACACCAGGTGTTTCCAAACAGCACCTTTGTTTCAGCCCATCATTTACACCCTGCCTATTACAAGAGATCGAAACATCAGTTTCGACCAAGGACATATCTCAAGGAAAAGGAACATGGACGTAGCAGGTATCGATTCAGGCAAACGCAGCAACCCTTTAAAACCAGCTTCCCTGAGCCCTGTCGCAATGGCCATCGCCTTGTGGCTGGGTCAGGGCCAGATGGCTCTGGCAGATAATCCGCCCACCGGCTCGCCCTATACACCCCAGGTATTGGAGGCTGCGTTCAGGAACGCCGCTGCGTCATTCGTGCCGGGCAGCGCCGTGTATACCAACTTGCGTTTTGGTGTAGGCAATACCATGGACCTGGCAGCCAAAGAGTTTGCCGCACAATCGACAAAGTTCGACTCGTTGCTCCAGCAGAACTACGAACTGCAGGCGGAAAACCTGTCGATCAGTGCAATGCTCGGCGATACGAGCAAGGTACTTGATTACAACAACAATCTGGATCGCTATAAAAGCCGCCTGTTCAGCAACTCCGGCCGTTATACCCAGAACATATTCGACTTCGCCAAAGCGATTATTGCCAACCTGCCGACGGCCCAACCTTATACCTATATAGAGCCGGGTGTGGCCACCGACCTGCACAAACAACTCAATGCCGGACAGTCATGGTCCGCCGCGACCGGCAACTGGAGCAATAACGCGCAAACCTGGAAGACTCCGGAAGCCCAGGTCAACTCCGGCCTGGACCGGACCAACGCCTATTACGCCTATGCCCTGGGTATCACCGGGAAAGGGGTAAACGTCGGCGTGCTGGACTCGGGCATCCTCAGTGAACATTCGGAATTCCAGGGCAAGAACGCCGCAGGCGAAAACCGTGTGCAGGCGGTCACCTCGACCGGCGAATACTACGCAACCCATCCGCGCTATCGGTTGGAGGTGCCTGCCGGCGAGTTCCACAAAGGTGAGCACTTCAGTATCCCGGGTGAGTACGACCCGAGCTTCAACGACGGCCACGGCACGGAAATGTCCGGAGTACTGGCGGCCAGTCGCAACGGTACCGGCATGCACGGCATCGCCTTCGACGCCAATCTGTTCGTGGCCAACACCGGCGGCAGCGACAACGACCGTTATCAAGGCTCCAACGACCTCGACTACAACGCCTTCATGGCCAGCTACGACGCGCTGGCGGCGAAAAAAGTGTCGATCGTCAACCAGAGCTGGGGGCAGAACTCGCGTAATGAGGTGGAGAACCACTTCGGCACTGTCGGCGACAGCCCGCAGGATATCCTCAGGGACATGACCGCCGCCTACCGGCCGTTCTGGGACAAGGCCCACGCGGGCCAGAAGACCTGGATGGATGCCATGGCCGACGCCGGCCGGCAGTACTCGTTCATCCAGATCATCTCCGCCGGCAACGACAGCCATGGCGCCAACCCGGACACCAACGCCAACCTCCCCTATTTCAAGCCGGACCTGGAATCCAGGTGGCTGTCCATCACCGGCTATGACGAGACCGGCGCCCAGGTCTACAACCGCTGCGGCACCTCCAAGTGGTGGTGCGTCATGGGGGTTTCCGGCATTCCGTCCGCAGGACCGGAAGGCGAGATCATCCCCAACGCCAACGGCACCTCGGCGGCCGCCCCCAGCGTTTCCGGCGCCCTGGCCCTGGTGATCCAGCGCTTTCCCTACATGACCGCGAGCCAGGCCCGCGATGTCTTGCTGACCACCTCCACCCTGCAAACCCCGGACGGCCCGGACACCCCGGTCGGCGACCGGACGGGCGGACGCACCTACGACAACCTGCAACCGGTGCACGACGCCGCTCCCGGCACCCCGCAGGTGCCAGGCGTGGTCAACGGCTGGGGCCTGCCCAACCTGAAAAAGGCCATGCAGGGCCCGGGACAGTTTGTCGGTGCACTGGCCGTGGCGCTGCCCGCCGGCACCCGCGATATCTGGGCCAACGACATCTCCGACAAAGCGATCCGTGCCCGACGCAGCGAAGACGCCGCCGAACAGGCCACCTGGAGCGCGATCAAGCAGCAAAAAGGTTGGGTCACGGGTCTACCGGCCGGGGCCTCGGCGGACGATCAATTCCAGTACGAGATCGGCATGGCCCGGGAACAGGCAACGCTGACCCGCGGCCTGGACCCGCTGACCGGCCAGACCTATGTCGGCAGCCTGACAAAGTCCGGGGATGGGGAACTGGTACTCGACGGCCAGAGCAGCTATTCGGGCAGTACCTGGGTCCGTGGCGGCAAGCTCTCGGTGGACGGCAGACTGACCTCCAGCGTGACGGTCGATGGCAGCGCCGTGGGCACCGTCGATGCCAATAACCAGGTGGTCACCCGTATCGGCGGCACCCTGGCGGGCAACGGCAGCATCGGCAGCCTGTTGGTGAACAACGGCGGTACTGTGGCCCCCGGCCATTCGGTCGGCACCCTGCACACCGGCGACGTCACGTTCAACCCGGGTTCGGTGTACGCGGTGGAAGTCGCCGCCAACGGGCAGACCGACACCATCCAGAGCACGGGCGTGGCCACTCTCAACGGCGGACAGGTCACCCTCTCCATGGAAAACAGCCCCAACCTGCTGTCTGCGGCCCAGGCCAGCAGCTACCTGGGCCGGCAGTTCAACATCCTCAGCGCCAGCCAGGGTATCAACGGCCAGTTCGCTTCCCTCGCCCCCAGTTTCTTGTTCCTCGGCACCCGCCTGGACTACCAGCCGAACCAGCTGAACCTGGGCATCTACCGCAACCAGACCGCGTTCGCCAGCGTCGCCTTGACCCGTAACGAGCGTGCCGTCGCCAGCGCCATCGACACATTGAGCGCAGGTAATCCGGTGTACGAGAGCATCCTGGCCTCCGACTCGGCGGAACTGGCGCGACAAGCCTTCAACCAGCTCGATGGCCAGGTGCACGCCGACATCGCCGCTGCGCAGATCGCTGACAGCCGTTACCTGCGTGACGCAGTCAACGGCCGCCTGCAACAGGCTCAGGCCCTGGGTACCGATATGGATATCCAGGCCAGCAGCAATGGTGGCTGGGTGCAATTGCTCGGCGGCCACAGGCAAGTCGACGCCGATCACAACGCCACGCGCTACAGCACTTCCACCACCGGCGTCCTGCTCGGCCTGGACACCGACGTCGGCGATGGCTGGCGCGTCGGTGCGGCAACCGGCTACACCAGAACCGATCTGAACGGAGCCTCCAGGACTTCCGCCGACAGCGACAACTATCACCTGTCGATCTATGGCGGCAAACGTTTCGACAGCATCGCCCTGCGCCTCGGCGGAGCCAGCACCTGGCACCGCTTCGACACGTCCCGCGACGTGGCGTACGGCAACCAGTCGAGCCATGAAAAAGCCAACTACAACGCGCGTACCGATCAGGTGTTCGGCGAAATCGGCTACACCCGGTGGGCGGCTTTCGAGCCCTTCGCCAACCTCAGCTACATCAACTTCCAGAACGACTCGTTCAAGGAGCGCGGCGGTGCGGCAGCCTTGCATGGCAGCAAGCAAAGCCAGGACGCCACGCTCTCGACCCTTGGCCTGCGCAGTCATACGCAATTGCCGGTGAGCGCCACCCGCTCGGTGACCTTGCGTGGCGAGCTAGGCTGGGAGCACCAGTACGGCGACCTGGATCGTGAAACCTCATTGAAATTTGCCGGCAGCGCGGCGGCCTTTGCGGTGAACGGCGTGCCGGTGTCTCGCGATGGCGCGGTGGTCAAGGCCGCTGCGGAAATGGCCATGAGCAAAGACACCCTGGTGTCGCTGAACTACACCGGGCTGGTGTCCGGCCATGGCGGTGGCAGCGCGGTCAACCTGGGGTTCAGCTTCCAGTTCTGACCCTGCTCAGGTGATCGGCCCATGGGTGCAATGACTGTTCATTGCACCCTTTTTTATTTGCGCCCTTGGGCTTTTCCCGGCCGGGTTGCCGAGCAGCAGCGGCGCGCCACTGAAAATTTATTCTATAGATTGCAATTACCGAATTTTTATTCCATAAAGAGCCTTCCTTAAAACAACAATTCTGCAAGGGGTCGGCTATGGGTGAACTGGGAATAGGCTTGATCGGCACCGGCTTCATGGGGCGGGCCCATGCGCTGGCGTTTCGTAATGTCAGTGCGGTATTCGAATTGCCGGTGCGCCTGCACCTGGCGGCGCTGGCCGATGCCGACCGCCAGCGCGCCGAACACTGCGCCGCGGCCTGGGGTTTCGCCCGGGCCCACGACGACTGGCAACGGCTGATCGACGACCCCAGGGTCGATCTGGTGGCGATCACCACGCCCAATCATCTGCACTTCCCCATGGCCATGGCCGCCCTGAAGGCCGGCAAGGCGGTGTACTGCGAGAAGCCGCTGGCGGTCAGCGTCGAGCAGGCGCAGCAGATGCAGCAGGCAGCCCAGGCCGCCGGGGTGGTCACCCGGGTCGGCTACAACTATCAGCACAACCCGATGATCCTGCAGACCAAGGCGCTGATCGACAGCGGCGAGCTGGGGCAGATCCTCAGCTTCCAGGGCGAGTTCAGCGAAGACTTCATGGCCGACCCGGCCTCGCCCTTCTCCTGGCGCTGCGAGCCGCAGCATGCCGGCGGCGCCCTGGCCGACCTGGGCAGCCATCTGCTGGCCATGGCGCGTTATCTGCTGGGCGAGGTCGAGGCGGTCTGCGCCGACAGCCAGACCGTGCACCAGCAGCGCCCGGCCAGCGCCGGCAGCCAGGAACAGCGTCCGATCGCCGTGGACGACCAGGCCCACGCCCTGCTGCGTTTCGCCAGCGGCGCCCGCGGGACCTTCAGCAGCAGCTGGCTCAAGCACGGCTACAAGAACCACCTGAGCTTCGAGATCAGCGGCACCCGCGGCACCCTGGCCTTCGACCAGGAACGCCTCAACGAACTGCGCCTGTACCGTGCCGGCGACCAGGGTTTCCAGCGTTTGCTGGCCGGCCCCGCCCTGCCCGGCTACGCCGCCTTCAGCCCGGCCCCGGGGCACCAGCTGGGCTACAACGAGCTGAAGACCCTGGAGGTGCATGAATTGATCATGGCGCTTAGCGGCCAGGGGCACGGCGGGACGGATTTCGCCGAGGCCTGGCAGGTGGAGCGGCTGGCGGCGGCGATTCGGGTTGCGGCGCGGGAGCAGCGTTGGGTGAGTATCGAGACGGTTTGATCGTAAGTGTGATGGCGTCAGAAAGGACGCCATCGCGGGCAAGCCTCGCTCNGAGGCTTGCCCGCGATAGCCGCGAAGCGGCGACGGTGGCGGTTACGCCACCCCCACCAACCGCGCAGCCAACGCCTTGGCCTGGCTGGCCACATCGGTCACCGCAGTGCTTTCCCACCACATGCCACGCAAGGGCGGGCCCATGGCGAACAGCCGGCTGGCCACCTGGCCTTCGGCATCCACCACCGCGCCGCCGGCGTCGGCCCGGATCCCCAGGGCCAGCGGCCCCGGCTTGATCAGTCCACGGGCCAGCAGTTGCTGCGGCAACGGCCGGGCCACCCGGCGCCAGTCGTACTCGATGCCGCTGGAGTTGATCAGCGCATCCCCCGCGACCCAGCTGGTTTGCGCTTCACCGCGACGGCGAATGCGAATCGCCAGGCGCCCATCCGCCGAAGGCTCCAGGCCCTTGAACGAGGCGGCCTGAATGCGCAGCCGCCCTTCCCCGTGCAAACGCGCCACCAGCTCGGCGCTCAGGGGCGGCGAACGGTGGTGATGGCTTTCCCACCAGGGCCGCACATGGCGCACGAACTGCCGGCGCTGCCCATCCGTGGCCTGGCTCCACAAACGCCCGATATGGGCGCGCACCGTGTCCAGCGGCGCCTGCCAGTCCACGCCGTCCGCCAGCGCCTGGCGGCACTGGCGGCGCAGCTCGTGCAACAGCTGGCGCGGGCTGCGGATGCCGGGATCCTCGGCCAGGAAGTCGACCCAGGCCGGTGGCTGGCGCCGCACATGGGGCAACAGGCCGTGGCGCGAGAACACCTCGATCGGCCCGCGATGCCCGGCCTGCTCCAGGGACACCACGGCGTCGACCATGGTCAGCCCGGAGCCGATGATCAGCACAGTCGCCTGCGGGTCGAGCCGGCTCATGGCCGAGACATCCCAGGGGTCCAGCGCGGCGGCGTTGAGGCCGCTGGATTCGGTCTGCGGCGTGCGCGCCGCCGGGAACATGCCGGTGGCCAGCACGGCAAAGGCGCCGCGCAGTTGCTGGCCGTCGTCGAGGGTCAGCCAGGCCCCCTCGGCGTCGGCCTGCAAGTCCACCACCTCGGCGCGCACATGCTCCACCCTCGAGCCCTGCAGGGCGCCTATCGCCTGGGCTTCGGCCAGCCGCTGCTGCACATAGAGGCCGAAGATCCCGCGGGGCGGGAACAGCTCGCTGACCGGCACCGGCTGCTGCTCCGACTCGGGCCAGCCACCGCCGGCAATGTAGTCGCGCAGCCACTGGGTCAGGTCGTCGGCGTTGTCCGGATCGACGCTCATGCGCGCGGCGTTGCCGTTCAGGGTGTGGCCCAGCTCGACGGCGCTGTAGGCCTCGCCGCGCCCCAGCTCGCTGCGCGGTTCGATCACCAGCACCTGGCGCCGGCCCGGCAGGCGCAGCAGTTGGGCGGCGAGCAAGGCGCCACTCAGGCCGCCGCCGACAATCAGTACATCGGCATCCCGGGTGGCGCCGTTCGCCCGTCCGTTGGGTGTTTGGCTCATGGGGTTCTCACGGGTCAGTGTCGGCCTAGGTAGAAGTCCTGCAGATCGCCCCGGGCCAGCAGTTCATCGGCCGTTCCCGACCAGGCCACGCGCCCGGTGTCGAGTACGTAGGCCCTGGAAGCGTACTTGAGCGCCACATTAATGTTTTGTTCGGCGATCAGGAAGCTCACCCGCGCCTCGCGATTGAGTTGCGCGACGATTTCGAAAATCTCCTGGACGATGATCGGCGCCAGCCCCATGGACGGCTCGTCCAGCAGCACCAGGCGCGGCCGGGTCATCAGCGCGCGGCCGATGGCGACCATCTGCTGCTCGCCGCCAGAAGTCAGCCCGGCACGGGTGCCGCGCTTGGTCTTCAGGCGCGGAAACCAAGCGTAGATGCGCTCCAGGTCGGCGGCCAGTTCCCGGCGGCTCAGGCCACGGACAAAACCGCCGCTGCGCAGGTTGTCCTCCACCGTCAGCTGCGGGAACACATGGCGCCCCTCCAGCACATGGACCATGCCCTGGCGCACCCGCTGGCTGGGGTCGACGTCGGCGCTGTCCTGGCCGAGAAAGGCGATCGAGCCCCGGCTGACCTCGGCCCGCTCGGCGCGCAGCAGCCCGGAGATGGCCTTGAGGGTGGTGCTCTTGCCGGCGCCGTTGGCCCCCAGCAAGGCGACGATGCCGCCCTCGGGCACGCCCAGGGACACCCCGGCCACGGCGAGAATCGCCCCGTCGTAGATCACCTCGATATCGCGCACCTGCAACAGGTCATCGGCCGTGGCGGCCGGGGCAGTCTGGCTCATGCTTCATTCATCCCCGGCGCAAGTGCGTGGCGTGAGGTTCTTCTCCTTGGCGAAAGCCGCCGACTTCTCGTCGATCAGCGGCCGCAGCAAGGCGCGGTCGGCGGCGATCCAGTCGCTGATCAGGGTCCAGTGGGCGCCGTCCCACTGCTGCACCCGCGCCGAACCGCCGCCCTCGTGATCGCGGCAGGACAGCTTGAGGTTCTGCATCAACCCCAGGTAACCCATGGCCTTGAGCCGGGCGTCGTCGATGTTCAGGTGCTCCAGGCCCCAGCGCCCTTCTTCGCCATTGAGCGGGCGCTTGCCGAATCGGCCCTGGGCGGTGCGGATCGCTTCCACCGCCACCGCGGCGTTCACCAGCCCGGAGTTGTAGTACACGCTGCCGAAGTTCTTCAGGTCCTTGAGGTCGCTCTTGCCCTGGTCGAGGATGTGTTGCTTGAGACGCTGGTGGATCTCGAAATCGCTTCCCGCCGGATAGGGCGTCAGCGCCAGGTAACCCTTGGCCGCCGCGCCGGCCGGCAATACGTCTTCGCTGGAGCTGGCCCAGATATCGCCGATGATGTGGTCCACCGGGAAGCCGAAGCGCGCGGCGGTCTTCACCGCCACCGGGGTCGACACGCCCCAGGTGCGCAGGAACACCCAGTCGGGGTTCTGCTGCCGTACCTGGCGCCATTGCGCCGACTGCTCGTTACCCGGATCGGCCACCGGAATCTGGATGTTCTCGAAGCCGTATTTTTCCGCCAGCAGCTTCAGCGGGCCGAGGGTTTCCCGGCCATAGGCCGAGTCGTGGTAGACCGTGGCGATCTTCTTGCCCTTGAGTTTGTCGAAGCCGCCCTCGCGCTCGGCGATGTAGTTCACCAGGGTCGACGCCTCGCTGTAGAAGGTCAGCATCACCGGAAAGTTATAGGGAAACACTGTGCCGTCGGTGGCCTCGGTACGGCCGTAGCCCAGGGTGATCAGCGGGATCTTGTCGACCTCGGCGCGCTCGCTCAGGGCATAGGCCGCCGGTGCGCCGTTGGGCTGGTAGACCGCCACCGGCGCGCCATCCAGGCCGTTCTTGAAGCGCTCATAGCACTCGATGCCCTTCTCCGCCGTCCACTCGGTCTCGCACTCCTGCCAGACCAGCTTGACCCCGTTGATCCCGCCTTCCACCTGATTGATGTAGTTCAGGTAGTCGATCATGCCGGCCCACACCTGCACCCCGCTGGAGGCATAGGCACCGACCCGGTAGGTGGCCAGCGGGAAGAACTGCTGGTCCGCCGCGGCCTGCGCCACGGGCACCGCACTGCCTAGGATCGCCAGCGTCGCTGCGACGCCGGCCAGGGAAGATTTCAAGGATGCACGCATGGAGTCTCTCTACTCAGGAGTGGAATTCAGAAACGCAGCGGCCAGTGGCCCAGCCGTTGCCGGAGATTGCCCAGCAGGCGGACCAGGCCCTCCGGCTCCTTGATCAGGAACAGGATGATCAGCACGCCGAAGATGATTTTCTGCAGGTTCTGCAACTGCCCGGCATCCACCGCGCCGCCCGACAGGGCTTGCCCGGCGTGGCTGAGCAGGATCGGCAGCAGGCTGATAAAGGCCGCGCCGACGAAGTTGCCGGCCACGCTGCCCATGCCGCCGATAATGATGATGAACAGGATCTGGAATGAACGATTGATATCGAAGCTGCTGGCGCTGGCCGTGCCCAGGTAGGCGAAGGCCCACAGGGCGCCGGCGATGCCCAGGTAGAAGGAACTGACGGCGAACGCCAGGCGCTTGTAGCGCGCCACCGGGATGCCGATCACTGCCGCTGCGGTGTCCATGTCGCGAATCGCCATCCAGTTGCGCCCGACCTGGCTGCGTACCAGGTTCAGCGCGACCCAGGTCAACAGCAGCACGCAGGCCAGGGTCAGCAGGTAACGCCCCACCGGAGTGTTCAGGTCATGGCCGAACAGGCTCAGGCTGGGCGCCGAGATGGTCCCCGAGGAGCCGTAGTTGTAGAACCAGGGAAACTTGACGAACAGCCACTCCAGGAAGAACTGCGCCGCCAGGGTGGTGACCATCAGGTAGAAGCCCTTGATCCGCGAACTGGGCAGGCCGAACAGCCAGCCCACCGCCGCGCTGATCAGCCCGCCGCCGAGCAAGGCCAGGGGTAGGCTCAGCTCCGGCAGGCGCAGCAGGAGCCCGTAGGTGGCAAAGGCCCCGACCGCCATGAAGCCGGCGGCGCCGACCGAGGTCTGGCCGGTGTAGCCGGTGAGCAGGTTGAGGCCGAGCCCGGCCAGGGACAGCACCAGGAACGGAATCAAAATGGCGTTGAGCCAATAGTCGTTGCCCACCAGGGGCACGCCGACCAAGGCCAGCAGCAACAGGCCGCCCAGGCCCCAGGGCAGGCGGCGCGGGATCAACAGCACAGGCGCGGTGGCCTGGGTCAGGGGAATGGACATGGATTCAGACTCGCTCGATGGCGCGCTCGCCGAACAGGCCGGCGGGACGGATATAAAGGAAGGCCAGGGCCAGCACATAGGCGAACCAGGGGGTGATGCCGCCACCGATCAGCGGGCCGATATAGACCTCGGCCAGGTTCTCCGCGGCGCCGACGATCAGCCCGCCGACAATCGCCCCGCCGATCGAGGTGAAGCCACCGATGATCAGCACCGGCAGAGCCTTGAGCACCACCAGCGACAGCGAGAACTGCACACCCTGGCGCGCCCCCCAGAGCAGCCCGGCCACCAGCCCGACGATGCCGGCCACGGCCCAGACGATCTGCCAGATGCGGTTGAGGTTGATGCCGATCGACAGCGCGGCCGTGGTGTCGTCGGCCACCGCCCGCAGCGACACACCGATCCGGGTCTTGTTGAACAGCAGCGCCAGTACCGTCACCAGCACCAGGGCCGTGGCCGCGGCGATCAGGTCGAACTGGCTGAGCATCAGCGGCCCGAGAAACAGCGGCACGTCGTCGATGCCCAGGTCCAGCGCCCGGACCTGGGAACCCATCAGCCCCTGGGCCAGGCCTTCGATGATGAACGACAGGCCCAGGGTGGCCATGAACAGGGTGATCTGCGAACGATTGACCAGCGGCCGCAACACCAGCCGTTCGATCAGCCAGGCGCCGGCGATCATCACCAGCACCGTCGCCAGCAGCGCCAGGACAAAGGGCAGGCCCTGGTCGTGCAGACTGACGAAGGTCAGCGCGGCGAACAGCAGCATCGCGCCCTGGGCGAAATTGAACACACCGCTGGCCTTGTAGATCAGCACGAAGCCGATGGCCACCAGCGAATACATGGTGCCGGCCAGCAGGCCGCCGAGCAGGGTTTCGAAGAAAAAGCCCATCAGTGCACCGCCCCCAGGTAAGCCGCGATCACCTCGGGGTCGGCCTGCACTTCGGCCGGGGTGCCGTCGCCGACCTTGCGCCCGTAGTCCAGCACCACCACATGGTCGGACAGGTCCATGACCACGCTCATATCGTGCTCGATCAGCACCACAGTGGTGCCGAGGTCGCGGTTGATATCGGCGATGAAGCGCGTCATATCCTGTTTTTCCTCGGCGTTCATCCCGGCCATGGGCTCGTCCAGCAGTAACAGGCTGGGCCCGGCGATCAAGGCCCGGCCCAGCTCGACGCGCTTTTGCAGGCCGTAGGACAGGTTGCCCACCGGCACCTCGCGCTGGGCCTGCAAGTCGAGGAATTCGAGAACGCCCTGGGCCAGCTGTCGATGGGCCTCGGCCTCGCGCCGTGCCCGAGGCAGCCCCAGGGCCTGCTCGATAAAGCTGGCGCGGGTATGCCGCGACAGGCCGCTGAGCAGGTTGTCGATCACGCTCATCTGCTTGAACAGCGCGTTGTTCTGGAAGGTGCGGCCAATGCCCCGGCGCGCGGCCTGCAAGGGGTCGATGCGCTGGAACGCCTCACGGTCGAAGACAATCGAGCCGGCATCGAAGCGATAGACGCCATTGAGGATATTCAGCAAGGAACTCTTGCCGGCGCCGTTGGGCCCGATCAGCGCGCAGATCTCGCCGCGCGCAACGGCGAAGGACAGTTGGTTGATCGCCTTCACCCCTTTGAACGACAGGGAGATGGCATTGACTTGCAGGATGGGGTCGGCGGCGCTCATGCAATGTTCCGTTTGAATTCGGCCAGCCACACCGGCGCCGAAGGTTTCGAGGGGCTGCCGGGGGCCTGCCAGATGTAATCCAGGCGCTGGAAACCCAGGAGCCGGCGCACCCGGTTCTTCAGCAGCCGTTGCAGAGGCCGGTGTGGCTGGGCAATGGCCCAGTCGCACAGGCGTCGGCGCCAACTGCCGGGGGGCGCCAGGCGGCTTTCGATGTCGTCGGCCAGGCGTTGCAGGCAAGGGCCCGAGAGCAGCAGGCCGCTGGGGGCGACATCGCGGCGGTCGCGGCTGGCCGAACCGCGGCTTTCCGGAAAAGCCAGGCTATGGCCGCTGTGCAGCCACTGGTGCAGCAAGACCCTCAGGCCTTCCGGCCATTGCGTGCCCTCCTCGCTCCACAGTTGCGCGGCCTGGGCCGGATGCCGCCAGTAGTTCTGGCGCTGGGGCTTTTCCCGGCTGCCCAGCAGCTCGCTGAAGGCCAGCACCGGCTGCTGCGAACCCTGGGGCAGGCGCGGAACCGCCTGGTGGGCAATCAACAATTGCGGGGCCATGCTGTTTTCGCCGGCGGCGACCCAGCGCAGCAGTTGCTGGCGCGAATGCACGAAGGCATGGCTGGGGCGCAGGTTCCACAGGGCCTGGCGCAGGGCTTGCGGATCGAGCTCGTCGCTCAGGGTCAGAACCTCGCCGCCCACCCGTTGCGCGGCCAGGGCCAGGAGCAGCAGGTTGGGTTCGAACAGGCCGCTCAACGCCAGCCGCGAGCCTTCGTTGAAACCCTGTTGCCGCAGACCATCGGCCAAGCGCTCGACATCCCGCGCGGCATCGATCCAGCGCCAGTTGTACCAATGGCCGTGGCGCTTGTGGCGCAAGGCGCTGGCCAGCGGGCTGACCTGCGCCCAGTGCTGCAACAGCTCCAGGGCCGCGGGCAGCAGCGCGGTGTTTTCCGGTGTTCGCACATCCGCCGGGGGCGAACGCTTGAGTTCATGCACGCTCATGGACTGACCTCGATTCCTTGGGCAAAAGCGTGCGGTGGTCCGCTGGCTGGTTTTTGGGTTGGCGCCGCACCTGTAGCCGCTGCCGCAGGCTGCGATAGGTCCGGAGGACCTCCGGCGTTAGTGCCATCGCCGCGANGACCGTTCCGGTCGATCGCAGCCTGCGGCAGCGGCTACAGGGACGGTACGCGCACGGAGGCGACCTTCGGCTCCTGCCGGCGCAAGGCCGCCAGGTCGCGATAGGCGCTGCCCGGATGCACTTCCGGCAAGCGCGGCCCGGCGCCGAACAGCTTCTCGCGCAAGGTGCCGGGGGCGTATTCGGTCTTGTACACGCCGCGTTTCTGCAGCTCGGGGACCAGCAGCTCGACGGCGTCGACGAAGGTTTCGTGGGTCAGCGCATAGGCCAGGTTGAAGCCGTCCACATCGGTGTCCTCGACCCACTCCTGGAGCAGGTCGGCCACGGTTTCCGGGCTGCCGACGAACAGCGGGCCGAAGCCGCCGATGCCGACCCAGTCCGCCAGTTCGTGAGGGGTCCAGACCTTGTTCGGGTCGGCCGTGGAGAAGGCTTCCACCGCCGACTGGATGGCGTTGGTGTGCACATGCTTGAGCGGCTCATCGGGCTTGAACTGGCTGAAGTCGATGCCAGTCCAGCCGGAAATCAGCGCCATGGCGCCCTCGTAGCTGACCCATGACTTGTACTCCTCGAACTTGGCCCTGGCCTTGGCGTCGGTCTCGCCGAGGATCACCGTCTGCAGGTTAAAGATCAGGATCTTTCTCGGATCGCGCCCGGCCTCGGCGGCCCGGCGGCGGATATCGGCCACGGTCTTTTTCAGCAGCACCTTGGACGGCGCGGCGACAAACACGCACTCGGCCTGCTCGGCGGCGAACTGCTTGCCACGGCTCGACGCGCCGGCCTGGTAGAGCACCGGGGTGCGTTGCGGCGAAGGCTCGCAGAGGTGGATGCCCGGCACCTGGAAGTGTTTGCCGAAGTGCTGGATCTCATGGATCTTGCTCGGGTCGCTGAAGATCCGCCGTTCCCGATCGCGCAGCACCGCGCCTTCTTCCCAGCTGCCTTCCCAGAGCTTGTAGCAAACCTCCAGGTACTCCTCGGCGTAGTCGTAACGGGCGTCGTGCTCGGTCTGGGCTTTCTGCCCGAGGTTCTTCGCCCCGCTTTCCAGGTAGGAGGTGACGATGTTCCAGCCGGCCCGGCCCTTGGTCAGGTGATCGAGGGTCGAAAGACGCCGGGCGAAGGGATAGGGATGCTCGAACGACAGCGACGCGGTCAGGCCAAAGCCCAGGTGTTCAGTGACCAGGGCCATAGGCGGAATCAGTTGTAGAGGATCGTTCACCGGCACCTGGGCCGCCTGGCGGATCGCCGCCTCGCCGTTGCCCTGGTAGACGTCATAGATGCCCAGCACGTCGGCAATGAACAGGCCGTCGAACTTGCCGCGTTCGAGGATCCGCGCCAGGTCGGTCCAGTATTCAAGGTCCTTGTACTGCCAGGAGCGGTCCCGGGGGTGGGCCCACAGGCCCGGCGACTGGTGGCCGACACAGTTCATGTCGAAGGCGTTGAGACGGATTTCACGGGACATCAAACAACACTCCTGAAACTGGGCGGCACCACGCCGTTGAGGCGGTAGTTGCCGATCAACGGGTATTTCCAGCGCAACGGCTCATCCAGCGCGGCGGGCAGCGGGCTGCGCTGGCCGGTCAGCTCGAACTCGGCGTTGCTCACCGCGAGCAGGGCTTCGCGGCTGGCGATGGCCGCCTCGGCCTGGGCCACGCCGACTTCGGCGACATCCTGTTCCCTGGCCAGCAAGGCCTGCGCCCGTTCCTGCAAGACGGCGGCGACTTCGACACGGATCAGCAGGTCGCCAAAGCGGCTGATCACATAGGGGTCGTCGCTGGCCCTGGCCAAGCCGCTGCCGGACCAGGGCTTGGCCTGTTCACGGACAAAGGTGAGGGTCGATTGCAGCAGTTCGCGGGCGCGGCGCAGGTCGTCGTGGCCTGGCTCGGGCTGTGCATTGGAGTGCTTTTCATGGGCGGCCGCTTGGCTCAATGCGTTCATGGGTGGCTCCTCAGTTCCAGGCGTGGCGGGCCGGCTTGACGCCGTTGAGCAGGAAGTTGCCGATCAGGTGGTACTTCCAGCGCGCCGGGTCATGCAGGGTATGGGTCCGCGCATTGCGCCAGTAGCGGTCGAGGTTGTACTTGCCGAGCACCGAGCGGGTGCCGGCCAGCTCGAACAGCTTGCTGCTGGCGAGCAAGGCGCTTTCCGCCGACAGCACCTTGGCTTGCGCCACCACCACCGAGGCCTGGGCCACTGTGTCTTCGTTGGGTTCGCGCAGAGCCTGGTCGATGGCCAGGCCGGCTTTTTCCAGGATCGCTTCGGTACCGTGGACCCGCCATTCCAGGTCGCCGATGGCGGCGATGGTGAACGGGTCCTGCCAGCCATGGTCCTGGCCGCTGTCGATCCAGGGCCGCGACTGGCGGGCGTAGCGCTTGGCCTCTTCCAGGGCGCCAACCGCCAGCCCAGTGTCCACCGCCGCCTGGATGATCTGCGAGATCGGCCCGTCGGCGGTGGGCTCGTCGAACGCGCGATGGGCCGGGATCACCGCGCTCAGCGGCACCTGCACCGCGTCGAGGGTCACGCCGCCGCTGGCCGTGGTGCGCTGGCCGAAACCGTCCCAGCTGTCGATCACGGTCAGGCCGGGGTTGTCCCGTTCAATAAAGGCGATGAACGCCTTGTTGTCTTCATCGACCGCCACCGCCGGCACGATATGGGCGAACAAGGCACCGGTGCAGTAGAACTTCTCGCCGTCGATCCGCGCGCCGTCGGCATTGAAACGAATGCGGGTCTCGAAGGCGCCGGCATGCTTGCTGCCGGCTTCGGAGAACGCGTTGCCGAAGCGATAGCCCTGCAGCACCTTGGCGAAGTAATAGCGCTTCTGCGCTTCGCTGGCGGTCTGCAACAGGATGTCGAGCACGCCCAGGTGGTTCTGCGGCAGCTGGCCGAGGGACGAGTCGGCGGCGGATATGATCTTGATCACCTCCGCCACCGTCACATAGGACACCCCCGCGCCCCCATAGGCCTTGGGAATGGTGATGCCCCACAGGCCGCTGGCGGAGAACTCGTCCAGCTCGGCGAACGGCAGGCGCCGCTCGCGATCGCGCACGCTGGCCTCGACGGCGAAACGTTCGGCCAGGGTCCGGGCAACGGCAATCGCCTCGGCGTCGGAGCGAATGATATGGGCGGTTCGGGTGGGTTGAGCGGTGGCTGTCATGGCCGACTCCAGGTCCTGTCGAATGCGGAAGATCCGTTCTGACCGGGAGATTGCAGGAGTCGTGCCTAAGCCTATAAAGCTTATAAATCAGTAAGTTGGTATATATTTATAAGAAATAGCATCAACTGAAAACAGGCAAAATGTTCAAGCACTGTTGCCCAGGCAACAGTGCTCAGATCACCACGTTGCGCACGAAACGCACCGCCACCGCCCCATCGTTGCGATAGGCGTGCGGCAGGTTGCTGGCGAACATGAAGAACTCGCCGCTGTCCAGGCGCCGCTCCTGCTCCCCCAGGACCAGGGTCAGGCAACCTTCGCAGACATACAGCTGCTCGCTCCAGCCTTCGGCGTCCGGTTCCGACAGGTATTGCTCGCCCGGCTCCAGGCGCCACTCCCACAGCTCCACTTCGCGGCAGGCGTTGGCCTTGGCCAGCAGCACCGCCTTGCTCCCGGGAAGCAGCCCGGCCCAGGCCAGCTCGTTGATGCGGCTCGGGTCGCGGGCATCGGGGGCCTGGATCAGGTCGCTGAAGGCCACGTCCAGGGCTTCGGCCACCCGGTCCAGGGTGCTGAGGCTGACATTCTTCTCACCGGCCTCGATGGCCACCAGCATCCGGCGGCTGACCCCGGACTTTTCCGCCAGGGCGCTCTGGCTCAGCTCGGCGGCGTGGCGCAGGCGCCGGACGTTGTGACTGACATGCTGCAGCACGGAAGCGCGCTGCCCAGGATCTTTGTGCACTATATTGCTCACTTTATGGTTTTGCGCAGTATACTGCCCAACTTCGCGGCGCATTGTGCGGCCGCCCCGGGTAGCGCGCAAGGGCATGACGTCTGTGAACTCCTCCAAACCTTCCTCCTTCTTCCTCAAACTGAGCAAAGCCGAGTGCGTGCTGGTGCTGATCACCATGGTCTGGGGCGGCACCTTTCTCACTGTGCAGCACGCCATGACCGTCAGCGGCCCGATGTTCTTCGTCGGCCTGCGCTTTGCCGCGGCGGCCTGCATCGTCGGGCTGTTCTCCCTGCGCAGCCTGCGCGGGCTGACCCTGTTCGAACTCAAGGCCGGGGTCTTCATCGGCACCGCCATCATGCTCGGCTACGGCCTGCAGACGGTTGGCCTGCAAAGCATTCCCAGCAGCCAGTCGGCCTTTATCACCGCGCTGTACGTGCCCTTCGTGCCGCTGCTGCAATGGCTGTTCATGGGCAAGCGCCCGGGGCTGATGCCGAGCATCGGCATCATGCTGGCCTTCACCGGCCTGATGCTGCTCTCCGGGCCGAGCGGCGCCGCGCTGGACTTCAGCCCGGGGGAAATCGCCACCCTGATCAGCACCGTGGCCATCGCCGCGGAAATCATCCTGATCAGCACCTACGCCGGCCAGGTCGATGTGCGCCGGGTCACAGTGGTACAACTGGCCGCCACCTCGGTGCTGTCGTTCCTGATGGTGGTGCCGACCCAGGAAGCCATCCCGGACTTTTCCTGGCTGCTGCTGGCCAGCGCCCTGGGCCTGGGCGCCGCCAGCGCGGCGATCCAGGTGGCGATGAACTGGGCGCAGAAAAGCGTCTCGCCGACCCGCGCCACCCTGATCTACGCCGGCGAACCGGTGTGGGCCGGGCTGGTCGGGCGCATCGCCGGCGAACGCCTGCCGGCCCTGGCCCTGCTGGGCGGCGCGCTGATCGTCGCGGCGGTGATCGTCAGCGAGTTGAAGACCAAGGGTAAGAGTGCTGAGGCGGTCGAGGCGGATCGGCTGGATGAGACGGCGGACTCCCAACGCTGAGCTAGCGCGGCAACGACTCGACAATGGCCGCCAGCTCCTGCCGGGAGAGCTGGCCGGCCTGCACGGCAGCAACAATATCTTCTCGCGTCATGGTTTGAGCCGGAACCTGCTCGGGATCGACATTCCATAACCACAAGGGACTGATCTGCTCCTGCCCCGGCCAGAAGGCCTTGGGCAAGGCTTCCTGAGCGATAACGCCCTTGTGATAGAAGTACGCCAGGTAACGGCTATGGCCCTCGGCAAAGCCGGTGTCGTAATAGAGCACAGTGCCGACGGGCAAGGCCGCCGCCGTCTGCCCCTCGATCGACAAGGGCTCCAGGGTCTTGAAGCTCGTCATGCCGGCAGTGGGCCCGGCCAGGGTCAGCCACAGCCAGGCGATCCAGCCGCCAAGGGCCATCAGCAGCAGGCTGGTGAGGGTTTTGCGGGTAAAGGTTCCAAGGGTCATAAGCTACCTGTCGCATCCTTTCGAGCGGGTCCGTTGCAGATCGGCGGCGAGGATAACATCGCGCCCACGCCTGGCTGTCATGGGCACCGGGCAAACTGCCGAGGCTTTCGGCCAGGCCGGTTTTATCCCCTGCCTTGAACGCTGCCCGAAGAGGTTTTGTAGGATCCTGCCACAGCTTCAAGGTTGGTGATCCCAGAGTCGGCACGTATGATGCATCACAATTTCCCGCAGATTAGAAGCCTATGTCCCTGATAGTTCTACTGCTTCTGCCTTTTATCGGCAGCTGTCTGGCGGCCTTGCTGCCGCACAACGCGCGTAACACCGAGTCCCTGCTGGCAGGCCTGGTCGCCTTGGCCGGTACCGTGGCGGTGGCCTCGATGTACCCGCAGATCGCCCATGGCGGCGTGATCCGTGAAGAGTTCAACTGGCTGCCCAGCCTCGGCCTGAACTTCGTCCTGCGCATGGACGGCTTCGCCTGGCTGTTCTCCATGCTGGTGCTGGCCATCGGTACCCTGGTGTCGCTGTACGCGCGCTACTACATGTCGCCGGAAGACCCGGTGCCGCGCTTCTTCGCGTTTTTCCTGGCCTTCATGGGCGCCATGCTCGGCCTGGTGATTTCCGGCAACCTGATCCAGATCGTGTTCTTCTGGGAACTGACCAGCCTGTTCTCCTTCCTGCTGATCGGCTACTGGCACCACCGCTCCGATGCCCGGCGCGGCGCCTACATGGCACTGATGGTTACCGGCGCGGGGGGCTTGTGCCTGCTGGCGGGGGTCATGCTGCTCGGCCATGTGGTCGGCAGCTACGACCTGGACCAGGTCCTGGCTGCCGGAGATCTCATCCGAGCCCACGCCCTCTACCCCATCCTCCTGCCCCTGATCCTGATCGGCGCCCTCAGCAAAAGCGCGCAGTTCCCCTTCCACTTCTGGCTGCCCCACGCCATGGCCGCGCCGACACCGGTCTCGGCCTACCTGCACTCGGCGACCATGGTCAAGGCCGGGGTCCTTCTCCTCGCCCGCCTCTGGCCGTCGCTGTCCGGCAGCGAAGAATGGTTCTGGATCGTCGGCGGNCGACCCTGGTGCTGGGCGCCTACTGCGCGATGTTCCAGAACGACCTCAAGGGCCTCTTGGCCTACTCGACCATCAGCCACCTGGGCCTGATCACCCTGCTGCTGGGCCTGAACAGCCCGCTGGCCGCGGTGGCCGCGGTGTTCCATATCCTCAACCACGCCACCTTCAAGGCCTCGCTGTTCATGGCTGCCGGCATCATCGACCACGAAAGCGGCACCCGCGACATCCGCAAGCTCAACGGCCTGATCAAGCTGATGCCGTTCACCGCGACCCTGGCCATGGTCGCCAGCGCCTCCATGGCCGGCGTGCCGCTGCTCAACGGCTTCCTGTCGAAAGAGATGTTCTTCGCCGAGACGGTGTTCATCAATTCCACCGCCTGGGTCGAGGCCGCCCTGCCGGTGATCGCCACCATCGCCGGGACCTTCAGCGTCGCCTACTCCCTGCGCTTCACCGTGGATGTGTTCTTCGGCAAACCGGCCGAAGACCTGCCGCACACACCCCACGAACCGCCGCGCTGGATGCGCGCGCCGGTGGAGCTGCTGGTGTTCACCTGCCTGCTGGTGGGGATCTTCCCGGCGCAGATGGTCGGCCCGCTGCTGGCCGCGGCTGCCCTGCCGGTGGTCGGCGGCACCCTGCCGGAGTACAGCCTGGCGATCTGGCACGGCCTGAATGCGCCGATCATCATGAGCCTGATCGCCATGTCCTGCGGCATCGTGCTCTACCTGCTGCTGCGTGCCCCGCTGGTGCGCGGCCATTTCGCCTATCCGCCGCTTATCGGCCGCTTCAACGGCAAGCGCCTGTTCGAGCGCAGCCTGGTGAGCATGATGCGCCTGGCCCGGCGCCTGGAGCGGTACATCAGCACTAAGCGCCTGCAGACCCAGCTGTTCCTGCTGGTGCTGGTGGCGGTACTGGCCGGCCTGATCCCGATGCTCTACAGCAGCCTGAGCTGGGGCGACCGGCCGAAGATCCCGGGCTCCATCGTCTTCGTCACCCTCTGGCTGCTGGCCATCGCTTGCGCCCTGGGCGCCGCCTGGCAAGCCAAGTACCACCGCCTGGCAGCCCTGACCATGGTCAGCGTCTGCGGCCTGATGACCTGCGTGACCTTCGTCTGGTTCTCCGCGCCGGACCTGGCCCTGACCCAGCTGGTGGTGGAAGTGGTGACCACGGTGCTGATCCTGCTCGGCCTGCGCTGGTTGCCACGGCGGATCGAAGACGTCTCGCCGCTGCCCAGCAGCCTGCCCAAGGCTCGTGCTCGTCGCCTGCGCGACCTGCTGCTGTCGATCGCCGTCGGCATGGGCATGGCCGTGCTGTCCTACGCCATGCTGACCCGCCAGACCCCCAACGACATTTCCTCGTTCTACCTCAGCCGCGCCCTGCCGGAAGGCGGCGGCAGCAATGTGGTGAATGTGATGCTGGTGGACTTCCGCGGCTTCGACACCCTGGGCGAGATCACCGTGCTGGCGGCCGTGGCCCTGACCGTGTTCGCCCTGCTGCGGCGCTTCCGCCCACCGAAGGAAAGCATGCAGCTGCCGGCCCAGCAGCGCCTGCTGGCGCCCGACGTGGTCACCGACCTGGTCAACCCGCGCCACGCCAGCGACACCGCCCTGGGCTTCATGATGGTGCCGGCGGCGCTGGTGCGCCTGCTGCTGCCGATCGCCCTGGTGGTGTCGTTCTACCTGTTCATGCGCGGCCACAACCTGCCGGGCGGCGGTTTTGTCGCCGGACTGGTGATGTCGGTGGCGTTCATCCTGCAGTACATGGTCGCCGGCACCCAGTGGGTCGAGGCCCAGATGAGCCTGCGGCCGCTGCGCTGGATGGGCACCGGCCTGCTGTGCGCCACCCTGACCGGGCTCGGCGCTCTGGCGTTCGGCTACCCGTTCCTGACCACCCATACCCTGCACCTGGACCTGCCGCTGCTGGGTGATATCCATATCGCCAGCGCGCTGTTCTTCGACATCGGCGTGTATGCCGTGGTGGTCGGCTCGACCCTGCTGATCCTCACTGCGCTGGCGCACCAGTCGGTGCGCGCCCAAGTCAAACCCCAAGCCAAGCCAGGAGCCGCCTGATGGAAGAAGTCATTGCAATCGCCATTGGTGTGCTGGCGGCCTCCGGCGTCTGGCTGGTGCTGCGGCCACGGACCTTCCAGGTGGTGATGGGCCTGTGCCTGCTGTCCTACGGGGTCAACCTGTTCATCTTCAGCATGGGCAGCCTGTTCATCGGCAAGGAGCCGATCATCAAGGACGGCGTGCCCCAGGACCTGCTGCACTACACCGACCCGCTGCCCCAGGCGCTGGTGCTCACGGCGATCGTCATCAGCTTCGCCATGACCGCGCTGTTCCTGGTGGTCCTGCTGGCGTCCAGGGGCCTGACCGGCACCGACCATGTGGATGGCCGGGAGCCCAAGGAATGAACCTGATGCCGCACCTGATCGTCGCGCCTATCCTGCTGCCGCTGCTGACCGCCGCGGTGATGCTGATGCTCGGCGAGAAACATCGCCCGCTGAAAGCCAAGATCAACCTGTTCTCCAGCATGCTCGGCCTGGGCATTTCCGTGCTGTTGCTGTGCTGGACCCAGCAGACCGGCGTGCCCGGCTCCGTCGGCGTGTACCTGCCGGGCAACTGGCAGGTGCCGTTCGGTATCGTGCTGGTGGTCGATCGCCTGTCGGCGCTGATGCTGGTGCTCACCGGGATCATCGGCGTCAGCGCCCTGCTGTTCGCCATGGCCCGCTGGGACCGCGCCGGGGCCAGCTTCCACGCGCTGTTCCAGATCCAGCTGATGGGCCTGTACGGCGCCTTCCTGACCGCCGACCTGTTCAACCTGTTCGTGTTCTTCGAAGTGCTGCTGGCCGCCTCCTACGGCCTGATGCTCCACGGCTCGGGCCGCGCGCGGGTGTCCGCCGGCCTGCACTACGTGGCGATCAACCTGCTGGCCTCGTCGCTGTTCCTGATCGGCGCGGCGCTGATCTACGGCGTCACCGGCACCCTGAACATGGCCGACCTGGCGCTGAAGATCCCGCTGGTGCCGGAAGCCGACCGCGGCCTGCTGCACGCCGGCGCGGCGATCCTGGCCACCGCGTTCCTGGCCAAGGCCGGCATCTGGCCGCTGAACTTCTGGCTGGTGCCGGCCTACTCCTCGGCCAGCGCGCCGGTGGCGGCGATGTTCGCGATCATGACCAAGGTCGGCATCTACACCCTGCTGCGCCTGTGGACCCTGTTGTTCTCCGGGCAGGCCGGGGCCTCGGCCTACTTCGGCGGCGACTGGCTGATCTACGGCGGCATGGCGACCATCGTCTGCGCGGCCCTGGCGATCCTCGCCGCGCAGCGCCTGGAGCGCATGGCCAGCCTGAGCATCCTGGTCTCGGCCGGGATCCTCCTGGCGGCGATCGGCTTCGCCCAGCCCAGGCTGATCGCCGGCGCGCTGTTCTACCTGGTCAGCTCGACCCTGGCCCTCAGCGCGCTGTTCCTACTGGCGGAACTGATCGAGCGCTCGCGCTCGGCCAATGAAGTCCCCCTGGACGACGAGGTCGAAGCCCTGCCACGGCCCCAGGAGTCGCTGCAACCGCCACCGGGCACCAACCTCGACGACGAGCGCAACGCCGTGGTCGGCCAGGTGATTCCCTGGACCATGGCCTTCCTCGGCCTGAGCTTCATTGCCTGCGCGCTGCTGATCATTGGCATGCCGCCGCTGTCGGGGTTCATCGGCAAGCTGAGCCTGATCGGCGCCCTGCTCAACCCGCTGGGGCTGGGCCAGGCCACTGACGCTCCGCTGTCCGGCGCCGCCTGGGGCCTGCTGGCCTTGCTGATCCTCTCCGGCCTGGCGTCGCTGATCGCCTTTTCGCGCCTGGGCATCCAGCGCTTCTGGACCCCGGAAGAGCGGCCCTCGCCCGTGCTGCGGCGCTTCGAGTGCGTGCCGATCATTGCCCTGCTCGGGTTGTGCATGCTGCTGACGGTCAAGGCCGAGCCGCTGCTGCGCTTTACCCAGGCCGCCGCCGACAGCCTCAACGACCCGCAGCAATATGTGATGGCCGTGCTCGGCACCCGGGCGGTCCCCAGCCCCGAAGCCCAGGCGGCGTTGCAGGAGGTGCAGCCATGAAGCGCCTGTTCCCCGCGCCCTGGTTGTCGCTGGCGCTGTGGTTGCTGTGGCTGGTGCTGAACCTGTCCATCAGCCCCGGCAACCTGCTGCTCGGCGCCCTCCTGGGCTTCTGCGCGCCCTTGATGATGCGGCCGTTGCGCCCGCTGCCGATCCGCATCCGCCGCCCCATGACCATCCTGCGCCTGCTGCTGGTGGTCGGCCGCGATGTGCTGCTGTCGAACCTGGCCGTGGCCTGGGGCGTGCTCACCGCCGGGCGCCGGCCGCCGCGCTCGCGCTTCGTCAAGATTCCCCTGGAGCTGCGCGACGCCAACGGCCTGGCCGCGCTCTCGACCATCACCACGGTGGTGCCGGGCACGGTGTGGTCCGAGCTGTCCCTGGACCGCAGCATCCTGTTGCTGCATGTGTTCGATCTGGATGACGAAGCGGCGTTCATCCAGCACTTCAAGACGACCTACGAGCGTCCGTTGATGGAGATCTTCGAATGAGTGCCCTGCTCACGAACGCGATCCTGCTCAGCCTGTTCCTGTTTTCCGTGGCCATGGTCCTGACCCTGGTCCGGCTGTTCAAGGGTCCCTCGGCCCAGGACCGGGTCCTGGCCCTGGACTACCTGTACATCCTGGCGATGCTGATGATGCTGGTGCTGGGTATTCGTTATGCCAGCGACACCTACTTCGAGGCGGCGCTGCTGATCGCCCTGTTCGGCTTCGTCGGCTCCTTTGCCCTGGCCAAATTCCTCCTGCGTGGCGAGGTGATCGAATGAATGCCGTCAGTGAACTGTCGTGGTGGATCGAGATTCCGGTGGCGATCCTGCTGGTGCTCGGCAGCGCCTTCGCCCTGACCGGCGCCATCGGTATCGTGCGCCTGAAGGACTACTTCCAGCGCATGCACGCGCCGGCCCTGGCCTCGACCCTGGGCGCCTGGTGCGTGGCCCTGGCGTCGATCCTGTATTTCTCGGGGATGAAGTCCGCGCCTGTGCTGCACGCCTGGCTGATTCCGATCCTGCTGTCGATCACCGTGCCGGTGACCACCCTGCTGCTGGCGCGGGCGGCGCTGTTCCGCAAGCGCATGGCCGGCGACGATGTGCCGGCGGAAGTCAGCAGCCGGCGTAGCGAAAGCGGCGGCTGAGTTCAGCGGAGTCTCAACGGACGCCATCGCGGGCAAGCC
>NZ_JBQENK010000007.1:253746-277013 GCF_052044735.1 Pseudomonas sp. 22526
CTTGCCCGCGATGCTTTTCAGCGTTCAACAGGTCAATTCCAAGCCACCACCAGCAGCCCCGCCCCCAACACCACGCACAGCGGCGAATAGAACAAGGTGTCCAGCCGGGCGAACTTCGACTCGCTGACCTCCTTGAAGAACCCCACCAGGTTCGAGTCGCCGATGGCCCGGGCGAACATCAGCAAGGCCATCGCACTGATCACCCATTGCAGCGACGGGTGGCTCACCGTCGGCAAATACAGGCCCACCCGCAGGCACACCAGCATTGCGATCAGCAGCAAGCCCACCGCCACCAGCAGGGTGGCGAACCCCGAGGGTTTGAACGCCGGCTCCAGCTCACCCGGTGTCCGGCCCGGCACCTGGGGGATCGCCGCCTCGCTGCCGCGCTTGCCGCCGGCGGCCCAGTACAGGTGGATCAGGCTGATCAGCAGGAAGGCTCCTGCCATCCATTGCGCGATCAAAACATTCATATGCAAACGTCCATGGCAAAAAATGTTGCTGAAGAATGGACCCGATCGAACGTTTTTGTAAGTACGTTCGTCGCCTGCGATGGTAAAGTGCCGCCCCATGAAATCAGCCCGAACCGATCGCTCGCTCGTTGCCTGGATGCTCTATTGCTGCGTCCTGTTCAACGTGTTCGCCTGCAGCATCGGCCACGGGCAGATGGTCGGCCAGCAGCTCAACGGGATCGGCGGCCAGTTCTGTACGGTGGACCCGCGCACCCAGGCGCCGGTCTCTTCCAGCCCGGTCGACGAATCGCTGCCGACCCTGTCCAAGGCCTTCGGTTGCCCGCTGTGCTCCACCGGCGGCATGGGCCCGGCGTTCAACTCCAGCCTGACCCTGGCGATCCTGCCGCAGCACCACAGCCCGCCGCTGGCGCCCCGCTCCACCGCTGACATCCCCGCCCGCTTCATCTGGCCCGCGGCCCACCCGCGCGCGCCGCCCGCCTTCGCCTGAGTCTTCTGCCCTTGTCATCAGCCCAACCCGTGCCAATGCACGGTGTTTGTTCGTGGGCTGCTTCCTAGCCAAGAATTCAGGATGTACCGATGAAACACATTCCCCTGCTGGCCAGCCTGTGCGGCTGCCTGTCCGTCAATGCCTGGGCGCAATCCAGCGTCGACCTGGCACCTATCACCATCGACGGCGACCAACCCGTCGAACCCGGCCTGGCCCTCGACCAGTCCAGCGGCATGGCCTCGCGCCTGGGCCTGAGTGTTCGCGAAACCCCGGCCTCGGTGGCGGTGGCCAACCGCAACGACATCGAGCGGCGCGGCGCGCAGAACTTCCAGGACGCCGCCAACACCCTGCCCGGGGTCAATGCCAGCGCCCCGCCGGGGTTCGGCGGCTTCATCTCCTACCGTGGTTTCACCAACAGCCAGATCACCCAGATGTTCAACGGCATCAACGTGTCCAGCGGCCTGGCACGGCCGGTGGACTCGTGGATCTATGACCGGGTCGAGCTGCTCGGCGGCCCCTCCTCGCTGGTCAATGGCGCCGGCTCCGTGGGCGGTTCGCTGAACTACGTGACCAAGCTGGCCGACCGCCAGGAGCGGGCCATCGAGGGCCGGGTCAGCTACGGCAGCTACGACACCACGGAAACCGCCTTCGGCCTCAACCACGCCCTCAGCGAAGCCGGTGACGAAGTGCAGCACTACGCCCGCCTCGACGTCAGCCACAACACCAGCAACGGCTACATCGACCGCCAGGAACGGGATGCCTGGAGCATGGCGTTTTCCCTGCTCAGCGACCTGACGCCGAACCTGTCCCACACCCTGGCCCTGGAATACCAGGACGAACACGAGGACAGCCCGTACTGGGGCACCCCGGTGCTCAACCCCAAGGCCGGCGAGCTGAAGATCGACAAGCACAACCGCTTCAACAACTACAACGTCGAGGACGGCCGCTACGAGCAGCGCACGATCTGGGTGCGCTCGATCCTCGACTACCGGATCAACGACAGCACCAGCCTGCGCAACACCCTCTATCACCTGGACAGCCAGCGCGATTACCGCAACCTGGAAACCTACCAGTACAACGCCGACAACAGCGCGGTGAACCGCTCCACGGCCTATCAGGTGCGGCATCAGGGCGAGCAGAACGGCAACCAGTTCGAACTGCGCCACGACACCTCGATCTTCGGCCTGGACAGCACCTGGTCCGGCGGCTTCGAGTACAAGGTCAACCGCACCACCAACTCGCCGCTGAACGTCAAGGCGGCCAACAGCGTCGACCCGAACAACTACCAGCCGGGGCATTTCTACGACCTGCCGGGTACCCGCCAGGGCTTTGTCGCCGACAAGACCAACGAGGTCACCACCAAGGCGCTGTTCGTCGAGAATCGCCTGGCCCTGACCGACCGGCTGGCGCTGCTCACCGGCCTGCGCTACGACGACATCGACCTGGACGTGACCAACCACCGATTGGTGACCGCGAGCAACCCACGGCACCTCAAGCGCAGCTGGGAGCCGGTCACCGGCCGGGTCGGCCTGACCTACCAGTTCCTCCCGAGCGCCAACGTCTATGTGCAGTACAGCACCGCCGCCGAGCAGCCCAACAACAGCACCCAGGACTTCGATGTCTCCACGGGCAAGCAATGGGAAGTGGGCAGCAAGTTCGATTACCTGGACGGCCGCGGCTCGGCGACCCTGGCGGCCTACCGCATCGAGCGCAAGGATTTCGCGGTGACCGACCCGCAGGACCCGACCCTGAGCATCCCGGTGGGCCAGCAGACCTCCAAGGGCATCGAAGTGGCCAGCTCGCTGCGGGTCACCCCGAAGCTGCTGCTCGAGGGCAACTTCGCCTGGGTCGATGCGCAGTACGACGAGTTCACCGAGAAGAACGCCGCGGGCGTGGTGGTGTCACGCAAGGGCAATACCCCGACCAACGTGCCGGACCGGGTCGGCAACCTGTGGCTGACCTATGACCTGGCGCCGCAGTGGCAGACCGGGGTCGATGCGCGTTATGTGGCCTCGGTGTACGCCGACACGGCCAACACCATGACCGTGCCCTCCTACACCCTGTACGGCACCTTCCTGACCTACAAGCTCGACAGCCACACCTCAATCACCGGGCGGGTGCGCAACCTGACCGACGAGGTCTACGCCAGGTTCGCCCATGTCTCGCCGGCTTACTACCTGGGTACGCCGCGGACCTTCGAGCTGGCGGTGCAGACCCGCTTCTAAAAGCATCGCGGGCAAGCTCCGCTCCTACANCCGCATGCTTCTGTAGGAGCGAGGCTTGCCCGCGATAGCGATCTCATCCTCACCACAGCGTCTTCAGTCGAGACTGGCACTGACCTTATCCGCCACATCCCCGGGCAACCACGCCCGCCACACCTGCGGATGCGCCTTGAGGAACGCCCGCGCCGGCTCCCGGGGCGGTGTGGGTTTCATCTAAAAGCATCGCGAGCAAGCTCGCTCCTACAAGGTTACGCAAACTTCTGTAGGAGCGAGGCTTGCCCGCGATTGCGATCTCACTCTCACAGCAATCTCTCAATCGAGACTGGCACTGACCTTATCCGCCACATCCTCGGGCAACCACGCCCGCCACACCTGCGGATGCGCCTTGAGAAACGCCCGCGCCGCCTCCCGGGGCGGTGTGTGCTTCTCGCTCATTTCGGCCAGGGCCTTGTTCAGCGCCTCGATCGGCAAATCGACCTTGCCGAAGAACTCGGCGATCTCTGGGTACTGCTTCTGGAACGGCGTGGACACGCCGATGGACAGCTTCGAAGCCAGCGAGCGCGTGGGGCGTGGATTGGGGTGGTCGGCGTCGGTCAGGGTTTTCCAGGCCTCGGCATCGAACGGTGGCTCTTCCAGCTGGATCAGCTTGAAGCGACCGAGCAAGGGGGTCGGCGACCAGTAGTAGAACAGCACCGGCTGGCCGCGACGGATCGATGAAGTGATCTCGGCGTCCAGCGCCGCGCCGGAACCGCTGCGGAAGTTCACATAGCTGTCGGTCAGGCCATAGGCCTTGAGCTTCTGCTTGTTCACCACTTCCGAGGTCCAGCCGATGGGGCTGTTGAGAAAGCGCCCCTTGCCCGGGCTTTCCGGGTCCTTGAACACATCCTTGTAGCGCGCAAGGTCCGTGACGCTGCGCAGGCCCGGCGCCAGCGGCTTGATGCCCTTGGCCGGGTCGCCCTTGACCACGTATTCCGGCACCCACCAGCCTTCGGTCGCGCCCTTCACCGTGTCGCCCAGGGCCGCCACCTTGCCCTCGGCTTCGGCCTTGACCCACACCGGGCTGCGTCCGGCCCACTCTTCGCCGATGACCTGGATGTCGTTGTTGGCCAGCGCGGTTTCCAGGGTGATGGTGGTGCCCGGCAAGGTGTCGGTCGGCAGGCCGTAGCCCTTCTCGACAATGGTGCGCAGGATGTCGGTGATCAGGCTGCCGCTTTCCCAGTTCAGGTCGGCGAAGTGGATCGGCGCCTGTGCCGCCCAAGCGCCGGCGGGCGCCAGCAAAATACCCAAGCCGAGCAGCGCGCTGCCCAGCAATGTCCGCAGTCCTTTCATGCCTGTGCCCCTTTGGCTGTTCACAGCGTTGCAGGATGGTCTCGCGGCTTTGGACCGCAAGCCTCTGACTAATTGAGTCATCTGACTGTAGTAGAGGTTCCTGCTTTCGAGGGGGACTTCAGTCTGCGCCCTGCTCCTGCAGGCGCTGCAACTCGCGGCGCACCATGCTGGCGTATTCCGCCGGCTTCAGGACATACAACTGCGAGGCCACCCAGGCCAGCCAGGCGCCTTGCAGCACGGCCCTCTGTTCGAACAGGCGCTGGGCCTCGGCGCGGGCGCGCTCGAGATGCTGCTGGTGGAATTCGGCGCGACTCACTCGCTGGCCTTGAAGCTCACCAATTCACCCTTGCGCCATTTGGCGGCCTTGCCGGTCACGGCTTTCAGGGTCTTGGTCAGGCCTTCCTGCAACTGCTGGTTGGCGGCGAACACCGTCACCACGCTGTGGCCTTCCTTGAACAAGATGGCGTGGCCGTCGGCGGTGCTGACAAAGGCGTATTCGCCCAGGCCGTAGACGGTCAGCTTGATCTCGCGGAAACGGATTTCGAACTTGCCACCTTCACGGCTGGGCAGGACCGCCGCGCGGAAATGATCGCCGACCTTGAGTTCCAGGCGCGGCTTGTCGTCCACGACCAGGGCCGTCTCGGTGTCGATTTCGGCGACGTAAATGCCTTCCGGCGTCTGTTCAGTGATGTAGACGAAACGTGACTGGAACTGTTTGACCAGCTTGGCGCGCAAATCGCCCAGGACAAACAAAGCGTGCATATCAAGATTACTTACTGCCAAGGAAAGGTCCCCGAAGCTGAAAATGACTCTGCCCGCGTAAACGACGGACAGCAAAAAAAGGCGGCCGAACCGGCGCCGTGACTCCACATGAAAACAATCTGAAAAAGCACCACTCGCCAACGCGTAGGCGCAAACACCGGAGCCCCCCTCCCAAGAACAACCGGAAGGACTACCGGACCGTTTGGCCCGCATCAAGCGCAGAAGAAAGTGGTTCCGACCCGCCGAGAAAGCTGCGCACTCACTGTCGATCGGAAAACCTCACGATCCTTTCGTCACCCTTCATGGGACGGGAGTGCTGCAGGTAAACATCAATCTCTGACTGCCGGGGCAATTCTAGAGCAACTTTATGTATTCAGAGCAACCTATGCATTAGCAAATCGCTGAAAAAAGCTCTTTCCGCGTGCCGGTCGGCCACTTGCATGACTTAACTCAGCCATCGACAGGCAACAACTGCCATACTGCCGCGACCTCGAAGCCAGCCACCGGCCAGGCTTCACCCGCATAATTTCCAGGGGAAAGTCGGACGTGACGGAATTCGATATAGGCGAGTTTTTCATTCATGGCGAAGCCCGGGACGTCGAAGGCGAGTTCCAGGCCGTGATCGTGATGCGCGCCAAGCCACCGCTGCGCACCGTGCGCTGCCACCAGGTGGAGAAGGACCGCTGGTTCAAGACCGCGGAACTGGCCGAAGCCGCCGCCAAGGAAGCCGCCCGCGCCCTCAAGCAGGCCGTCGACCAGGGCGCCCTGAACCTCTGAACCCGCGGTAAAGGATTACTCCGCACGACCGACATATTGGCGAGCCTTCCGATAAAGAGCGCCATGATGATCGACCTCAACCCACCTGCCCGCCTCCCGTCCCTGGCCGAATTCGCCCTGCCAGGCGCGGCGGGCAGCGAAAGCCCGGCGAGCGATCCGTTCGACCTGCGCACGGCGATCACCCGGGCAACCAACGCCGTTCCCGACGGCGTGCTCGAAGCGAAAAAGAAACGCATCAAGCAGCTGCGCAAACAGATCGAGCAATTGCAGCAGCGGCTGCGCAAGGCCAACGAGCGCCTGGCGATGGTACAAAGCGCTGCCCGGCATCGCACAACCGATGCGCACATGCAGGCCTTGTCCGCCGCCCGGGCCCAGGCCCAGGCCGCCAGCAGCGCCTTGTCGATGGCCCAGGTGGCGCTGTTCCAGGCCGAAAGCGCGGTGATCGGCAGCGAGGTCTGAAGGCGCGGGTGCCTGCGCCCTCAGGCCGAACGACTGAACAGCGGGTGCCCGACCCTGTCCCGCGCCAGCTGGGCCAGCCAGGACGCCTGGCATTCCACGGCCTCGTCCCGGCTGGCGAACGGCGCGCCGCGGCGCTCGCCATTGACCAGCACGACCCAGCACACATTCAGCCCGACCGCGCGAAAGGTGGCCGGTACACCGCTACCAATCATCACTGCGACATCGACTTTGCTTTGCATGAGGACTTCTCCTGGCAACTAGTTAGCTAGCTAACAATGTTGGCCATATTAATGAGTTCCCCCGCTGGAAAAAAGCCATCCCTTGCACAGCTGCGTTGCGGGGTCGGTAACAATGGCCACCGGCCATATCTTGCCGACCCCAAGGTTAAGTCCGGGTTATCAGGCACCCTGCTCCGGCTTGTAGCCCAGGCGCAGACCGCCCCAATGCCGGCCCTTGACCCTGATCGGCACCGACAGGTCGTGCATCAGCTCGCCGGTATCGCGGGTGTAGGTTTGCAGCAACAGCGGCTGCTGATGGCTGCCGCAACGGATGCCGGTGCGATCCTCGAACTTGCGCTTGGTGCGGTTGTGCAAGGTGTCCACCTGCGGATCGCCGGTCAGCGGCTGGGAGAACGCCTGGTTGTGGGTCGGCACGTAGCCCTGGGGCGTGCAGGCGATGGCGAACACCAGGCCTTCGTGACGCGCCAGCAACGGTTCCTGGATCGCCGGCAACACCTGATCGGCGTAACGGTCGAAGCGGGTCTGGTATTTCACCGGCTGGGTATTGGCGATCGGCTGGTAGCTGCGGTCGAACAGGTCGTCGAGGCTGATGCGACTGGCCGCAAGGTCCGCCTCGAACTGTTCGGCGATGCGCCGGGCGCCTTCCTGGGCCAGGTCGTAGATGCGCTGGTGGTAGTCGTCCAGGCCGACCTCGGCCAGGCGCTCGCTGATGATTTCCGCCTGCCCCTCCATCTGCACCGCCGCCTCGGCCAGGCTGCGGGTCTGCTGGTCGCTCACCGCCAGGTCGCCGCGCACCTGCTCCACGGCATGGAACAGGCTGTCCAGCTGCTGGCGATTGGTCTCGGCGCCACGGGCGATCTCGCCGACCTGGCTTTCCACGCCGGCCGCCAGCCGGGCAATGTTCTGCAGGTGCTGGCCGGTGGACTCGACCTGCTCCACCCCGGTGTTCAGGTCGCTGGACAGCTGGCGGATCTGCTCCACCACCTGGGCCGTGCGCTGCTGGATATCGCTGACCATCACCCCGACCTCGTCGGTGGCGGTGGCCGTGCGCCCGGCCAGGCCGCGCACTTCATCGGCCACCACGGCGAACCCGCGCCCATGCTCCCCGGCCCGCGCCGCCTCGATGGCGGCATTCAGCGCCAGCAGGTTGGTCTGGCTGGCAATCGACTGGATCACCAGCGCCACCCGCTGGATGTCTTCGCTGCGCTGGCTCAAGGCTTCGATCAGTTCACGGCTGTCGTTGGCGCTTTGGCTGAGACGGTGCATGCGGGTGATGGACTCGCCCAGCACCACGCTGCCTTCGGCGCTGCTGCGATGGGCTTCGCTGGCGGCGCTCAGGGCCTGCTGGCTGAGCTGCGCGGCCAGTTGCTCGGTGTGGATCATCGCCTCGGCCTGCTGACAATGCGCGCCGCCGAGTCCAGTTGCGACTGCACCCGCCCGGCCAGTTGCCGGACCGAATAGGCCACGCCGGCAGCCGACAGCGCGTTATGGCTGGTGCTGTAGGACAGGTCGCGAGTCAGCGCGGCGATCTCGCCGTTATCGACGCTGCTCGCCGCCGGTATGGCCTTGGGCGCGACCAGGCGCGGCAGCCAGACGATCAGCAGCATCAGCGGCACGGCGAGGTAGAAAGAAAGCAACCCCTGGGACAGGGCATACAGCACCAGCAGCAAGGCGCCGCTTTGCAGGGCCGGCCCCCGCCAGCGCCGGGTGTTCTGGGCTACTGACAGCGGTTGCGCAATGGCAGCCGACAAAGATCCGTCTTGCGTCATCTGGAATACCCCATGCTTTTCTAATTATTTGCTCTGCATTGAACGCCACTAAAAAGCCATTATCCATGGTCCATTAGTCGCAGGTTTGCAGCAGATCAATAGAAATGCACGGGGGCTTTCAGGGCGCCCGCAAACGACTCGCGGGCAAGCCTGCCATCCCAGGTGCAGTGGCGACCTTGGGGTGGGGCTTGCCCGCGAGGGGAGAAGTCTTGGCGATCAGGCCTGACGCTGGTGCTTGTCGATCTGCTCGTGACGTTCCTGAGCTTCGATGCAGTACTTGGTGGTCGGGCTGATCAGCAGGCGTTTCAGGCCGATCGGCTCGCCGCTGTCGTCGCACCAGCCGAAGCTGTCGTCGCCGATACGGCCCAGGGCCTGCTCCAGCTGCGGCAGCATGCGCTGGTCGCGGTCGATAGCGTTGACCAGCCAGGTCCGCTCTTCCTCTACGGAAGCCGCGTCCGCAGGGTCGGCCGGGGTGTCCAGGCTCTCAATGGCGATTCGGTTCTGTTCGATGCGCTCGTGGGTTTCGACCTTCATGGCCTGCAACAGCTCAGTGAAAAAAGCCAGCTGCTCGGCGTTCATGTAGTCATCCGCCGGCATGGCCAGCAACTTTTCCTTTGTCATTGATTTCTCTATAAAAAATACGTGCATTAAGGCGAATTAAAGCTGTTTTCCGTGCCCCCTTTCGGGGCATCGGAAAGGCGCCATACATTCCAAGCGCCACCCGGCACTCAATTTACGAGGGGCGGCAGTCTAAGGCCCGTTTGAGGCCTCAGCAACTGAAATGACATCGAATTTGTCCGACAAGCCCTGAAAGCCCGCCAGGGCTGGCTTTGGCGGCGGTTATCGGAGTGCGTTTATAACAAGAAATTCCATCGGTCGGGGTCTTTTAGAAGACAAACGGCAACGGCAGACCCGAAAAAGGCCTGCCGTTGCCGTGGAGTATGGCTCTTCTGTAGGAGCGAGGCTTGCCCGCGATAAACGTCCAGGCGCCGCATTGCATCAGGTGCTAAGCGTTATCGTTGAAGTCCATCGCGAGCAAGCTTCGCTCCTACAAAAAGCAGAGAGGTCAGCGCTTGAGCTTGCGCTTGTTGCGGTACTGGTCGATGACCACCGCCACCACGATGATCAGGCCCTTGATGATGTCCTGGATGTAGGCATCGACACCGACGAAGGTGAAACCGCTGGCCATCACCCCGAGGATCAGCGCGCCGATCACGGTGCCGGTGATGCGCCCCACCCCACCGGCCAGGCTGGTGCCGCCGATCACCGCCGCGGCGATGGCGTCCAGCTCGTAGGACATGCCCATGCCCGCCTGCCCGGTCGCCGCCCGCGCCGAGGCCACCACCCCGGCCAGCCCCGCCAGCAGCCCGGCGATGCTGTAGACGATCACCAGGTGGCGCTTGACGTTGATCCCCGAGGTCCGCGCCGCCTGCATGTTGCCGCCGATGGCGTAGGTGTACTTGCCGTACTTGGTGTAGCGCAGGGCGATATGGAAGATCACCGCCACCACCAGGAAGATGATCACCGGCATGGCGCCGTGGCCGATGGCCGTGTAGGAATCCGAGAGCATGCTGATCGGCTGGCCTTCGGTGTAATAACGCGCCAGGCCGCGCGCCGAGACCATCATGCCGAGGGTGGCGATAAAGGGCGGGATGCCGGTAATGGCGATGATGCTGCCGTTGATCGCCCCCGCCAGCAGCCCTACCCCCAGCCCGGCCACCACCGGGATCCACACCGGCAGGTCGGTCAGCGACGGGAACACCGCGCGGGTGAAGTCCGAGGTCTGCGCCAGGCTGGCGGCGATCATCGCCGACAGCGCCAGCACCGAGCCGGACGACAGGTCGATGCCGGTGGTGATGATCACCTGGGTCACGCCGATGGCCAGCAGGCCGATGATCGACACCTGCAGGATCATCAGCACCAGGCGCTGGGAGTTCATCAGGAAGCTCTGGTCGCGCACTATCCAGCCGAACAGTTCGAACACCAGGCCGATGCCGATCAGCACCAGGAAGATGCTCAGTTCGGTGGGCAGGCGCCGGCGCGTTCTGGCTGGCGCCGCCGCGGGTTTGTTTTCCAGTATCGCGTTCATAAGCCTTCACCTTCTTCTTGTATGGCCGGCGGCGAACACACCTCGCCGGTGGCCTTGATACGTTTGCCGGCTAGTGGACCAGGGACATCCCGGAAGCCAGTTGCATGACCTTCTCCTGGGTCGCTTCGCCGCGGTCGAGGGTGCCCATCAGCTCGCCCTCGTGCATGACCATCACCCGGTCGCTCATGCCCAGCACTTCCGGCAGCTCCGAAGAGATCATGATCACCGCCATGCCTTCGCCGGCGAGGTAGGCGATCAACCGGTAGATCTCGGCCTTGGCGCCGACGTCGATGCCGCGGGTCGGTTCGTCGAGGATCAGCACCCGCGGGTTGGTCATCAGCCAGCGGGCGAGCAAGGCTTTCTGCTGGTTGCCGCCGGACAGGGTGTCGATGCACTGCTCCAGGGACGGGGTCTTGACCCGCAGCTTCTTGCACATGTCCTCGCACAGGGCGCGCAGGGCCTTCTGCTGGATGAAACCGTTGCCGGCATAGTGCGGCAGCACCGCCATCTCCATGTTTTCCAGGACCGACAGGCAGGGAAACAGGCCGCTGAGCTTGCGGTCCTCGGTCAACAGGGCAAAACCCTTGTCGATCGCCATGTGCGGGTCGCTGATGCGCACCGGCTGGCCGTCGAGGCGGATCTCGCCGCCGTCGCTGGGGGTGATGCCGAAAATCGTCTCGGCCACATTGGTGCGGCCCGAGCCCATCAACCCGGCGATGCCGAGAATCTCCCCGGCGTGCAGGTCGAAGGACACGCCCTCGAACACCCCGTCCAGGCGCAGGTCGCGCACCGACATCAGCAGCTCGCCTATGGGCTTCTCGCGCACCGGGAACAGCTGGCTCAGTTCGCGGCCGACCATCATCGAGATCAGGCTGTCGCCGTCCATGCTGTCGGCCCGTTGCAGGCCGATGTAGGCACCGTCGCGGAACACCGCCACTTCATCAGCGATGGCGAACACTTCGTTCATCTTGTGGGTGATATAGATGATGCCCTTACCCTGGGCCTTGAGGTCGGCGATGATCGAGAACAGGTGCGCCACCTCTTTCTCGGTGATGGCCGAGGTCGGCTCGTCCATGATCAGGATGTCGGAGTCGTAGGACACCGCCTTGGCGATCTCCACCATCTGCCGCTCGGCGATGCTCAGGTTGCCCACCTGCTCCTCGGGGTCGAGGTTGATCCGCAGGCGCTCCAGCAACAGCGCGGTGCAGCGATGCATCTCGCGGTGGTCGATCATATGCAGGCCGTTGAGCTGCTCGCGGCCGATCCAGATGTTCTCGGCGATGCTCATGTGCGGCATCAGGTTGAGTTCCTGGTGGATCATCGCGATCCCCGCCTGCAAGGCCGCCAGCGGCGTCTCGAAATTCACCCGCTGGCCCTTGAGCCGCAGCTCGCCGGCGTCGGGCTGGTAGATCCCGGCGATGATTTTCATCAGGGTCGACTTGCCCGCGCCGTTCTCCCCCATCAGCGCCAGCACCGTGCCGGGACGTACCCGCAGTTGCACATCGGACAGGGCGACAACCCCGGGAAAACCCTTGCTGACGTTGATGACTTCCAGCAGGTAGGGCTCTTGCTCAGACTGGACGGCGGGCTGCACAGCCGCCGCCGGGATGCTCGAAGCAGTCGCTGAAGCGAACATGATCAGGTACTCCATCCGCGGGGCAGCTGGGCCACCCCGCCGGCTTATTGTGGTGATGGAACGGGCGGGCTTATTTGAACTGGGCGACGTTTTCCGGGGTGATCAGGCGATAGGGCACCCACACCGCCTGTTCCACCGGCTCGTGCTTGGCCATCTTCACCGCGGTGTCGATCGAGCCGTCGGCCTGGCCCTTGGCATCCTGGAACACCGAGACCGCCAGGTCGCCCTTCTGCACCGCGCGCAGGCCATCGGGCGTGCCGTCGACCCCGGCGATCAGTACGCTGCCCTTCTCCACCCCGGCCTGTTTCAGCGCCATGGCGGCGCCGATGGCCATTTCATCGTTGTTCGCCACTACCGCGTTGAACTGGCGGCCCTGGGTCAGCCAGTCGTTGACCAGGGTCATGGCCTTGTCCCGCAGCCAGATCCCGGTCTGTTCCTGCTCGACCTTGATCCCCGGGTACTTGGCCAGCACTTCCTTGACGCCCTTGGTGCGGTTGGTGGTGGAGTTGTTCGCCAGGTCGCCCAGCAGGATCACCACCTCGCCCTTGCCACCCATCTTGTCGGCCAGGTACTGCATCTGCATCTGTCCGGCCTCCAGGTCGTTGGAGGCCACTGTGACCACGCCCTTGGGCAGGTTCAGGTCGTCCGGGCGGCGGTTGACGTAGACCAGGGGAATCCCGGCCTTGACCGCCGCTTCGGTGATCTTGCGGGTCGCCGCGGTGTCCACCGGGTTGACCACGATGGCGTCGACCTTCTGGCTGATAAAGCTTTCCACCTGGCTCAGTTGCTTGACCACATCGGCCCGGGCGTCCTCGAACTGCAGGGTGACGCCGTCCGGCAGGGACTTGGCTTTCTGGTCCATGGATTCGCGCAGGTAGGTCAGCCAGGTGTCGTCGAACTGCGACATGCTCACGCCGATCTTCAGGTCGGCGAACGCCGAGCCGCTACCCAGCAACAGGGACAGGGCGAGCGTGGCAAAACGGGTCTTGGTCTTCATGAAAGGTCTTTCTCCACATTCTTGTAGGTTTTATGGATAAGGCGCAGAAACCACTCAGTGAGGCAGACGCACGATCGGCGCGCCGGGCATGCAGCACACCAGCGCGCCCTTGCGTTCGACGCAAAGCAGGCGGACCAGGGACTGGAAGACGGGGGTGTGCCTAGGTGTTTGGCGGGACAGCGGACGGCGGCGCAATAATGCGCGACGAAGCAGGTGCAAAGCGGAACTGAAGGTTTTCATCGACGGTACCTGTTGTTTTTGTTGGCGGGTTCCACTCGGCTCAAGGCGGGCTTGAAGTCGGTGCGAGAACCCTGCTAGTCGGCAACCTGGAAACGACTTTATTGGAAAATAATTTCTATATCAACTCATTTTAGAATTTTATTCCAAATTCATTCTGCAGCCGGAAATCGGCCATTTCCACCACCTGGTGCTGGCGCCAGCTCAGGCGCGCGGCGTCCAGTACGCGGGTGGTAGCCAGGGCCTCGGCCGGCGTCACCGGCAGCGGCCCCTGCCCTTGCAGCGCCGCCTGCCAGCGTTTATAGAACTGCAACCAGTCGCCCCGCTCGGAGGCTATTCGCTCGCGAATCTCGCCTTGCTCGAACCAGCCCCAGCGCCGATGTTCCTCGACGCCCCAGCGCTCGCCCTCGGTCTGTGGCGACTGGCCGGCGACCAGCGCCTCCTCCTGGCCGTCCAGGCCCTCGACCGTATAACTGCCGGCCGAACCGCTGACCCGGAACCGCGGTCCCTGGCAGTTCTGCAGACAACTACCGGACAAATGTGAAACCACGCCGTTGGCATGGCTCAGGGCGAGGAAAAACCCATAGTCGCAGGTCGGCGCCTGGGCGGCGTACTGCAACTCGGCATAGACCCGGGTCACCGGGCCGAACAGCTGCAAGGCCTGGTCCACCAGATGGCTGCCAAGGTCGCGCAGGAACCCGCCGCCACTGGTATTGCCCACGGCCTGCGGCACATAGCGCTCGACCCGCGACTCGAAGCGGCTGACGCTGCCCAGGGCGCCGCTGTCGATCAGCTTGCGCAGGGTGAGGAAGTCCGAGTCCCAGCGCCGGTTCATATATAGGCTCAGCGGCACCCGGCGGGTTGCCGCGGCGTCGATCAGTGCCCGCGCCTGTTCCACGTCGCTGGCGAAGGGCTTGTCGCTGACCACCGGGATACCGCGCTCGATGGCTTCCAGCACCAGCGCCGCGCGGCCCTCCAGCGGGGTGGAAATCACCAGCCCGTCGATCCCGGCCGCCACCAGTTGCTCGATGCTGTCGAAGGCCCGTACCCCGGGATGCTCCGCCGCCAGCAACTGCCGGCGCTCGGCCGACAGGGTGACCACCCCGACGAAGGTCGCGCCGGGCAGGCTGGCAATCAGCGGCGCGTGAAAATGTCGGCCACCATGGCCGTAACCCACTAAACCAATACGCATCGCAAAGCCCTCCTTATATAGAACCCGCCGTACGTCTGTAGCCGCTGGCGTAGCCTGCGATCGAGGACAACGTCCTCGCAAAACCTGCCAACGCGCAAGGAACTGAAAGACCGCATGTGCCGTGATTGCGACCACTGCGTGGTCGATCGCAGGCTGCGCCAGCGGCTACAGGTGTCAGCGGCACAACTCGCTGCTGACCCGCTCCAGCATCATCCGGTTGGATTCGTCCGGACGGTCTTCCCAGGCGAACACCGAGACCGTGGCAATGCCGTCGAACCGGATCTCGCGCAAGGTATCGAAGAACGCCGTCCAGTCCACTTCGCCCTGGCCGATGTCCAGGTGCTGGTGCACGGTGGCGGTGACGCCCGGCGGGTTGACGATATAGCGCAGGCTCGACGACGCCTTGTGGTTGTAGGTGTCGGCGATGATCAGGTGGCTGAGCTTGCTGCCCGCGTACTTGAGCATCGAGGCGATATCACCCTTGCCGTCGTCATAAAAGAAGGTGTGCGGCGCCGCGTACAGGTAGTTGATCCAGTCCCGGTCGAAGCCGCGGATGATGTCCACCGACTCGTTGTTGCGTTCGCAGAAATCATAGGGATGGGCCTGGATATCCAGCTTGATGCCCTCGCGCTCGAACTCCGGGATCAACTCGTCCATGGAACGCATGAACTGGTTCTCGCACACCAGCGGGTTGTCCGACTGGCCGGTGAACTCGGTGTTGACCAGCTCGCAGTCCATTTCCACGGCGATCTGGATTGCCCGCTTCCAGTTGCGCACCGCCGCCACGCGCAAGCCTTCGTCGGCGGCGGCCCAGTGGTACATCGGCAACAGCGAAGAGAGCTGCACGCCGCTGTCGCTCAGGGCCTTGCGAAACTCCTTGATCCGCGCCCGGTCGACCCGGGGCGCCTTGTAGAACGGCAGGAAATCCTCGCGGGGCGACAGCTCGATGTACCCATAGCCCAGTTCGGCGGCCTTGTCGGTCATCTTGCCCAGCGGCAGGTGGCGGTACATGTAGGGGTCTAGTGCGATACGCATTTTATTGTTCTCCCCGAATCTGAAGTGTTGGCCTGTAGCCGCTGCCGCAGGCTGCGATAAGGCCGAAGGCCTTCAGCGATCTTGAGGCCTTGCGCGCCCTTCGGTCGCGATCGCAGCCTTCGGCAGCGGCTACAAAGTTGCTGTGTACCCTGTAGGAGCGAAGCTTGCTCGCGATGGACGTTAACGATGCCGCGTATTTTCTGGATAAACGCGGCGCTCTCAGGTTCATCGCGGGCAAGCCTCGCTCCTACAAAATCAGCATTCAGCCGTAGAAAGCCGGGCGCGGCGGTTGTGCGACCTTGACGATCTGCCCGCTGTTCTGCGCCTCGATGCAGGCGTCGGCGGCCACCGCGGCGGCATAACCGTCCCAGGCCGAAGGGCCACCCACCTGCCCCGCTCGCACGCCGTCGATAAAGGCCTGCAGCTCGACGTCATAAGCTGCGATAAACCGGTCCTTCCAGTCCATCAGGATCGCGTTGGACAGCTTGGCCTCGCTGCGCAGTTGCACCTGGGACGGCTCCGGCAATTTGGCAATGCCGGTCTCGCCCACCACTTCGCACTGGATGTCGTAGCCGTACTGGCAGTTGACGAACACCTCGACGTCGATGCGCGTGCCCTTGGCGGTTTCCAGCAGCACCACCTGCGGGTCTTTCAGATGGGCCAGGGCCTTGCTCGACTTGCGCGGGAACACCACCTGCACCGACACGTAGTCGTCGGCAAGCAGCCAGCGCAGCACGTCCAGTTCATGGATCAGGGTGTCGGTGATCGCCATGTCGGTCTTGTAGTTCTCGCCGACTCGCGGGTTGCGGTGGGCGCAGTGCAGCATCAGCGGCTCGCCGATCTGGCCGCTGTCGATCACCGCCTTCAGCGCGCGATAGCCGGCATCGTAGGGGCGCATAAAGCCCACCTGGACCAGGCGCTTGCCGTGGGCCATCTCGGCCTCGACTATCTTGCGGCAGCCCGCGGCGGTCACCGCCAACGGCTTCTCGCAGAACACCGGCTTGCCGGCGGCGATGGCGGCCAGCACGAACTCTTCATGGCTCGGCCCCCAGGAGGTGACCAGCACCGCCTCGACTTCCGGCGCCTTGATCAGCCCATGGCCGTCGGGATACACCTCGGCGGCGATCTTCAGTTCGGCCACCACCTTCGCCGCCTGCTCCAGGTTGATATCGGTGACCGCCACCACCTGGCTGCCCAGCAGGGTCTGGCTGCAACGACGGATATGGTCCTGGCCGATGGCCCCGGTACCGATGACGCCCAGTTTCAAAGACATGGTGCTACTCCTGTTGTTGTTCGTTCGAGAGCAATCAGTACTGCCGGGCCTTGGCCAGGCGTTCATTGAGTTGTCTGGCCACCGCGTCGGTACGGGCGCTGGTGGACACCTGCGCCACTCCGACCCGCCACCAGGACAGGTATTTGTGGATCATGGTCTTGGGCAGGACCTTGATATCGATCAGGGTCGACACCCTCTGGGTCCGCGCATCGGCCAGGGCCGCCTGCAGCTCCTCGACCGTCCTCACCTTGTAGGTCTTGCAGCCATAGGCCGCCGCGCTCATGGCGAAATCCACCGGCACGAAGGCGCCGTCGAGCTTGCCGGTTTCGGGGTTGCGGAAGCGGAACTCGGTGCCGAAGCTGTCCATGCCGTGTTCCATCTGCAGGTTGTTGATGCAGCCGAAGGTCATGTTGTCCAGCAGCACCACGTTGATCTTGCGCCGCTCCTGGATCGAGGTGGCCAGCTCCGAATGCAGCATCAGGTAGGAGCCGTCGCCCACCAGGGCGTAGACCTCGCGCTGGGGCTCGGCGAGCTTGACCCCCAGGGCCGCGTTGACCTCATAGCCCATGCAGGAATAGCCGTACTCGACGTGATAGGTGTTGACCCCCTTGCTGCGCCAGCTGCGTTGCAGGTCGCCGGGCAGGCTGCCGGCGGCGGCGACTATCACCGCGTCGTCGGCCAGGGTCTGGTTGAGCACCCCCAGCACCCGGCTCTGGGTCAGGCAGGAGCCGGTCAGCTCGATGAATTCGCGCAGCACCGCCGGGTCCATATGGTCGTTGATCTCCGGGACAAAGCCGTCGGCGCGGTATTCGACCTGGTAGACCCGGTCCACCTCCGCGTCCAGCTGCGCCCGCGCCTGGCTGATCTGCGCCCCCCAGGCCGCCTGGTAGTCGCTGCGCGCCAGGGCCGCGGCCAGTTCGTTGAGGCCGTCCCGGGCGTCCGCCAGCAGCTGCACGCCGTCGAGTTTCAGCGCATCACAGGGGCTGATATTGAGGTTGAGAAACTGCGCATCGGCGCGGAACAGCGACTTCGACGCGGTGGTGAAATCGCTGTAGCGGGTGCCGATGCCGATGATCAGGTCCGCCTCTTTCGCCAGCAGGTTGGCCGCCAGGCAACCGGTCTCGCCGATGCCGCCGAGGTTCAGCGGATGGCTGGAAACCACCGCGCTCTTGCCGGCCTGGGTTTCGGCGAAGGGAATGCCGAAGCGCTCGGCAAAGGCTTGCAGCGCCTCGTTGGCCCCGGAGTACTTGACCCCGCCGCCGCAGATGATCAGCGGCTTGCGCTTGCCGGCAAAGGCCGCCACGGCATCCTCGAGCATGGCGGCGCTGGCCGGCCGGCGTTCGATGCGGTGCACGCGTTTTTGCAGGAAGTAATCCGGGTAATCGTAGGCCTCGGCCTGCACATCCTGGGGCAAGGCCAGGGTCACCGCGCCGGTTTCCGCCGGGTCGGTGAGCACGCGCATGGCGTGGATCGCCGCGGTCATCAGTTGCTCGGGGCGGTTGATGCGGTCCCAGTATTTGCTCACGGCCTTGAAGGCATCGTTGGTGCTGATGCTCAGGTCGTGGAACTGCTCGATCTGTTGCAGCACCGGGTCGGGCTGGCGGCTGGCGTAGACATCGCCGGGCAGCAGCAGCAAAGGGATGCGGTTGGCGGTGGCGGTCGCCGCGGCGGTCAGCATGTTCGCCGCCCCCGGGCCCACCGACGAGGTGCAGGCGTAGATCTTGCGCCGCAGGTGCTGCTTGGCGAAGCCGATGGCGGCGTGGGCCATGCCCTGCTCGTTGCGGCCCTGATGCACCACCAGTTCGCCGCTGTCCTGCTCCAGGGCCTGGCCCAGGCCGAGCACGTTGCCGTGGCCGAAGATGGTGAAGATCCCGGCGACGAACTTGCTCTGCACCCCATCGATCTCGACGTATTGGTTGTCGAGGAATTTCACCAGGGCCTGGGCCATGGTCAGTCGTGTCGTAGTCATATCTGCACCTTTGAATAGGGTGAAGGTTGCTGCTTGTAGCCGCTGCCGCAGACTGCGATAAGGCCGAAGGCCTTCAGCGATCTTCAGGCCTTGCGCGCCCTTCGGTCGCGATCGCAGCCTTCGGCAGCGGCTACAGGGTCAGGCCAGGGCGTGCTTGAGGTGGTCGATGCTCGCGCCGATCGCCCGCTGGATATCCGCCAGCCCATGCACGCTGTCGGCGAAGGGTTCGAACGACAGGTGGCCGCTGTAGCCACTGGCAAGCAGAGCCTCGATCTGCGCCGCGTTGCCGAGGATGTCGCCCTCGCCCACCAGCACCCGGTGGCCGTCGCGGATGCTCGCCAGGGGCGCCTCGCGATCCTCGACCCCGGAGATATGCACCAGCCCGGTCAGCTCGGGGAAGAATTCCTGCTCGCCGGCCAGATGATGGTGAAAGGTGTCGTGCACCAGGCGGAACACATCCAGCCCGCCGATGGCGCGGATCGCCTCCACCGCCGTGCGCTTGCGCCGCAGGGAACACTCCTCGAAGCCCAGGGGTTCGATAAAACCGAGAATCCCGTGCTCGCGCAGGATCGGCGCCAGCTGCGTCAGGGCAGTGCGCAGGCCGGCGGCGCGTTCGGCTTCGCTGCGGGTGTCGGCGCGGTCGTTCAGCGGGCACATCACCAGGCCGCGGGCGCCGCAGTCGCGGGCATAGGCGGCGAGCTTCAGGGCCTGGGCACGACGCTCGTCGTTCCAGACATCGAAGGGATACAGCGCATTGATCGACAGCACCTGGATGCCCTGGGCCGCGCACAACTGGCGCACCTGTTGCGGCGGCGTGCCGTCTTCGATTTCCACGCCCTTGAGGTCATTGCGGATCTCGATGGCATCGGCTTTCAGGGTCACCGCCAGTTCGATGAACGCCGGCAGGGTCAAACGCGGGGCAACCATACGATTCAGGGCGAAACGCAGGGGCTGGCTCATTATTCTTGTTCTCCAGGGCAACGGGTTGAAGGGTTTTACTTGGCGGTCGGCATGCTGAACTCTGGGCCCTTGGCGATGCTGTCCGGCCAGCGCTGCATCACACTCTTGTAGCGGCTGTAGAAGCGCAGGCCTTCCTCGCCGTAGGCGTGGTGGTCGCCGAACAGCGAGCGCTTCCAGCCGCCGAAGGAATGCCAGGCCATAGGCACCGGGATCGGCACGTTGATACCGACCATGCCGACCTTGATGTTGCGGGCGAAGGCCCGGGCCACGCCGCCGTCGCTGGTGAAGCAGGACACGCCGTTGCCGAACTCATGGGCGTTGATCAGCGCCACCGCGCTGGCGAAATCCGGAACCCGGACGATGCCCAGCACCGGGCCGAAGATTTCCTCCTGGTAAATGCTCATCTCCGTGGTCACACCGTCGAACAGGGTGGCGCCGACAAAGAAGCCCTGCTCCGCGCCCGGCACCTTGAAGCCCCGGCCGTCCACCAGCAGTTGCGCGCCCTGGGCCACGCCCTGGTCGATGAAAGCTTCGACCTTGGCCTTGTGCTCGGCGGTCACCAGCGGCCCCATGTCGCTGTCGCCCTGCATGCCGTTGCCGATCTTCAGCTGGTCGATGCGCGGCCGTAGTTTCTCGATCAGCCGGTCACCGACATCGCCCACCGCCACGGCGATGGAGATCGCCATGCAGCGCTCGCCGGCCGAGCCGTAGGCGGCGCCGATCAGCGCGTCGGCAGCCTGGTCGAGGTCAGCATCGGGCATCACGATCATATGGTTCTTCGCCCCGCCCAGGGCCTGCACGCGCTTGCCGCGGGAGGTGGCTTGCCGGTGGATGTACTCGGCGATCGGCGTCGAACCGACAAAGGAAATCGCTTCGATATCCGGGTGCTGTAACAGCCCATCCACCGCCGCCTTGTCGCCCTGGACCACGTTGAACACACCATCGGGCAGCCCGGCTTCGGTCAGCAGGCGGGCCATCAGCAGGCTGGCGGACGGGTCGCGCTCGGACGGCTTGAGGATGAAGCAGTTACCGCTGACCAGGGCCAGCGGGATCATCCACAGCGGCACCATCACCGGGAAATTGAATGGGGTGACCCCGGCGCACACGCCCAGGGGCTGGCGCAGGTTCCAGTTGTCGATGCCGCCGCCGATGTTGTCGCTGAAATCGGTTTTCAGCAGGCTCGGCGCGCCACAGGCGAACTCGACGATCTCGATGCCGCGGGTCACTTCGCCACGGGCATCGGACAGCACCTTGCCGTGCTCGCGGGTGATGATCTCTGCCAGTTCGTTGTGGTGTCGGTCCAGCAGTTCCTTGAACTTGAACATCACCCGCGAACGGCGCAGCGCCGACTGCTCGGACCAGGCCGGAAAGGCCTTCATCGCCGAAGCAACGGCATCGTCCACCGTCTTCTGGCTGGCCAGGGCGACCTGGGCCTGCACGCGGCCGGTGGCCGGGTTGAACACATTGGCGAAACGCTCGCCGTTGTCCTGCACCTGACCGTCGATGTAATGGCCGATTACCGGGGCGTCACTCATTGTTCTTGTTCTCCATTCGAAGGTTGGAAATCAGACTTTGGAAATCAGAGGTCCAGCAGCCAGCTGTGCTGCGGATCGTTATGGAACTGCCAGACCCGCTTGGGCCCGGCCATGACGTTCAGGTAATAGGACTCGTAGCCATAGGGCACGCTGACCGGGTGGTAGCCCTTGGGAACCACCACCAGGTCGCCGTGCTCCACGGCCATGGCCTCATCGATGCTGCGATCGTCGGTGTAGACCCGCTGGAACACGAAGCCCTGAGGCGGGTTGACCTGGTGGTAATAGGTCTCTTCGAGAAAGCTCTGGTGCGGCAGGTCGTCGGTGTCGTGCTTGTGCGGCGGGTAGCTGGAGGAATGCCCGGACGGCGTACGCACCTCCACCACCAGCAGCGAATGGGCCGGCTCGCTGTCCGGCAGGATGTCGCACACATAGCGGGTGTTGGCGCCCTTGCCGCGCATGCTGCGCTTCATGCTCTCAGGGCGGATCAGCCGTGGGCCGAGGCCCTTGGCGGCGGAGCTGTTTGCAGTAGCGCCGGGCGCGGCGCAGACGGCGATCTGCACATCGCTCAGGGCCGTGACCTGGGCCTGGCTGCCGGGCGGCAGGTAGACGGCGAAGGGCGATTTGTCCTCGAACACCGATTGCCGGTCGCCGAGGTTGTCCCAGCCGAAGGCGCCCTGCCCCGGCGCCTCGCCCTGAATGCCGATGCGCCCGCTGAGCAGCACCAGGCACAGCTCCTTATCACCGGCACTGAGGGGCAGGCTTTCACCGAGGCTCAGGCGGTAGGCGGCAAAACCGACGTACTGCAATCGGCCCTCAGTCAACTGGACCATGGTCCGGCCCTTGGCCGCGCTTTTTACCAACAGGCTCATGGTGCAGTCCTCTCATCAAGCAGCGCGCGCAGGGTGTCGTAGCCCTTCTTCGCATAGATGTAACTCGGTGCCACCGCCGGGTCCTGCTCGGCCTCCACCACCAGCCAGCCCTGGTAATCGGCGGCCAGCAGCTCATCCAGCAGCGCGGCAAAATCGATGTCGCCATCCCCCGGCACGGTGAAGGTGCCGTTGATGATGCAGTCGGGGAAACTCCACAGGTTGTTGCGCGCCAGCTGCACCACCGGCTTGCGCACGTCCTTGAAGTGCACATGGCAGATGCGCCCGATGTGCTTGCGCAGCACCTCCAGCGGTTCGCCGCCGCCCATGTAGCAGTGACCCGAATCGAACAGCAGGCCGACTTCGCTGCCGGTCAGGCTCATCAACTTATCGATGTCCGCCGGCGATTCGACGTAGGCACCCATATGGTGGTGGTAGACCAGGCGCACGCCCTGGGACAGGGTGAAACGCGCAAGCTCGGTGAGCTTGTCGGCGTATTCCTGCCAGGCCTGTTCGCTGTGAAAACGCGGACGCTCCACCAGGGGAATGCGCTGGCCCTGGATCGAGTCGGCAACCTCGCCGTAGACCAGCACCCTGGCGCCGTTCTGCGCCAGCAGCTGGACATGGCTGGCGATGGCGTCGATCTCCTCGGCCACCGAGCGCCGGGCCAGGCGGCTGGAATACCAGCCCGAGACCAGCGCCAGGTCATAAGGCCGCAGCACATCGCCGACGCCCTTGGCATCCTTGGGGAACTTGCCGTTGAGCTCGAAACCTTCGTAGCCGATCTCCTTGCCCTCGCTCAGCGCCGTGCTCAAAGGCGTTTCGCCGCCGAGGGACGGCAGGTCGTCGTTGCTCCAGGAAATCGGGTTGATGCCAATTCGGATTGCGGGCATGGCTGCACCTTTTATTGTTTTCTAAATAAGCCGTTGTTTCTGTAGGAGCGAGGCTTGCCCGCGATGAACGA
>NZ_JBQENK010000007.1:277035-333829 GCF_052044735.1 Pseudomonas sp. 22526
CCTCGCTCCTACAGAAGACGTGGATCAGCTGCGGGCAGCGCGCCAGGCGTCGATCAGTTCGACGAAGGTCGCCTGCACCCGGCGGATCAGGGTTTCATCGTCGATCTCGTTCGCCAGCCAGGCCCGGCTCGGTTCGTGGAAAATCGTGCGGCCCACGGCGAACCCGCGGCAGGTGCGGCTGTTGCCGGCCTGGCGGAACCCCTCGGCCAGGGCTGTCGCCGGGGCGTTGAGGCCCAGCAGCACCACGCCACGGCAATAGGGGTCGCGCTCCTCGATCAGCTCGTCGAGCCGGGTCCAGTCTTCGGCGCTCTGCGCCTCGATCTTCCACCAGGCCGGGAAGATGCCCAGGTTGTACAGGCGCTTGAGGGCGCGGTAGAGCACGTCCGGGTGAGTCGAGGGATGGTCCTTGGGCGGAATGATTTCCAGCAGCAGCTCATGGCCGCTGACCTGGGACGCCTGGTACAGGCCCTTGATCTGCGCTTCCTGTTCCAGGCGCAGCAGCGGCTCGTCGTCCGGGTGGTACTGCACCAGGCACTTGATGATCTGTTCCTGGGGCCAGGCAATCAGGTTGCTGCCAATCGAACGCCCGTGCTCAAAGGCCAGCGGCCGCGAGCCCTGGACTTCCACCGGCCGCGCCACCCACCAGCCACGGCCGGTGGCGGCGTTCAGCGAATCCTGGCCGAAACGCTGGTCGGCCAGCAGGCCGACATCGGCTTCGACGCCCTGCTCACGCAAGTCGGCCTCGACCCGCTCCACGGCCTGGATAAACAGCTGCTTGAGTTGGCCAATGGCCTTGAGCTCGCGCCCGCCCTTCTGCGCCAGTTCCACCAACTGCCCGCGATGGTCGAAGGCGAAGATGAACAGCTGCTTCCAGGCCTTGCGCGGCACGCTGACCTGATGCAGGCGCTGCAGGGCGGTGTCCTGGTCCGGCCGGGTGATGGGCACCGGGCTGTTGAACAGGTAATCCAGCTCGGCGCGGGTCGGCATCGCCGGCGCGCAGGCATGGCGCGACACCACCAGACCACCGCAGGCATTGGCCAGCTGGCAGCAGCGCTCGTCACTGGCGTCCTCCAGCCAGCCGCTGAGGAAGCCGGACATAAAGGCATCGCCCGCCCCCAGCACGTTGAGCACTTCGACCCGCACCCCGGGATAAATGGCGCCGTCTTCCAGGCGCGCCGGGATCGCCCCGTGGATCACCGTGCAGCCCTGGGGACCGAGCTTGACCACCAGGGTCGCGGCGGTCAGCGAGCGCACCGTGCGCAAGGCGCTGAGCAGGTCGTCGCTGCCGCCGGCGATCAGGAATTCTTCTTCGGTGCCGACGATCAGGTCGAAGCGCGGCAGGATCTTCTGCACATGGGCGCTGACATTCTGGTCGGCGACAAACCGGGTCTCGCCATCGGCCTTGCCCGCCAGGCCCCAGAGCACCGGGCGGTAGTCGATGTCGAGCACGCGTTTGACGTTGTGCTGTTCGGCGTACTCCAGGGCCTGGAGACTGGCCTGGTACACACCGTCGGTGGAGAAATGGGTGCCGGTGATCAGCAAGGCTTTGCTGGAGGCGATAAAGGCTTCGCTGATGTCTTCGGCGCGCAGGGCCATGTCGGCGCAGTTCTCGCGGTAGAACACCAGGGGGAAGGTCTCGCGGTCCTTGAGACCGAGCAGGACCAGGGCGGTCAGGCGCTCCGGATCGACCTTGATCGCACTGACGTCGCAGCCTTCGCGGGCCAGGGACTCCACCAGGAAGCGCCCCATGTGATCGTCGCCGACCCGGCCCAGCATCGCCGAGCGCAAGCCCAGGCGCGCGGTGCCGAAGGCGATGTTGGCGGACGAGCCGCCGAGGTATTTGGCGAAGCTTGCGACATCTTCCAGCCGGGCCCCGACCTGCTGTGCGTAAAGGTCGACGCCCAGGCGTCCGAGGCAAATCAGATCCAATTGACGCCCACTGGCAAAACGAGTCTGGCCCATGCTGGCTCCTGTTATTTTTATCAGCCTGCGCGTGGCACCGAGGAAGGCGCCGAACGCTCTTGGTGGATGCAGACTAAAACGTTCACCGACACCAATCAATATTTTTTCTATAAATTTTTTACGTGGAATATTTTTTCCAATAAACTTTTTCAAGGCCGGTCCAGGCAGCGTGCATCGTTTCAGCAGGCTGCCTATGGCTGCGCGCCTCAAGATTTTCCCCGCGCCGACCCTGTAGACTGCGCACAGCCCACCTATTGTCAGGGAATGGAGAACAGGCCCGTTCCCATCAAGTACAAGCCAGTAAGCACAGAAGGATTGCCTATGTCCCGCACCGATCAGCCGGCCACGACCGAGAGCCCGCAAGACAGCGACCTCGCCAGCCCCCCGATCAATGCCGAACGCCTGCTGCAGCTGATCACCCAGGAATACGAAAGCCTGCCGCGCCAGCTCAAGCGCATCGCCAGCTACATGAGCCAGCAGAGCGACCGGATCATGGTCGACCGCATCAGCGACATCGCCCGCGAATGCGAGGTGCACCCTTCGGCCATCGTGCGCTTCTCCCAGCGCTTCGGTTTCAGCGGTTTCAGCGAAATGCAGGCGCTGTTTCGCGAGGCCTATACCCACAAGACCACCCCGGTACAGAACTACCAGCAGCGCATCCGCAGCATGATCGCCAACAAGTCGCAGAAGGCCAGCGGCGGCGACCTGGCGCGCGAGTGCATCAACGCCACCCTGTCGGGCATCGAGCGCCTGGGCCTGGAACTGGATGACGCGGCCTTCGACAAGGCCGTGGACCTGGTGGTCAACGCCGACAACATCTACGTGGTCGGGGTGCGCCGCTCCTTCGCCGTGGCCGATTACCTGGTGTACAACCTGCAGCACACCAACAAGCGCATCCACCTGGTGTCGGGCCTGGGCGGCAGCTACCGCGAGCAGATGCGCAGCATCCGCCCCAACGACCTGGTGATCGCCATCAGCTTCACCCCCTATGCCAAGGAAACCCAGCACTGCCTGCGCATCGCCCAGCACCACCAGGCCAAGACGCTGATCATCACCGACAGCAACCTGTCGCCCCTGGCCAAGCGCGCCAACAGCGTGCTGCTGGTCAACGAAGGCAGCTCCTTCGCCTTCCGCTCCCTGAGCGCGACCCTGTGCCTGTGCCAGGCGCTGTTCATCGCCGTGGCCTACCGCCTGGAACTGAAGGTCGACGAGATTCACGAGCAGGCGGGGTTCGAGGACTGAGCCTCACCCCGCCGAGTGCGTATGCGCCTGCAACGCCCCCGGCACGCCGGTGCGGATCAGGCCGCCCTCTTCGACCCAGGTCAGGGTTTGCTGGTGGGCCCGTTGCAGCAGTTGCTCGGTCTGGCTGAAGTCGAACACCGAAATGCCCAGCGGACACAGCGGCGCGACCACATGGATCGCCGCCTGTGGCGAATAGAGCTCAATGTCCCGCACCAGCTGGCGCATGCTCATCAGGTTCAGGGTGTGCAAGGCCAGGGCGATCAAGCCGCTCGGCGGTCGTGGGCAGGCGCAACCGAATCCGGTCGGTACCACTATGACCCGGGTCGCGCCCAGGGACACCGCCGCGGCGATCGGGGTGTTGCTGGCGACGCCACCGTCGACCAGCAGCTTGTCGCCGATCTGCACCCAGGGAAACACCAGGGGAATCGCGGCGCTGGCCAGCAGGGCCTGCTCGACGCTGCCGCTGGACAGCAGCTCCTCGGCCCCGGTGAGCAGGTTGGTGGTGACGATATGCAGGGGCAGTTCGGTGTCTTCGATGCGGGTGACCGGCAGCACCCGGCGCACCAGGCTCGCCAGCGCCGACGAGGGCAGCAGGCAGCCGCGCCGCTTGAGCAAGGAAGACAGCGCGTCAATGAAGGAAAACGGAAACACATCAGCCTTGTGCAAGCCCCGCCAGAAATCGGCCAGTTCGGCGACCCCGCGGGCATTGGGCCTGGCGGCAAAGTAGGCACCGTTGAGGGCGCCGACCGACGCGCCGACCACCAGGTCGAACCCCACGTGCTTTTCGAGCAGCGCCCGCAGCATCCCCACCTGGACAGCTCCGAGGCTGCCGCCACCGGCAAGGACAAGGGCGGTTCGGGTGGGATGCATAGCGCTTCTCCTGCCGATGTTCAGCCAATGCTTCCTACACGATAGCCCTGCCCCACCCGGCTACGAGGCCGTCTCATGCTTTTCATCTGAAAGACCGGCACCGGCTACGTCGCTCACCTACGCTGGGTAACGGATGCTCCACAGCACAAGGGTGCTGCTCTGTTCAATCAAGTGCTGGTCATGGGCATCAGGATCAATCCCTCGCAGTGCCAGGGAAGTTTGAGGTTCAAGTTCAAACTCACGCAAGGAGCGCATCATGACCGATAAAGCATACGCAATTCTTCTGTATTCCGAAGACGAGGATAATGGCTACCTTTACTTCCCCATCAAACGCGCCAATCTGGTTTATGGCGGCATGCCGCAGTTTTTCGGTGGAACCAAGAATGCGGGAGAAACTGATCACGACACTATCGCCAGGGAGATGAAAGAGGAAAGCGATGGCAAAGTCACCTTGGGGGCCGGCGGACTGACGCTGATATACAAGTCCAAGGTTGGCAACAATAACTACAGTTTTTATGTGGCTCAAAACTACGTAGGGACGAATTTCCTCGGCAGCCTGACCAACAGCGAGATGAGCAGTATCCAGCAGTTCTTTGTGCAAATCGGGCAGGAAGACGATGTCGAGGACCTGCTGAAATCACTCAAAATCGTTCCGACTGTCGAGTTTATCGAGTCCGAAACCTATGAGGCTTTCAATAAGGCAATCGCGTGGAGTGAACAATAAAGCAGCGGTTTGAGAGGCACAGCGCTTTATTGAGCCTGTCAAACCGAAACAGTAGAACTTGTTTAATACTGCTTCGGACGCTTAAACCCGCAGCGCAATATCAGGCTGCGGGTTTCCAACCCCTTATCAAGCATACCGATAAAGGTGCCTGGCGGGCCTTTTACAACTTCGCGCTCATATAACCAGCCTCATGCTTTCAGCTCCCTCGAACATTGCACCAACAGGCTGCCCGAGAACTTTCATCCTCGCTTCATTACACCTGGAATACAGGTCATCGACGATTGACAGCAATAACCAAGCCCCCGATAGCCAACCCCGGACATTTGTCGCTAAATTAGCCGCTGCCCTCCCCTGTCTCGTTGTGCCGCACAAGGAAATGCTCAATGAAACTCATCGGTATGCTCGATTCACCCTATGTTCGCCGTGTCGCCCTCACCCTCAAGCGCCTGGATATCCCGTTCGAGCATGAGGCGTTGTCGGTGTTTCGCACCTTCGAGCAGTTCCAGCGCATCAATCCGGTGGTCAAGGCGCCGACCCTGATCTGCGACGACGGCACGGTGCTGATGGATTCGTGCCTGATCATCGACTACCTGGAAACCCTGGCCGGCCGCAGCCTGTTGCCGGCGGCGCCCCAGGCGCGGGCCCACGACCTGCGGCTGATCGGCCTGGCGCTGGCGGCATGCGAGAAGTCGGTGCAGATCTACTACGAGTACCAGCTGCGCCCCGCACAGAAGCAGCACGAACCCTGGCTGGAGCGGGTTCGCGGGCAGCTGGCGGCGGCCTATGGCGAGTTGGAAAAAGAATTGGAGAAACGTCCGCTGGCCACCGATGGCGGCATCGATCAGGCCGGTATCAGCCTGGCCGTGGCCTGGAGCTTTACCCAGCTGGTGGTGGCCGAGCATCTGGATGCCACGCGGTTTCCAAGGGTCAAGGCGTTTGCGGAGTATGCGGAAGGGTTGGAGCTGTTTGTCAGTACGCCGATGGTTTGAGGCCACCAGGCGGCGCGGTGTTTCAGTGACATCGCGTTATCGTTCACGTTAATCGCGGGCAAGCCTCGCTCCNAAAAGGCTCAAGGGCGACGCGGTGCTTCTGAAGCACCGCGCCAGGCTCAGCCCAGCGCCACCTGCAACGGCGCCACCGCCTGCAAGCCGAAACGCTCGGCGAGGAACGGCGTGATATCCAGCGGCAACGCCTCCTCATTCACCAACCGATCCAACAGCACCCCAGTGATCGCCGAGGTCAGGATGCCGGTGCGGAAGTGTCCGCAGGCATTGAGGTAACCCTCCACCCCGCACATCGGCCCGAGGATCGGCAGCTCATCCGGCGAGCCCGGACGCAAACCGGCCCAGCAGCGCTTGAGGTTGACCTGTTCGAGTTGCGGCACGCAACGCACCGCGCCCTGCACCAGGCCCTGGATCTCCCGGTAGGTGGTGCTGATGTCGAAGCCCTTGTCCTCGGTGGTGCTGCCGATCAGGATCTCGCCATTGTCCTTCTGCGCCATGTAGCAATCGCTGGTGGTCAGGCAACCGTTGAGCAGTTGCGGCATGCGCTCGGTGAGCAGGATCTGGCCCTTGACCGGCTTCACCGGAATGCTCGCGCCGGTGGCTTGCAGGCTCAGCTCGGCGGCCCAGGCGCCGGCGGCGTTGATCAGGGTGTCGCAATGGAAAAGCCCCGCCTCCGCCGTCTGCACCCCGCTGATCCGGCTGCCCTGGTGCAGCACGCCGGTGACGTTGGTGTTGAAGTACATGTCCACGCCGTTCTGCCGCGCGCCTTCGGTGTAGGCGTCGGCCAGGCGGAACGGGTTGACCTGGTGGTCGCAAAGGAATTCCAGGGCACCCTGGGCGTGATGGCTGACATTCGGCTCCGCCTCGCGCAGCGCCGCCTGGTCGAGCCAGCGCACCTGATGGGACAAGTGCGGGATGCAAGCCACGATGTGCTCGGCATAGAGCCGGTCCTCGTCGTCGTAGATCACGAACTTCAGCCCGGTGCGCTCGAACTTGAAGTCCATGCCATGGCGCTCGCGCAGTTCCTCGTGCAACTGCGGGTACAAGCCGTTGGATTGCAGGGCGAAGTCGAAGAACGACTGCGGCAGGATATGCGGCGTGCTGGAGTCCACCAGCACCGCCGAACCCTGGGCCTGGCGCTTGTTGCGCGCCGACATCATGCGAAAGAAGATCACCCCGCAGCCCAGCCCCACCGACTCGCCGATGGCCCACAGGCCGCCGGCCGAGGCACGGGTGGCGTTGCCCGGACGCTTGGCGTCGATCAACGCCACCCGCAGGTTCTTGCGCTTGGACAACTGGTACGCGCAGGAAGCGCCGATCACACCACCGCCAGCGATGACCACGTCGTAGAACTTACTCATGATTCAAAGCATCCTTGCTCGGTTGAGGGAAAGCGGAAAAGGGAATCGGGTCCAGGGGGAAACGCGGGCGCAGCCAGCCCACATCCTGGCGCCCGGTGGCCTGGCGCAGACGGTCGCTGCAATAGCCCACGCACATGCGGCCCTGGCAGTCGCCCATGCTCACCCGGGTGCGCATCTTCAGGCTGGCCATGTCCTGCACGCCCTGCTCCAGGGCGCGGTCGATATCGCCACGGGTCGCGTGTTCGCAGCGGCAGATCAGGGTGTCGGCGGCCGGCAGTTCGATCTGCCCGGTGCCGCGTTCGGTGTAGCGGTCCACCGCGGCGCGGAAACGGGTGATGGAAGCCAGTTTGCTCTGGTACTTCTGGCGCCGCTCCAAGGCCGCCTCGTTACTCAGCACATCGCGCTGCATCAGGATCGACAGCGCGGCGATGCGCCCGGTGAGCATCGCCGCCTCGCCGCCGCGAATCCCGCCCATGTCGCCGGCCAGGTGAATGTGCGGCTCGCTGCTTTGCTGCCAGACGTTGGCCGTGGCCCGCAGGTAGCCGTCATGGCTGAAGCCGTGGTTGAGGCCCATCTGCTGGCTGAGCTGGGTGCGCGGGATAAAGCCGTAGCCCACCGCCAGGGTCTGGGCGGCGACTTGTTGCTGGCGGCTCAGGTCCGGCTCCCAGCGCGCCGAGTACGGTGCCACGCTGACGCTTTCCAGGCCGTCCGTGCCCTGGGCCTCGACCACGCCCCAGCCGTAATGCACAGGAATGCGGTGCAGCTTGAGGTAGGCCAGCATGCTCAGGCCGTCGAGGAACAGCTGCGGCTTGTTCAGCAGCGCCAGGCTTTCCTTGGCGATCCGGCCAAAGGTGCAGGCCTCGTAGACCGCCGCCACGTTCGCGCCACTGGCGTGCAGCTGGCAGGCCACCAGCGGCAGCAGCGGCCCGGTGCCGGCGATCACCACCGGCCCGCGCGGCTTGACCACGCCGCTCTTGATCTGCAGCTGCAAGCCGCCCAGCAGCATCACCCCGGGCAAGGTCCAGCCGGGAAACGGCACGCTGCGCTCATGGCAACCGGCGGCCAGCAACAACTGCGGATAGGCCACCTCCTGCAACTGCTCGTCGGCATCCAGCAGGACCAGGCTGCCCTTGCCTTCGGCCCCCACCACCCGGTGGTTGAGGCGCACGTCGATCATCTGTTCGCAGTCGGAAAAGGCCCCGTGCAGTTTCGCCAGGGCTTCGCAATAACGCGGCCCTAGGTAGTCCAGCTGCACGCCGTCGCGCAGCGGCCCGCGGTAGACCACGCCACCCAGGCGCGAGGCCTCGTCGATCAGGGTGCTGCGCACACCGTGCTCGGCCAGCTCGATGGCGGCCGCCATGCCGGCGGGGCCGCCGCCGACGATCAGGGGATTGAGGCTCATAGCACCTCCTCCGCGGCAACGATGCGGTTGACTTCGGTCTGCACCTGCATGCCCGGCCGCACCTGAGTCTGGCAGGCCCGGCGCTTGTGTCGGCCGTCGATCTGCACCAGGCAGCAATGGCACACGCCCATGCCGCAATAGGCGCCGGCCAGCTGGCCGTGGTCGTTGCGCGCCACCTGACGCAGCCCGAGGGACTGGATGACGCTGAGTACGGTTTCACCAATCGCCGCCGTCACCGGCTGGCCATTGAGGCTGATGGTCATATCCGCCTGTTGCAGCGGCTGGATATCGAAGGTTCGTTCGGTATGGCGCATCAGGAAATTCGTCCTTGAGTGAAGAGGAATGCCAGCGTCCTGCTGTGCATCACCCTGAACCTGGGCTTCGACCCGGTTCAGGGTTGCGCGACGCCAGCTCCTCGGAGCTGAACACCAGGCCAATCTAGTAGGTTTGTCGAACAAGAACATTGATCTGGGCCAAGCAAAGCGGAAGGCCCTGGAATGCGCCCCCGCCGCCCTGCCCTAACTGGAAAACACGTAGCGACCCTTGACCTTGCGCGGCCCGATGAAAGCGAAATCCGGAAAGATCAGACTGCGCACGTACATCGCGAAAAACACCACCCCCAAGGTCATGGCCGCGCCGATCAGAGTACCCAACGGGTCTTCGGCATAACCTTCGAACAATCGGGGGAATTGTGACAGGGTCAGAAGAGCATAGAGGCTGTAGGCGTTCGCCGAAGGTTTATGGAAGCCCCAGGCGAACAGCAGCGGCACCAGGCCGCCCAAGAGCGCGAATACCCATGCAGCCTTCGGACCTATGACCGAGCCGAGGAAGAACCCGGCCACCGCGCCGACGACCGCCTGCAGCAGCATCACTGCCAACAGGATCTGGATCTTGCGCCGGTGCCGGGCATAGAGCACTGGGTCGGAATAAGCGGCGATCCAGAACGCCAGCAGCCGCTCCTTGATTCCGCTGCCGGCAAACGCGGCAAAGGTTTCGCCCCTGGAGCGCCCGGCCTCGAGGCTGGCAATGACTTGGCGCCTGGCTTGCTTTTTGTCCATTCGTCTTGTCCCCGATAGCGGCCCCCGGCGGCGCCGTGCCGGCAACGCTAGTAGAGGCGCCCGGGCCTGTCCAATCGGCGTCTGCGGGCGTTATTTACGCTTGTAGCTTTTGCTGCCGCTCGGGGTCAGGCAATAGACCCCGCCCCGTGGCCCGGTGCAGAAACTGCCACTGCCACAGGAGCAGCCGTCGCTGCTGCGCAACAGGCTTTGTGGGCGCGCGGCCTGGCCCGAGTTGCCGTAGCGCGCGGCGCAGTTTTGCTTGGAGCCGCTGATGGAGCCGTCGTTGCACAGGAACAGCTCGCCGTCGCAGCCGGCGATCCCGCCTTTCTTGCCCGAGCACGGCTGATTGGCGGCGAACGCCGGGGCCACCGCCAGCAACAACAGGCAGGCGCCTAGGGCTTTGAAGTCGAGGTAATGAGGTAGGTGCATTGCGCAGCGTCCATGCCAGCCAGTAATAGCTGGATGATATCAACGATTGCCCCACCCGGCCCGCCTGCTACCCTGCGTTCGCCAGGGCACTGGTATGAAGATGAAAGATTTTTTAGAAAGCCCGCGGCGATTTCTTGGCAAAATGCAGGCCTGCGTCATGAAATCCCCAATCAGGTAAGCCCTTATGACCCGCATTCTGACCATCGAAGACGATGCCGTAACCGCCCGCGAAATCGTGGCGGAACTGAGCAGCCACGGGCTGGACGTGGATTGGGTCGACAACGGTCGCGAAGGCCTGGTGCGCGCCGTCAGCGGCGACTACGACCTGATCACCCTCGACCGCATGCTACCCGAGCTGGACGGCCTGGCGATCGTCACCACCCTGCGCACCATTGGTGTGTCGACGCCGATCCTGATGATCAGCGCCCTGTCCGACGTCGACGAGCGCGTGCGCGGCCTGCGCGCCGGTGGCGACGACTACCTGACCAAACCCTTCGCCTCCGACGAAATGGCCGCTCGGGTCGAGGTGCTGCTGCGGCGCAAGAGCACGGTGCAGGAATTCGAAACCAGCCTGCGGGTCGCCGACCTGGAGCTGAACCTGATCAGCCGCGAAGCGACCCGCGCCGACCAGTTGCTGAGCCTGTTGCCCACCGAATACAAGCTGCTGGAATTCCTGATGCGCAACACCGGCCAGATCCTCTCGCGGATGATGATTTTCGAGGAGGTCTGGGGCTATCACTTCGACCCGGGCACCAACCTGATCGACGTGCACATCGGCCGCCTGCGCAAGAAGATCGATCCGCCCGGCATGACCCCGCTGATCCGCACCGTGCGAGGCTCGGGTTATGTCATTGCTGAACCCCTCTAAGGGCTGGCGCTCCTCCAGCAGCCGCCTGCTGGCGCTCTACAGTTCGCTATTCGTGGCCTGGAGCTGCATCCTCATGGGCGTCATGTACTACGAGGTGTCCGGCTACCTGGAAAGCCTCGCCAAGCACTCGCTGATGCAGCGCCAGCACCTGTTCGCGCGCTTCCAGGGCGAGCAGCTGGAAGAAGCCCTGACCACCAGCATGACCTTCGACATGCGCGCCATCGACGCCTATGGCCTGTTCGACGAGCGGCGTCACTACCTCAGCGGGCCGATCCGCGAGATCCCCGACGACCTGCCGCTGGACGGGCAGATCCACGAGCTCAAGGGCTGCATCGACTCCGACGACCCCAACCTGCCCCGCGACAGCTGCGATGCGGTGGCCACCTACACCCGCGACGGCCGCTGGCTGATCCTGGTGCGCGACAACGGCTCGCTGTTCGCGGTGACGCGGATCATTCTCCACGCGCTGCTGTGGGGCGTGTCGCTGACCATCATCCCCGGCGCCGCCGGCTGGCACCTGCTCAGGCGCCGGCCGCTGCGGCGGATTCGCGGCATCCAGGCCAGCGCCGAGGCGATAGTCGCCGGCGACATGACCCACCGCTTGCCGCTGTCCAACCGCCGCGACGAGCTGGACATGCTGGCGGCCATCGTCAACGCCATGCTCGACCGCATCGAACGGCTGATGAACGAGGTCAAGGGTGTGTGCGACAACATCGCCCACGACCTGCGCACCCCGCTGACCCGCCTGCGCGCGCAGCTGTATCGCATGCAGCAACAGGCGGTCGAGGGCACGCCCGAAGCCTTGCAGCTGGACCAGGTGCTGGCCGAGGCCGACCGGCTGATGGCGCGCTTTCGCGGCCTGCTGCGGATTTCCGAAATCGAAGATCACCAGCGCCGCTCGGGGTTTGTCGAGCTCGACCCGCTGCCGTTGCTGCGCGAGCTGTATGACTTTTACCTGCCGCTGGCCGAGGAAGGCCAGTTGACCCTGACCCTGGATGTGCCGGGCACGCTGCCGAGCCTGACCGGCGACCGCGCCCTGCTGTTCGAGGCCCTGGCCAACCTGTTGAGCAACTCGATCAAGTTCACCCCGCCGGGCGGCGAGGTGATTCTGCGCGGGGTGGAGGATGGCGGCTGCACGCGCCTGGAAGTCCTCGACTCCGGCCCCGGCATTCCCGAGGCCGAGCGCAAGGCAGTGTTCCAGCGCTTCTACCGGGTCGACGACAGCAACTCCCACGGCGGCTTCGGCCTCGGCCTGTCCATAGTCGCGGCCATCGTCAGCCTGCATGGCTTCAAGCTCGACGTCGGCAGCAGCGACAGCGGCGGCGCGCGCCTGAGCCTCGATTGCCGGCCGAGTTTGATTGCCAAGGATTGAACTGCTGCTACAGAGGAATGCGTTCTTCTGTAGGAGCGAGGCTTGCCCGCGAAAAATCCTCATGGCAACGNCCGCGTTATCGTTCACCACCATCGCGGGCAAGCCTCGCTCCTACAGAGGCGGCTCCCTGGTCAGGACAAATGCACCACGTCGATGGAGTTGCTGCGTAACTCGTACAGCAGCTCCTCGATCATCGCCAGCACGTCCGCTTCTGTCGCGAGCGTGCGCGGGTCGATGCCGGTGACCACCAGGTCGACCCGGCCGCTTTCAGCCTCGAAGACCCGCAGGGTCAGTGTGGCATCGGAGCCGGTGCTGAAGGCACAGGCCAGGGGCGCGAAGCCCTGTTCGATGTAGCGGCGCAACAGCGCCTGGGAAATCACCCAGGCCTCCCTCAGCGGCGGCGCCACAACAGGCCGGCCAGCAGGCCGACCCCGGCAAGGATGGCGACGCTGGCCAAGGGTTTATCACGGACGAAACGGGAGACACAGTCCAGGGCATCGCCATAGGTTTCCTGCAACTGCCCCGCGGCCTGGCGGGCGGCGCCTTCCAGGCGCATCTGCTGGTCGTCCAGCAGCTCGCCTACTGCGCCCTGGGCCTTGCCGGCCGCCGTGCCCACCGCACCTTTGATCTGTTCGCTACGCATCGTGCATTCCTTCAGCTGATGATGTTCGGTGAACGGCCCGTGTCCGCCACGGCACCGCACATCACCCAGCCTAAGAAACCCCGTGACGCTGCAGAAGCGTCATTTGTACTGGTGACACTGGTGCATTTGCACCGGTCAGCGCTGCGCCTTGCCGCGACGCTCGCCGCTGAACAGCCCGCGTTCGCGAGCCCAGACAATGGCCTCGGCGCGGCTGTGCACCGCCAGCTTGGAATACACCGTGGCCAGGTGATTGCGCACCGTGCTGAGGGCCAGCTGCAGGCGCGCGGCAATCTCCTTGTCGGCCAGGCCCTCGCAGATCAGCCCCAGCACATCGCGCTCGCGGGCGGTCAGGTCGGTAAAGGACGCACTGGGCTGCTCGGCCTGGTTGGCGCTGCGCACATTGGCCAGCTTTTCGATCAGGGTCTGGCTGAACCACGAGGCATCGCGCATCACCTCCTCGATCGCCGACACCAGCTCCAGCTCGGAGCGCTTGCGCTCGGTAATGTCCATCAGCACCAGCAGGTAGCTGGGCTTGTCCTGGATATTCACCGTGTCGGCCGAGACCACGCAATCGAGCAGTTCACCGCCCTTCTTCAGCACCCTGAGGTCGAGGTTGCGGACATCGGCGCTTTTCTCCAGGGCGCCGAACAGGCTGGCACAGGCCTGCGGGCTGGCGATAAAGCCGACCTCTTCCACGGTCTTGCCCAGCAGCTCTTCGGCGGCATAACCGGTGCTGTCGAGAAAGGCTTCGTTGACGTCGACTATCTGCTGGCTGTCGGCGCCGCACACCAGGGTCGGCACCGGCGTCAGGCGGAAGGCCTTGGCAAAACGCTCCTCGCTCTGGCGCAGGGCCGTCTCCGCCTTGCGCCGCGGTTCCAGGTCCATGAAGGAAAACAGCATGCAGTCTTCTTCGTTGATATCCAGCGGCTGACCGGCGACTATCACCAGCTTGCTGCCGCCTTCGGGCAGGCGCAGCTCGGCCTGCATTTGCGGGATGGTCGCGCCCTGGCCCAGGCGCTCGATGGCCAGGTCCTTGCGCTCGGCGCCCTCCAGCACATCCACCTCGTACACCGAGCGGCCGATCACCTGGTCGCGGGCATAACCGGTCATTTCCAGGAAGCCCTGGTTGACCTTGATGTAGCGCAGGTCGCCGAGGCGGCAGATCACCGCCGGCGCCGGGTTGGAATTGAAGGTCTTCTCGAAACGCTGTTCGGCGCTGGCCCACTCGGTGGCGTCGCTGAGGATCAGCACCAGGGACTCCACCTCGCCGGCGCGGTCGGTGAGGATCATGCTGCGTACCCGATGCACCCAGGTGCGTTCCTCCTCACCCTCGCCGCTGCGCACCTCCACCACCACATCGCTGAAGGTCTCCCCGGCGGCGACCCTATTGATCGGGTAGCTGTCCAGGGCCAGGGGGTGATTGTTGCGATAACGCAGGGCGAAACGCTCGGCGTACTGGCGGTCATCGGCACCCAGCTCACCGATGGCTTCGACCCCGTGCATGGCCAGCGCCGCCTCGTTGGCCCAAACGATGCGCCGGTCCGCCTCGAGCAGGATGACCCCGTCGGACAGCCCGGAAATGATCTGCTGCAACTGGCGGCGATTGGTTTCGGTGGCGAGTAGGTCCTGGCTCATGGCAGCTCCTGAAGTGCCCGCACTCTTGGCAAGGCGGCGGATAAAGGGGGCAGAAGCTACGACCGCGCCACACCGCCATCGTGCCCTCAAGCTGAAGCCCCCCTGTAGCCGCTGGCGCAGCCTGCGATAGACCCGAAGGGTCTCCGGCGCCGGCAAGATCGCCGCGAGCGTGCCGCTCGATCGCAGCCTGCGCCAGCGGCTACACAAGCATTGAGCGGGGCCGGAATATCGAGAGGGGTCGCAGCATCCCTGTAGCCGCTGGCGCAGCCTGCGATAGACCCGAAGGGGCTCCGGCGCCGGCAAGATCGCCACGAGCGTGCCGCTCGATCGCAGCCTGCGGCAGCGGCTACACAAGCATTGAGCGGGAGCGGAATATCGAGGGGGCGCAGTATCCCTGTAGCCGCTGGCGAAGCCTGCGATAGACCCGCAGGGTCTCCAGCGCCGGCAAGACCGCTACGGGCGTGCCGCCCGATCGCAGCCTGCGGCAGCGGCTACACAAGCATTGAGCGGGAGCGGAATATCGAGGGGGCGCAGCATCCCTGTAGCCGCTGGCGAAGCCTGCGATAGACCCGAAGGGTCTCCGGCGCCGGCAAGATCCCTGCGAGCGTGCCGCTCGATCGCAGCCTGCGGCAGCGGCTACACAAGCATTGAGCGGGAGCGGAATATTGAGGGGGCGAGCAGGTTCAGGAAATGCCCAGGGCCTTCAACCGCCGATACAGGGTGCGTTCGCTCAGGCCCAGGGCCTTGGCCAGTTCGCTGCGTGAGCCTTCGAACACTTCCAGAGCGTGGGCCAGTTGCTCCAGGTCCTTGCCCGCGCGGCGCCGGCTCGGCTGCGTTGTGGCGGCGGCACTGCCGGCGCGCAATTCCTCGGGCAAGTCCTCGACCCGGATCACCCCGTCGTCGCTGAACAACCGTGCCCGTTCGAGGATATTGCGCAGCTCGCGGATATTGCCCGGGTAGGCATACAGGCCCAGGCGCTCCAGGGCTTCCGGCGCGACCCGCGGCACGGCGCCCGGCGCCAGGCGTTGCAGCAGGCTGTCGATCAGCAGCGGCAGGTCGTCGCTGCGCTCGCGCAGGGCCGGCAGGCGGATCGGGAAAGCGCTGATGCGGTAGTAGAGGTCCTGGCGGAAGGTGCCGGCGACGACCATTTCCTTGAGCGGCTTGTGGGTCGCCGAGACCAGGCGGAAGTCCGAATGCACGGTGCGCAGGCTGCCCACCGGACGAAAGCTGCCGGACTCGATCAGGCGCAGCAGCTTGACCTGCATCGCCAGCGGCACTTCGCCGATCTCGTCGAGAAACAGGGTGCCGCCATGGGCCGCTTCGGCCAGGCCGATCTTGCGTTGCAGGGCGCCGGTAAAGGCGCCCTTCTCATAGCCGAACAGTTCGCTCTCCAGCAGCGACTCGGTCAGGCCGGTGCAATCGACTACCACCAGCGGCCCACTGGCACGCGGGCTGCCGTCGTGCAGGGCGCGGGCGAACAGCTCCTTGCCGGTACCGGACTCGCCCTGCAACAGCACCGGGATCTGCGACGGCGCCGCCCGCTGCAGGGCGCTCAAGGCCGCATTGAAGGCTGGCGAACGGCCCACCAGGCCCTTCTGCTGTGGTTGCACCGAAGCCACCGCCACCGAACTCAGGCGCTCGACATAGGCCACCACCTGCCCCGTGTCGCCGAGGATCGGCCGCAGCTCGACGTCCACATGCTCCGGCCCGCGCGGGGTGTGATGGATATGCAGCAGGCGCTCCGGCAGGCGGGTCTCGAAGGCCTTGCGCATCGGGCAATGTTCGCCGGCCTGGTCGCAAGGCACCGCGAACTGGTGGGACACCCGATAGCACTTGGCGCCGACATGGGGTTTGCCCTCGACACCGAACTGGCGCTGGTAGGCGGTGTTGGCCGCGAGGATGTTGTAGTCGGTGTCTAACAGGATTGTCGGCTGGGCGTCATGTTCCAGATAGGACATCAGGGCTAACATTTCAGCAGTGGCGAGGGCATTGGTGGGCTGGGGCATGGCAACTCCTGGGCGTTGCGCGGCAGCTTAAACCAAGGGCCCGGCTTCTGCCATTTTCTGCCAGAAACTGCCAATCGACTGCCACCTACAATTGACAGTGACAGCCGGAACGTCCGCCCCAAGCCTTTGAATTCAATGAATGGGCGGTAAAAACAGCGCACGCCGGTTGGCACGTTTATTGACAGTTCAAGTGACGACTGCCCGCCCCGGCCGGCGTCACCCTATTGTTCGGAGAGCCCAATGATCATCGGCGCATCGCTGTGCGTAGAAGCCTTTTTCGACCACCAGACATGGACCATCAGCTACCTGGTGATGGACCTCGACACCCGGCGCTGCGCGCTGATCGATAGCGTGCTGGACTACGACCCCAAGTCCGGCCGCACCCGCACCGAGTCCGCCGACAAGCTGATTGCCCGGGTGCGGGAACTGGACGCCCAGGTCGACTGGATCCTCGAGACCCACGTGCACGCCGATCACCTGTCCGCCGCGGCCTACCTCAAGGCGCAGCTCGGCGCCCGGGTGGCGATCGGCAACCAGATCACCGTGGTGCAGCAGGTGTTCGGCCAGCTGTTCAACGAGGGCCAGGGTTTTGCCCGCGACGGCAGCCAGTTCGACGTGCTGCTCGAAGACGACAGCCGCTTCGCCATCGGCAACCTCCAGGCCCGCGCCCTGCACACGCCCGGCCATACCCCGGCGTGCATGACCTATCTGGTACAGGTCGGCGAAGAAACCGTGGCTTTTGTCGGCGACACCCTGTTCATGCCCGACTACGGAACCGCCCGCTGCGACTTCCCCGGCGCCGACGCGCGCACCCTGTACCGCTCCATCGGCAAGATCCTCGCCCTGCCGCCGCAGACCCGGCTGTTCATGTGCCACGACTACCTGCCCAACGGCCGCGAACTGCAATACATGACCACGGTCGCCGAACAGCGCGCCAACAACATTCATATCCACCAAGGGATCGATGAGGACAGCTTTGTGCGCATGCGCGAAGCCCGCGACGCCACCCTGGAAATGCCGGTGCTGATCCTGCCCTCGGTGCAGGTCAACATGCGCAGCGGCCAGTTCCCCGAGCCCGACGACAACGGCGTGAGCTACCTGAAGATCCCGCTGAACGCCCTTTAAAACCTATAACGCCACTCCACCAGGAGACGCTGCCATGCGCCCGATTTCCCCCATTCAACGAGCCGTCAACGGCAGCCACCAGGTGCTGATCGTCGGCGGCGGCGCGGCCGGCATTGCCACCGCGTCCAGCCTGATCAGCCGCGAGCCCCATCTGGACGTCGCCATCATCGACCCGGCCGACACCCACTATTACCAGCCCGGCTGGACCCTGGTCGGCGCCGGGGTGTTCCGCGCCGAAGACACCGCTCGCGGCATGGCCTCGCTGATCCCCAAGGGGGTGAAATGGATCCAGGCCGCGGTGAGCAGCTTCGAGCCGGAGCACAACGCCCTGGTACTCAACGACGGTCGTGTACTGGGGTATGACCAATTGGTGGTCTGCCCAGGCCTCAAGCTCGACTGGAACGCCATCGAGGGCCTGAGCGAAACCCTGGGCAAAAACGGCGTGACCTCCAATTACCGCTACGACCTGGCGCCCTACACCTGGCAACTGGCGCAGAACCTCAAGCAGGGCCAGGCGCTGTTCAGCCAGCCGCCGATGCCGATCAAATGCGCCGGCGCGCCACAGAAGGCCATGTATCTGTCCTGCGATCACTGGCTGCGCAACGGTCGGTTGGGGCAGATCAACACCCGCTTCCTGAATGCCGGCGGCGTGCTGTTCGGCGTGCCGGACTACGTGCCGGCACTGATGGAGTACGTGAAGAAATACGCCATCGCCCTGGATTTCGGCCACAACCTGGTGGCGGTGGACGGCCCCGACAAACGGGCGACCTTCATCCGCAACAACGCCGAGGGCCAGCAGGAACGCATCGAGCTGCCCTTCGACATGCTGCACGTGGTGCCGCCGCAGACCGCCCCGGACTTTATCCGTAACAGCCCACTGGCGGATGCCGCCGGCTGGATCGATGTCGACCCGCACAGCCTGCAGCACAAGCGCTACAGCAACATCCATGGCCTCGGCGACGGGACCAATACCAGCAACGCGAAAACCGCCGCGGCGGCGCGCAAGCAGGCGCCGGTGGTGGCCACCAACGTGCTGGTGAACCTCAAGCGCCTGCCGACCAGGGCGCAGTACGACGGCTACGGCTCCTGCCCGCTGACCGTGGAGCGCGGCAAGATCGTCCTCGCCGAATTCACCTACGGCGGCAAGGTCGCGCCGAGCTTCCCGGCCTGGCTGCTGGACGGTCGCCAGCCGACCCGCCGCGCCTGGTGGTTGAAGGAGCGCATCCTGCCGCCGCTGTACTGGCGCGGAATGCTCAAGGGCCATGAGTGGCTGGCGCGGCCCAGCCTGGTGACGGACCTGCCGGAATCATGAGTGAGTACAGCTTGTTGGGCGCCGGGCTCGGCGCGCTGATCGGGGCGATCCTGGCATTGACCGGGGCCGGCGGCGGGATTCTCGCGGTGCCGCTGCTGGTGTTCGGCCTCGGCCTGAGCATGGTCGAGGCCGCGCCCATCGGCCTGCTCGCGGTGGGCCTGGCGGCCGCGGTGGGCGCGGTGCTGGGGCTGCGCGAAGGCATAGTGCGTTACCGCGCCGCCGGCTTCGTCGCCGCCATCGGCATCCTCATGGCGCCGGTCGGCCTGTGGCTGGCCCACCGCCTGCCGAACCTGCCGCTGGCCCTGCTGTTTTCCGCGGTGCTGCTGTACGCCTGCGGACGCATCCTGCTCAAGGCCACCCGCGAACTGCGCCACGGCCAGCCGGCGCCCAGGGCGGCCTTCCAGCCCTGCGTGCTCAACCCCTTGCAGGGCCGGCTGCGCTGGACCCTGCCCTGCGCCCGCGCCCTGACCTTCACCGGCATGCTCTCCGGGCTGCTCTCCGGCCTGCTCGGCGTCGGCGGCGGCTTCGTGATCATCCCGGCGCTGACCCGCTACACCAACCTCGACAGCAAAAGCATCGTCGCCACCTCCCTGGCGGTGATCGCCCTGGTGTCCACCGGCAGCGTCATCACCGCCAGCCTCAGCGGCGTGATGCACTGGGCGGTGGGCGCGCCCTTCGCCGGCGGCGCGGTGCTGGGCCTGATCGCCGGCCGGCAAGTCGCCCGCTACCTGGCAGGGCCGCGGTTGCAGCAGTTGTTTGCCCTAGTGGGGATGCTGGCGGCGGTGATGCTCAGCCTCGGCGCACTCGGCGCCTGGCACTGAACCCGCAATCGCGAGCAAACGCTCTTCTGTAGGAGCGAAGCTTGCTCGCGATAGCGCCCACCCAGGCAACAAAAACATCCCGGCAATCAATCGCTCCTACAACCGAATCAGCACCTGCCCAACCTCTTGCAGATTCCTCCTAAATCCATCGCCCGCCATTCCCGGTACGGTTCTCAGCGCCCCTTTCGCCTGAACCAGGACCACCCATGGCCAGCAACGGACCCGGGCCGATGCCCAACCTTCTTCGGCCCGCCAACCCCAACCAGCGGCCCGCCGAACGCGCAGCAGAAACCGACCAGCCCAGCTACGGTGAACAGCTCTGGGCCCAGTACGAAAAGTACGCCAAGGAGCCTGCGCCACCGCCCGACAAGGTTCAGGTGGCGCTGCGTATCGGTGTGTTCTTTGATGGCACCGGCAACAACGCCAGCAACTCGGCTATGGGTCAGATTTGCGGGGCTCAGCATCCTATTGAAGCCAGGGATATCGATGGCAGTTGCAAGCCGTATATGAGGGATCCGGAGAGCAGTTACGGGAATGATGTGAGCAATGTTAAGCGGTTGAGTGATTTGTACTATTCCGCACAAGAACCCGAAGGCATGGGTCTGCAAAAGCAAGCCTCCTTTGCAATTTATCTCGAGGGTATCGGTACGCAGACGGGCAAAAAAGACAGCCTGATAACCTCGGGTACAGGGCGTGGCGACACAGGAGTCGCAGGATGTGTGCAGAAGGCGTTCCGTGAGATCAAGGAACGTATTGCATTTTTCTTCGAGCAATATCCCGACAGTGAAATATCCTCGTTGATCTTCGATGCTTTCGGCTTTAGCCGAGGCGCCGCAGCAGCCCGGCACTTTGCCAATGAAGTCGTGCGCTGGCTCGGGCCACTCGAGCTAATTCTGCACGACCACTCCAAGGCCTTCAGTCCCCGCTTCAACCGACAGTACGGCAACGACCTAGACATGGGCTTTATCGGCCTGTTCGATACGGTGCCGTCGGTTGCCGGGCTGAGCAACCTGGGCAACGTGCGCAGCGCCATTGCCCCAGGTATCAAGCTGCACCTCGACCGTCGCTACTTTCGCTCAGTCGTCCAACTGGTCGCACGCGACGAATACCGGGCCAACTTTGCCCTGAGCCGGGTCAAACCTGACCACGTTGAAATCCCTCTACCCGGCGCGCATTCGGATATCGGCGGTGGTTATCTGGATGGGATGCAAGAGTGTGTACTCGTCAGTCCGATGCAAGCGCTGGAGGTGCCACTCAATACTGACGTGACCCAGACCTCGATTTACCGGGACGCTACCCTGATAAGAAAACGCTGGTTGGCCAAGGGCTGGCCCGCACAATGGCTGGAGATCGTCACGCCGGAGCCGATGGTTCTGCCGCAAGATCCACAGGACCGTCTCGGTTTACGACAAAAGCGGATGTATGTCGGCTTACAGCTCAAGAGGCCAATGAGCAATAAGCTGGCGAAGGTGTATCTACGAGTTATGTATGAACTAGCCAAGGAAAACGGCGTGCAATTCCAGGAGATTCCAGAAACAACCGAGTACGCAATTCCATCAGAGCTTCAAGCACTTTGTGACAGATTTGTCGCTGGTGACTACAGTACGACTCCAGCCGAGGAGACCATGCTCAAGCTGCGTTATATCCATCTCTCGGCCCACTGGAACCACCCACTTGGCAAACAGGATGGCGGCAGCCTTAAAGTCGTCTACATCAACGCCCCCACGGCAGATGCCGTGCGAGTACAACACCCTCACGTACCTGACTGGACGCTTTGGTAATGAGAGCATTCATCGCCCTGCTGGGCACACTGCTATTAAGTGGCTGCCTGACCACCGATCCGCTATCCGGAAAAAACGACCCTAAAAGTCCTTGGTGGGATCTCGGTTTCACCGAGCCCAATTACATGAAAGTTTGGGTTGAAGACAGCGCAGTAGAAGATATCAATGGAAAACTGTTTCGCCGCACCGGCGGCGGAACTGCAGCAGGCGGACAACCTGAGGACAACCGGGAGTCTGCGAGGGGATGGACAGGAGTCGGTGTCGGAGGCAAATCCGTGGTCGGCGCCGACCTGCCCAAACGCATTTTCGTGCGCTGGCAATCGGTGGTTGAACCGCAAACCTATCGGGTATGGATCAACATCCCGGAAGAGGCTCGACAGATCATGCGCAGGGCGACCGACCGTCGCTGCCCAGAAACGCCAAAACAAACCGCCAGCTATATGGCCTCGGTCAATCTGGGGCTGGCGCCGGGCGGCGTTGTTCAAGTGTGGGTAAGGGATGAATGCCGTCATCCGATCAAAGTAGTCCGGACCCAAGCCGAAGTTGAGCTGCTAGGACCGGACCAAGGCAAAAATAATGGGCGTTACGCCTATAAGGTCAGCGAAAAATCCAAACGCTATATAGAGAAATACGGCATTCCCTATGGCAGCTGGTAAGTAACCTCCCCTCTGTATATGAAGAGCGCTTTGCTAATAAACCCTGTTCCCTCATGCATCTGGCTGGACGCTTTGGTAACGAGAGTATTCATCGCCCTGCTGGGTACATTGCTGTTGACTGGCTGCTTAGCCAGCGATCCGCTATCTGGAAAAAACGACCTCAAGGCACCTTGGTGGCAGCTTGGCTTCAGCGAGCCGTTCTATATGAAAGTTTGGGTCGAAGACAGCGCTGTTGAAGATATCAACGGCAAGTTATTCCGTCGTACAGGCGGTGGCTCCGCTGCAGGTGGTGATATGGGTTACGACAAAGAGTGGGCCAGAGGATGGGGCGGGAAGGGAGTTGGAGGTAGCGGTAAGTCAGTGGTTGGCGCTGACCTGCCCAAACGCATTTTCGTACGCTGGCAATCGGTCGTAGAGCCACAGGCCTATCGGGCATGGGTGGATATTCCAGAAGAGGCCCGGAAAATCATGACCACCTCGACTAACCGACGCTGCCCGGAAACTCCGCATCAGACTGCTCGCTATATGGCATCGGTCTATTTAGGCCTGGCCCCCGGTGGCATCGTACAAGTCTGGGTCAGAGATGAATGCCGCAACACGGTCAAAGTCGCCCGTGCGCAAGCTGAGATTGAACCGCTGGGGCCGCACCTGGGTAAATCAAACGGGCACTACTACCCGCTACCCGAGAACTCCAAGCGGTACATAGAGAAATACGGCATCCCCTATGGCAGCTGGTAAACAACTCCCCTCACACACCTGACTGGACACCTTAGTAATGAGAGCACTCATCGCCCAACTTACGCGCTAATGCTCTACCGCATACCGCTGCTCTCGCAGACAACTCTCCAACTGACAGCACCACTCCCCCTCCAGCCACCTCGGACATATCGCACCACCACCCCAAAGACTAAACTCCACTCACCCTTCCCCAGCACAAGGCCCCCTCCCCATGAATATCGACTGGCTGCACTTCACGCCCTGGAGCGCCCTTGCCGGTGGCGCGCTGATTGGTCTGGCCGCCGGTCTGTTTGTCATGGCCAACGGGCGCATCGCCGGGATCAGTGGCCTGCTGGGCAGCCTGCTGCAACCGGGCAGTGAAGGCTGGAGCGAAAAGGCGCTGTTCCTGTCGGGCCTGCTGCTGGCGCCGTTGTTCTGGGGGCTGTTCCAGGTGTTGCCGGCGATCGAATTCCAAAGCGGCATAGCCGGCCTGATCGGCGCCGGGCTGTTGGTGGGCCTGGGTACGCGCTACAGCGCGGGCTGCACCAGTGGTCATGGGGTCTGTGGCATCTCCCGATGGTCGCCGCGCTCATTGGTCGCCACCCTGAGTTTTATGCTGACCGGTTTTATTACTGTCTGGCTGCTGCGCCACGGGATGGGGCTATGAAAATGCGCAAGGTCACAGCTTTTATCGCCGGTCTGTTGTTTGGCCTAGGCCTGCTGCTGTCGGGCATGACCAACCCGACCAAGGTTCTGGGCTTTCTGGACTTGGCGGGCCAGTGGGACCCATCCCTGGCCCTGGTGATGTTCGGCGCCATCGGCGCTGCCTGGTGGCCGTTCCACTGGGCCATCAAACAGCCCAATGCCCTGCTCGGCGCGGCCATGCAATTACCCACCCGCCGCGACATCGACCGCCGCCTGATCGGCGGCAGCCTGCTGTTCGGCATCGGCTGGGGCATCGCCGGCATCTGCCCGGGGCCGGGGCTGACCCTGCTGTTCACGCTCCATTGGCAGGCCTGGGTATTTGTCCTGGCCATGCTGGCGGGCATGCTGCTGTTTCAGTGGCTGGAAGCGCGCCGCATGCACTGAGCCCTTGGCGAACCAGATTCGCCAAGGTTAGTGTCCGGGTCTACCTCTCAAAGGATTCCCCCACATGGACTGTGAAATCCGCCCCGCCAACGAGCAGGACGCCGGCGCCATCAGCCGCCTGATCATCGCCGCCCTGCAGACCAGCAACGCCCAGGACTACCCTGCCGCCGTGATCGCCCAGGTGCGGCAAAACTTCAGCCCGCACGCCGTGCGCCAGTTATTGAGCAAACGCCAGGTCTGGGTGGCCCAGGCGGCCGGCGAAATCGTCGGCACCGCCAGCCTCGACGGCCATGTAGTGCGCTCGGTCTTCGTCGCCCCGGAAAGACAAGGCCAGAGCGTCGGCCGCCAACTGATGGCCGAACTCGAACGCCAGGCCCTGAGCGCCGGCATCACCCAGCTGACCGTGCCCTCCTCGATCACCGCCAAAGGCTTCTACACCAACCTGGGCTTCCATACCCTGCGCGAGCAATACCACGGCGAGGAACGCACCCTGATCATGCAGCGCCAACTGACACCACCCCTGTAGCCGCTGCCGAGCCCGCGAGGCTGCGCCCGACTGCGCAGCAGTCGCCAAACCTGCAAGCACAGCCTGTCTGACTAAACACCAAGATCAACCGACAAAACCGAGCCCGGCTCAAGGCAAAGCCTCAAACCGCCCACTCCCCTCATCCCACTGAAACCCAGGCAACCTGCACTCACTCAAACTGATCCTCAGGCTCTCCCCCTCCGCCCGCACCTGCAACATATCCACCCCTTGATACAGACAACCCGGCGCCGCCAGCGTCAGGGTCTGCAGCGGTTTGCCGCTGGCCTTGTCCACCACCTCGATCGCCGTTATCCGCTGGTCATTGCCCTGCATCGGCACCTGGAAATACCAGCGCTTGGTGGACGCACTCTGCAACAGCGTGGTGTTCGGCTGCGGCCACGAGTAGTCCGAGTTCACCAGGGCTACCAGCTTCAGGGCGATGGGCAAGGTCTTGCCGGTGCGATAGCTGGTCCAGCTGCCGCGCACCTGCTCGCTCTGGCGGCTGACCATCAGGTCGTTGAACTGCAAACGCGCCACCGGCAGGCCCTGCTCGTCCAGCTCGTCCATGGCCAGCACCTTGTTGCTGAAGCTGAAGGTCGGCTTGAGGCGGATCGGCGTGCGATAGCGCTGGTAGGCATAGGTCCCCTGGTACAGCGCGTTCTGGCTGCCCAGTGTCAGCACAATGGCCTGCTTGCCCAAGGTGCCCTGGTACACCCCATGGGCCGCTTGCGCCGGCACTAGCCACGACACCAGCAACAACGCCGCCAGCCCGCGAAAAAGATCAACCACCCGCATCAGAAACGCTCCTCGCCAGACTGAATAAATTCCAGCCGGTCAGGGCTGATCACGCGGTAATAATCCCAACGCCGGGTGCCCGCACTGAAGTTGATAAAGTCCTGCTTGCTGAACTCCATCTGCCCGCCCGCGGCAAAGCGCACCGTGCCCTCCGCGGCGAACTGCTCCAGCTGCGGATGGCGCAGATACGCCTGGGTCTGTGGGTGGTACAGGTAATACTGGGTCGGCGCGCACAGCACACTGCCGTACGGACCGTTCAAGCTGTAGCTCTGCACCTGGAAATCAAGGGTTGAATCGGCATCGAAATGCTCGAAGGTCAAGGTACGAGTCCCGGTCGGAGCTAGGCACCACTGCCCGCCCACCTCCTGCACCACCTCGCCGGTGGCTCGGCTCATCACCCGGATGTTGTCCACCCGCCCCGTGTCCTCCCCGGCGTTGCGCACGGCATGCACACTGAAATAGAACTGCTTGTCGGCCGCCGGCTGCAACAACTCACCGTCAAAAGCCTCCCGCTGATTCCCGCCAAACCGCATCACCCGCTGCAACTGCAACGGCTGCTGCACACCCGTGCGCAAATCGACAAAAGCCCCCTGCAACGCCTCGGCCCCCTCGGCAAAAGGCTGCAACGACACAGCCGCCGCCGGCAACGTCGGGTTATCCATGATATTGATCAACAGCCCCCCGCCCTGACGAAACGGCGTGAGCTCCAAAGGCATCGGCAACCGCTCGGCCCCGCTAAACCAATAGCCGGACATCCCGCCGCCATATTGCGAGTCATAGGTGAGCGCCAGCTCCACCGGCGTATCGCCGAGCGTGCCGCGGTAGGTCGTGATGGGGTTGGCGTTGGCAGTAGGCACACTCAGCGCCAAACCCACAAACAGCGCCGGAGCCAACCGGAATAGAAAATGCCCCAGGCGGCACACACAACCCCGCGTCCCTGCCCCTACTCGCCTCCCGCCACCAACGGACTGGGTCATGCCTGCGCTCCTTGCAATGGGTAAAAGGCGCGCAGGATAGCAAAGTTGGTTGGGGGGATCAGAGGGTGTTGCTGCGGCCCTGTAGCCGCTGCCGAGCCCGCGAGGCTGCGATGGGGCGCGCAGCGGCCCTAAATCGGCACACCACGATTGTTCAGACATACCTATGCAGCGACTCGTTAACCGCTCGTTGATAGTGCTCTTTGCCAGAGAGCGCGACCTGGCCAGACGCTGAAACTCTCCAACAGGCCGCCGGGCAATCTGCTGAATGAGTTGAGAGGCAAACACAGACGGCCCTTACAGCCAAACTAGATAGATCCTACTGCGCCGCCATTACCCCAACACCTATAGTTCCTCTGTCTGCTGACCCCGGTCAGCGACAGGGTTTCGCAGCCCAACAGAAAAGTCGAACTACACCGCCAATGACAACTCAGGCACACTCCGCCTGCGTTTCATCTCATGGCGGCTGTGCGTGGGAGACCTCCGGGTCTGCCGGGTTTGTTCTTTTCTTCGGTCTGCGAACCCACGTACAGCTGCCACCCAATTGATTCGCAGCAATCAGGTGGCAACTTTTTCATTCTTGAAAAGGACGACACCATGAAAACTCAAGACTCATCCGAGCGTTTTATCCCTCTAACCCCAATTGCCAGCGATGGGCCGGTGCTTTTTATCGACAGCCATGCGCCGCTGGTAGATTTGCATGCGTGTGCTAGTGAGCGTTTGGTCACCACTCTTGATTACCTGAATCTGATGGCCTGCAGTACGTTGAGAGATTCAAGCGACAAAGACATCAGCACAGTGACCAATACCGCTCGACTGTTGCTGCAGGATGTTCGGGATGTATTGGCGGTGATTGAAACGCGGGCTTTTAGCGTGTGATCTGCAACTAAAAACGCCGGCCACAAGCCGGCTTTTTAATATTCTACTAAAAGCTATTCTAATCCTTTAAAAAGCCCTGCTAGATCAGGGGGGCGTAAGTCTATTTTATTCCTGTGACTTCTTTTTTAATCAAACGGTTTCCACGATAAAGTGGGAGATCAGATGAGGGATTGGAGAGCGAAAATCATCAGGAAACTAACAGGCAAAACTGTCGAAAATCCAACCACCCAGCAGCACCTATGAAGACGACGATCGATTGCACCTAAATGCACTAGTCCGTCTGCCTTCAAACTCAACATGGAAGCCTGACAGTCGCTGCTTATCCCCCCTACGGTATGCCCCTCGGGTCAGTTCTCGATTAGTGACGAGGTGGTTGCAGTTTGTACAGGTCGTTTACCCATAATATCTTGGCGCTCGACAACCCGCCGACACACAACGTCATAGACAATTTCCGCGATCTTGTTTGCTAGCAGAGGCGGTACAGCATTGCCCACTTGGTGGTATTGCTGGGTTCGATTCCCTTCAAAATAGTAGTTGTCTGGGAATGTCTGAAGTCGTGCAGCCTCTCGAACGGTCAGGCTACGACATTGCGCAGGGTCGTAGTGAATAAAGTAGTGCCCATCCTTCGAGATATGGCTGGTGATAGTAGTTGCCGGAAGCCCTGCAAGCTGCACTCTGAAGCGATCACTAAACTTACCGCTTTCCCAATTTTTGTGAGCTGGGGCGAGACCAGGAAGTGAAAATTGCTGATGGCCTTTGGGCGAGTATTTGTTGTGCTCAGCGAAGGTACTTGCAAACGCATATCGCCGCAGATCTGACCGCATATGGCTGCGGGCGTCGTGACTCATCCAATATTTGATATCGGGATCCTGATACCAAGCATCCAAGGATGGTATACCTGTATGACCTTGACCTTGCTCCTTTTTCACTCGCTCACCACCTGAACTCCGCGGAGCATCGAAAAGTGCTTGACGAGTAGCTCGCAAAGGCGCAATCAGTTTGCCATTTTCAAGTTCCGCATGATTCAGCAAATCATCTACTTCGTCAGCAATTGCTTGATACCAAGCTTCTTGGGAGTCCGCTCCCCTTGACAGCTTGCTTCTGAGCTTGGGTAGGCTACCAATGGCTTGTCTCACCGATACCGGGTCGGCTGTTTTCAAGAGCTCATGAAACGGAATATTACCGTGTTCATCAAGCGCTATTCCCAGAAGGATTACACGATGGCGAGCTTGTGGAATTCCGTATTTTTCTGCTTCGATGATAAAAGACTTGGGATTTACTCTATCTATGCAATCTGAAGAGCTGAATGACTCCTCGGAAACCAGAGAGCAAATCTTGTATTTTTGCCCGCCCTCTACATTATCCAATGCTTTGGCAGGATCCACCAAATCTATCAAAATCTGCGAAAAGATCCTTTTACCCCCAACCTTGGAAGACAAGATCCCTTTAACATTTTCCATAACAAAAACAGTAGGGCGATAATCCTTGATGATGCGCAGATAGTCTTTGTACAGAAAATGCCGATGATCATTCTCTGGGACGTAACCCTGTTTGGCTTGGTTTCTGGCTCGACCAACAATCGAATACGCTTGGCATGGAGGACCACCAATGAGGACCCACGGACGCCCTTCTTTATTCAATCTTGCGTTTATGAGTCTATTTAACTCCTTGTCGCCCTCCTCCGATCCCAAGGTTATCTGCCGTGCCTCCTGCTCGGCCCGGCTCCAGAACTCTGCTGTTTCAGGAGTGCTAGGTTCTGCTGCCTCTCCATTGCAGTACCGGTAGTAATCCTGCAGCCCTTTAGGGTACTCGCGCTTGAGCAAACGATAGAAAGCCCGCAGCCTGAGCGTCCTCCTAGCGACAGGATCCATTTCGGCAGAAACGATGATATCGAAGTGTTTACCATCACCGGAGGATGAAAAACCCTCACCCAATCCGCCAGGGCCAGCGAAAAGGTCGACGATCTGAATAGCCTCCTCAACTGCAACAGTTGGCTCGGCGATCGTCTTCGGCGGGAAAAGGATGTTCTGGTATTGAATCATGGGCTTCATTGGTCAAAAAATCAGGAATGGCAACAACATAGGCAGCCGAGCCGCGATACTTTACTAGGATTGAGACAGCAGCGCAGCAGCAGCCTCACTCGCGACGGTCACATCCCCTCGGCGCTTGCTTTGGAGTGATCAACAATCCCAGCTACAGCCTCCTTTGCGGCGGAAAGCACAAGTTCAAACCATGGCCTGTTACCTGACGCAGCAAAACCATTACACATCTCTCCGCGGCCAGCGAAAAATTCAACGATTTTTATTGGTTTCGGGAGCGCTAGCGCAGCTTCAAAGGTCATATCCTTAAGCAAGAACAGGCGCACCTTGAGGGTAATTCATGGACATAGTCAGTAAAGAAGTCCGGTCTCGCATGATGGCCAGCATCCGCAGCAGCAATACAATCCCGGAGATGAAGGTCCGAAAGCTGCTGCATAAGCATGGTTTCAGGTACCGATTGCATCCACGAGAGATTCCAGGTCGCCCCGACGTGGTGTTACCTCGCTATCGCGTCTGCATATTCATTCATGGCTGCTTCTGGCACAGGCACCCCGAGTGCCGGTACGCGACCAACCCCAGTTCTCGCGAAGATTTCTGGCGCTTGAAATTCGAGCAGAACGTGAAGCGAGATATGAGAAACAGGAACGAGCTGCTACAACAGGGTTGGCGCGTCTTCGAGCTTTGGGAGTGCGGAATTCGCAAGCCGGAAGCAGAAATGAAATGGCTTCTGGAGGCCGTGCCGGATTGTAATCAACAATATATCTCTTGGCCCGATTTTCCTTCCGAGCCCTCCAGCCGACTGCGACGCCCTGGTTACTAAGCCAACTATTTTGCACCTCCATGGAGGCGGCTCCATCAACGGCAACCCCCAGCACTTTTTTACCGAAATGCAGCGTCTCGCAGCTCGCCTAGCCCGCACCATGGTGGGAAACGGCCTGGCTCCCGAGCATTAACGTATCACTGGAGTAGAATCACGCTCCCCCTTGTCCTAGTCAGCCAAGTAAAAACGACCGTTTGGCTATTGACCCAGCATGAGTAGCGACTCTCGGAGAAAGCGCCGGGGATGGAACATGCCGCCCCCCTTTGAGTCACCGCACGCAATCGGCAAACGGTATGTCCCTGTTTTGTTTGCTTGGTTTATCCAATGTTCGATGCTCCCTGCACGAGCATATGCATGCCCGACTCTGTGTTGGAATACAATTGGGCTGGAGTGTCGAATCCCTAGCCGGCACGCAACTAAATAATCTCAATAACTATAACTGCTGAGACTTCAGACCAGAAAGATCAACCCTATACTCAAACTGAACAACGCCAGCTGGCAGAACTCCACCTATAAAACTTGCAGGTGTTACCCGGGGAAAACTGTCATCAACCGCATAGGACCGTGCCTCAAGCAGGTTGTAAGCCTCTTTCCGCGCGGAACACCCCGCCTCCATGCCGAGCCGCTGCAATGCACCTTCCAGCATGGCCGCATCGACGCCGAGCGCAACGAGACGATCGCAAACGAGATCAATCGACAGACCATCATCGGCCGGCTCGAACCTGAAGTGAACCAGTTGTAACGGCTTACCGGATGAGGCGGCCAGCTGGAACTGCCCGGAGATGTTGATCAAGGTCCCGTAACGGCTGATCGTCGACTTGACCTCGTAATCGGTTGCTGGAGTCTTGATGTCAACCACGCCGCCGAGAGGGCCGCTCCACTCAAAGGTGGTTCCTTTGATGACCAGCGTTTCCAGGGCCAGCAGTTCAGCGAGCACGTCATAGCCATGCTTGTCGACCAGCGCATTACCCAGTAGATGCCGCCACCGTTGCCACCAAGCCAACGGATCAGCCAGCAGTGCCTGGCGTACAACGATGCCGGACTCGACGCTGACCATATGCTCGCAAATCAGCCCGAACTCGTTGCGAAGCCATTCAATGGACGACTCCAGCCGTAGGAAGCGCCGATGCTGCCCCGCGACCACCCGTTCCACTGTCCGGAGCCTGGCGCCGGCGAACCCTTCTGAAATCTCCAGGGGTTCGGAGCACTCAACGGCAACGCCGAACCTGTCGCCTTCACGAAAGACCCACGCCGGACACGCCGCTGGCATCGCCTTGATGGGCAACATCCGGCCACTCTGGTCAAGGTTGGCAAAGCCTTCCTGAATCTCTTTCAACAAATCAGTCATGGTCACTATTCAAATCGATGGGCGCGCATCCCACGTCGGTAAACAGTGCGTCGACGTAGCCGAATAAACCGCCTTTGCAGAACACGGGTTCCTTCAGCACAATCTGCGCCGTATTGAGCTTCATGATTGCCCTGAACTGATCCTGGGAGGGTTTGCGCAGCCGTCGCATCCTGAAAATCAGCCGTGTCAGATCAATCCTGAAACCGCCCTTACCAGGGCGCTCGACCAGTTGTACGACAGTATCCGTGGTCACGCTCTCCAGTACCTTTCGGGTGTTTTCCTCGGTGCCCTGCCATGTAAGGTGAACGGTCCACCACATCGCCCGCAACCAGATGCGGCTTCGGCCCTTCCAAAACCGCACGGGCGGCGTGCTGTCCCAACGACTTTTCACCAGATCCGGCAGTACGCGCAGGGAGAGAAAACGCCACCAGCCATCATCTGCAGCGGTGCGAATGTCCATACCGGTCTCTGCCAATACCCGGTACAGGGCAAGGCCAACTTTCATGTCATAGGCGCCAGGGCCTGAAGCGTTGCTCCTTGCAGTGGGGTCATACAGCGACACGATGGCAAGTAGTTGGCGGCGTACCTCTTCCATTTCCAGATTGGACATGTCGGGTAGAAACGCATCGCTTTTGACCATCTCGTCAAAGTGGCGCTGCGACAGTTTGAGGTTCAGTGTCGGGAAACTCATGCCGCGTTCTCCAGCTCCCGGACCCGGCGATCAAGCCAGCATTGGGTGGATACGAACAACTCTGGAAGTGAGGCTGTATTCAGATCACCCAATCGAATGAATGAGCACACCGCGTCCGCAATACTTGCGATACCTTCATCGGCATCGGACGTGCCCAGATACGTGTCGAACTGCGCGCCCATGTCTTCCTTGACCTGAGAAATGACCAGCGCAAGCCAGGCTGCGAACACCTGACGCATCAACGGCGATTGCTCGAAATTCAGTGCCCGGCGGTCGCGCAATTGTTCGAAATGCGGGTGAGCGTTGTTCAGTACAAGGGCGACGTAGTCGCTCGAGAATGGTTCATCCTGCGGATCGCTCCAGCAGGCTTTCAATTCCCACAGTGGCCCCTCTGCGCCCAGAGACTCTTCCAGCACAGGGAAAAGGGAGCCGTCGCCGTCAATGACGATTTCGATGGTTTGTGCCAGGGGACCCAGTCGTGCACCTGGCTGATGCGCAAATCCGGGAACGCACTCTGCCTTGTATTGGCCTAAAAACGCTTGAACCGACAGAAAACCGCTACCTCTGACCGTCCCGGGCTCCAGTTCGATGTCGAGAACGACGACCCTGCCTTCTTCTTCGTGCCGCAGGCCATGAACGGGCCCAAGCGTTCGCCAGCAAGAGTCGGCAGATGCCCATTCCAGCGCCAGCAACACCTCAGCGCCCGTACTCGCTACACCGTCAGGACCGAAGATGGCTTCCAGAAGCGGAGCCCGCTCGATCAAACATTGAACCTCCAGGGGATGTTCGGCCGGGTTCCAGTCACTGTCCTTGCCCAAGGCATATTGATCGCCACTTACCGCCGTCGCACCTGGATCAAGACCGTCATGCGACCGGAAGACATAGTTCACTTCCGACTCGCTTCCGCCGAGTGGCGCATTCAGCATTCGATATAGCGGCAGTCGAGTACTCATTCCGCCGCTCCATTTGTATCCGAAATCCGGACACCGATCACTGGCCGCAACAACTTGCCACCGGGTTCAGTCATCCTGACGTGAAGCTCCCCTTCCAGAATAAGCCCTGGTTGAACAGACGCGGCACCAACCGTGAGCCTGACACCGGTTCCATCGGCAATTTCCATGCTTTTTACAGAAGGGGTCGCACTACTGATGCGGGGTGACTCCACTCGAAACGGAAATGCCCCGAGCCCGCCCTCAAGCCATGTATCAAAGGTGATCGGCCCGGCTTCGGAATCAACAGAAACGGTTATTTCCCTCGGTATATTTGGCTGCACCATCCCCCATCTCAAACACCATTTCATGACGATGGCGGATGCTGCATACCTGACTTCCATTATCTCCAGTTCGGGCGAAGGCACCGCACCTCCTCTGTAACCTTGTCCGATGGCCGCACGCGGCGCCGCTTTGCCAAACCGCCCATCCCCGCCAAACCCACGACTGGGCAACACAAGTTCGGCAAGTTTGCGTGACATCCGCATCGAAGGTTTGACGGTCACGCTGGGCTGGGGCGGTACGCCGAATTCCTTCAAGGCCCGTCCACACTGGGCACGAATCTTTTCAACGACTCGCCCTCCGTTTACGTCTACCCACGCGGCATGATCCGCACGCTCGCAGCTCCTCAGATACCCTTCGAGACTCTGTATGGTCGGGCGTAACCCTCGGGCTTCGGATGGCAGGAGCTCCTGTTCCGAATCTGGCAGAAAGAGCGCCACGACGTATCGGCCGTCCGCAAAACCAGTGAACCCACCGGCCCAGCCTCGCGAATCGATACTGTCATCCCAACAGATGTTCATTCCAGGCGAGCGTATGAACGTCACTATCGGTCGATAGGGCGCTCCGCTGCCTGTCTTGGAGAAGATGCAGGTTTCCGGGCTGGGCGCGTTGTCTGGCGCATCCATTTGCAACTGGCGTGGGGTTATCGCCACGGCAAGCAGCCAGCCCGCCTGACCACTGCCCACGAACTCACCTCGCAACTGAATGGCTCTGCAGAGCACATCATTACTCTTGACGCCCCTGGCCGTCAGATAATCTTCCTCCTCAGGTGCCTCTCCTACCGCACGGTCATACAGGCACTGACCCACACGGAATATCGGCAACATGTCCGCGGTGACTATCTCCTTGCCGTTCACCGATGCACTCAGGTATCTACCGCTGGCGAAGAAGGGGTTATCCAACCGCGCACTGAACCAGCGCTGGATCGCAACATTCACATAATCTTCGTAACTGCTATACCACCATGGCGCCGGCCCGCCTTCTTTGTCGAACACGGGCAGCAGATTTTCCTTGAGCAATGGAATGATGATTGCTGTTCCGGTTGTTTTGCCTGTGAACGGCTGGGCACCCAATGCATTCAGGATTCCGTGAATGTGCTCGGGTGCCGTGATTGCTCGCAAGCTGTCAGTCGCCCCCCACCAAGCAATGCCGGTTTGCGTCGTGAGCTGCAGGCGGTCGACCCGGTTTTCATCCTCGACTAGCGAAGCCACCAGCCGCTCTTCATAACCTTCGGCCGTCTTGATCCGGCTGTAGTAGATGACCAGGCCTGCCCCCATGCGGAAGTAACAAGTCTTGCCCAATCCCCACGAACCACCCGCACCGTCGTCCGCGCGAGTCCGACCGATTTCGAACACGAGCTTCAGGAAGTTGCCATGCTGACCGTTCGCTCCCACGCTGTCGAAGGTCATCGGCCCGGTCAGCCCCTCGGTACCTGAATCGCGAATCTCAATCAATTTCGGAGTACGTGGATAGCGTTTCCCGAGTACCTGTAGGTTCAGCCCTTCACTGAACGTGGAGGCGATGGCGTCCAGCGAATGCTCGCGAATATGGAAATCCACCGAAACTGGCACTGCCTGATTACCGTTGCATCCTGCGTCGAGCGCGTTCTGAACGGATTCGCGTACCAGCAGGTCCAGAAGAGGCGTTTCTTCGTTCTGCAGCGCGCGAAGCAGGAATTCACCGTTATCCTGCATGGGCTGCAGTGGGAGGCTGTAGTACTTCATGGGTCACACGCCTACCGTTTCTTCAAGGTTATCTTCTGATGCTGTGAAGGTTTCCGGGATATTGACCGTGACGTGAGTGACGTAGTTTTTCTGCTTGCCTTGCGAACCAGGCAGATAAAGGCTGATGCCTACGATGTGCGCCTTGGCATTGAGCGGTTGCCTCTCTCGGCGCGACGCAGCGGCTACCTTTGTAGAACGGTCATAGGGGCTGTCTTTGTCGATGAGATAGATCAGCAGTTGAGGTACTGTTCCGACACCACCTTTGCCGCGAAGCTCTGCCACTTGGGAATTACTGAAACCCGCCTTCGAAAGATCACTCTCTTCAAGGCCGCGGGCATCCGCCAGCAGATCCTTCGGATCTCGCAGCGCACCAATGGACACGCCATTATCCGAACGTTTATCAGCGAAGCGGCTACGGGTGACCCGACCAATAGTCTCGCCAGAAATCTCCCAGCTGTTTTCCGGCTTCGGTGAACTGCCCGCTACCACGACGTTCCAATTCTTGTAGCCTGCGTTTTCAGCGTGCTCACCGAGCCATTTCAGAAACGCTTTCATGTCGGAGAAGAACTGATTCCCTGGATGGAACGACAGGCCTGCCAGGTAATCGGCTACCTGATTTACTTCAACGTTACGCCAGACAAGGCTGTTGGCCCCTTTCAATTCGGACTTTTTGAGATTGGTACCTGCCGAACTCAGAAATCTCTCCGTTGACGACAAATTGGCATTGAGCACCGCGGCAGCATCTTCGCCGTCATGGAAAACGGTTGTTTGCCGATTGATTCCCGAAAAGTCGAATGTCGCCTTGATCGCGCGCTGCATCCTGTTCGCACCTGTCGGGCGAATCCAGGCGAGCCTCGCATGTACACGGACGCGAGGCCCGAACTCCTCAGGCTTGGCTCCGCCGTACATGAAGCGCTGCAGATCGTCTCGAAGCTCCTCCTCCGCGACTGTCATGAACTCGTACTTTTCTCTCGTATCATCGGACATCCAGATGCGAGGCAACAGTTCATAGCCTTTGCGGTAACCAAACCAGCGCCCCATCTGCATGAGGGAATCTGCTTGCACCGAGCCGCGCAGGAAAAAGGTGCTGACCAGATTTTCAATCGTCAGCCCCCGGGAAAGCGTCCCGCCGCCAATAACGATGAACGCCGTACAAAAATTCAGGCCTTGCGCCGCGTCAGGATAGAACAGCCGCCGGACCTCATTCTCATCGGTCACCCCGTTATTGGCGCAGTTATCGACACACACGTGGATACCGCGGTGGTACGTCCGTTTGGAGTCCGCGTCCAGCTGGATAGCCGTCACCGTATCGAGAAGCGTCCGGACTTCTACAAAAAAACTGTCAAACGCCGGCAGTTCACGAAGCTCGGAAAGCCGTCCGTAGTCAGGGAAGCGCTCGGCAAACTGCGCAACATCCAGATCTGATGAAACCCTATCCCACACAGGTCTGAAAGTGGCGACCAACTGATCATCACCATACTTCGACCACATTTTGAGCGCTGCCTGCACCGCTTCGCTCATGTAATCATGATGAAGCTGCCTTGCACTGGTATGGATCAACATGCTCACGGGCTTTGCAGCGCCGGACAATCGCATCACTGCCACGCAGCACAGGTACCAGATCAGGCCTTCTTCCAGTGCGTGAGGCAGTGTCAGATCTTCCCCCTTGTGAAGGCTACCAACCTGTTCCAGATCCTCGTCAGAGACTTCACGAACGATTCCAAGCGGCTCCTTCTCATTTTCGGCGTAACCGAAAATCTGCACGGGCCCGAAATGCTCGTCCGCCTGCGGCAGCGCCGCTATGAAATCTGTTGGGTACAAGGTATCGCCAGGTCCTTCATTGAGAAAGTTGGCGGCGGGTGTGGCGGTGAACGCGACGTAATTCACACATTGCAGCGGCAAACTGATCAACTGCAGAATGAGTCTATTGATGACCGTACGCTCAGCCTTCGAAACGTCATTCGAATTGATACCCGCCTGATCCGCCTCGTCATCAATCACCACGAGCCGCATCTGCGACATCCCCAGCGGGTGCGCCTTGATCCAAGCAATAAGATGCCTCAGCCTGGCCGGGTTCTTCAGGCAAACAACAAGGTGGCGGTCTCTTCGGCCGGCGTCAAACTGCATGTCCTGCGCACGAGCACCATAAGGGCTGTTCCTCGACGGATGCTCGATCGCCTTCCAACTGACGTTACCATCATGCTGGAACAGGTCACCGACCAGACGCTTGCTGGTTTGTACTCGTAGGTTCTCGAGCGTCCCGGTGAGCACGACGAACAGGTTCCATCGATAGTCGGCTGCCATGGAAATCAGGCCCGCCATGTTGGCCGTCTTGCCGGACTGTACATGCCCGACCACCAGCCCTTTTACAGCCGTGCGATCTTTTGTGGTCTGCCGAAGGTGCTGGAGGACGCGCACCGCAGATCTCTGAATATTATCGACCGAGGCTTCCTTCCAGCCCTGCGCAATCAGGTATTTTCTGTAGAGCTGCCATGCACTTCGCGCGTCTTGCGGCACTGCCATGCCCGGCTCAGCCTCTTCCGCCCCTACAACGATCAAGGGTCTCGCCGCAGCGACAGATTGCTGTTCCGCCTGCTCCTTGTGCCGAACGATCTCCTTCCAGCGCTCAAAGCGCTCTTCCGAGCTGTTTCCCAGTGACGGCCAGTCGTCCATTTCCTCCTGTGACAGGAACCACTCATTGACTTTCTCAAGTGACTCTCCCATCCGGCCGAGCCTGGCAATATTTTCCCAACTCCTGCCTTTCAGGCGCCAACCATCAATGAACGCGCGGCATTTGTCGTACGCTGGGTCAATACTGTAATCAGCCATTGGTATCCCTACTGTGTTCGGAAGACAACCCGAATGAGGAACATAGCCCTACATCCAAGTCAGGGGCGGGGATAGTGGCACAGCGCCGGCTACCTTGCAAAACCCCGTTACCAGGCGGTCGAGTATTACGAGTCTGACAACAAGCCTGGCGTTGCTATGTGATAATTGTCATCGCGTGTCGAGCTACTTGATCGCCTACTTGGTCGCTTTGGCTGAGATCGGCCGAGGCTCGATTGCCCGCGACGGACTTGAAAGGCTGCGTTTATCCAATCAATGCACGGTTATCGTTAACGACCATCGCGAGCAATCGAGCGTCGACCGGCTGCTCCTACAATGGATCGCCGTCGCCTAACTGATTGGCATTAATCACCTAGGTTTGCTAATCCGCAGCACTCGGAACGGCGTGATACAAACATCACACCGACACCCCACTCCCCAACCCCACCAACTTATCCGGATTCCGCATGATAAAGACGCGGTTCACCCTTCCCTCTGCGTCATACCCAAAACTCACCACCGCAACCACTTCCCCCTCCCCCCGCAACACCACCCCACGCCCACCATTGATCTCCACCTCCTGCCACTGATACTCCCGCCAATACCGGCTCAACGACTCCCCCACAAACGCCAGCACCGCCTCCAGCCCATACAAGGTCTCGCGAATGGCGCTCGCCTTGCCGCCACCATCGGCGCACAGCTCGACGTCTTCGGACAGCATCGCGGCCAGCCCCTGGGTCGAGCCGCTGGTGATGGCGCTGTGAAAGGCGGTCAGCAGTTGTTCCTGCCGTGAAGGTTCTGGCTGGTAGCGCGCCTGGGTGTTGCCCAGGCTGGCTTTGGCACGGGAGACCAGTTTGCGGCAGGTGGCTTCCTGGACGCCGAGGGTTTGCGCGACTTGGGGGTAGTCCAGGTCGAAGATGTCGTACAGCAGGTAAGCGGCGCGTTCCTTGGGGGTCAGGCGCTCCAGTAGCAGCAGGAAGGCGGTGGACAGCGACGAGGCCAGTTCATGGCTCTGTTCGGGGGAGTCGTGATGCAGGCTGTGGATCGGTTCCGGCAGCCAGGTGCCGACGTAGTCCAGCCGCGAGCGCTGGGCCGAGCGCAGCAGATCGATGCAGTGCCGGGTGCAGGCGGTGGTCAGCCAGGCGGCCGGGGTGGCGATGGAGGCCTTGTCGGCCTCCAGCCATTTGATGAACAGGTCCTGCACCACGTCCTCGGCCTCGGCGCGGGAGCCGAGGAGGCGGTAGGCCAGGCCCAGCAGGAAGCTGCGACGGCTTTCGAACACCGTCGTTTCATCGATTCGATCCATCCTCAGTGCCTCGACACCTGCAAGCGATTCCACAGGTTGATCATGCCGATATCCGCCGTCAAGGCGGCGATCTGCGCTTCGCTGAAATGTTCGCGCAGGGCGGCGCGCAAGGGGCCGAAGTCGGTGTCTTCGCGCAGCACGGTGAGGGCTTCGGTCCAGGCCAGGGCGGCGCGTTCGGCGGCGTTGAAGTCGCTGACATGGCGCCAGACCACCAGGCGGTCCAGGCGCTCGTTGCTTTCGCCGTCTTCACGGGCCTCGCGGGTGTGCATCTTCACGCAGAAGCCGCACTGGTTGATCTGCGAGGCGCGCAACACCACCAGGTGGTGCAGTTTGCGGTCCAGGCCGTGGGCGTCGATCAGGCCATGGACCTGGCCCAGGCTTTCGAAGATCTCGGGGATGGTTTGCAGCAAGTTAACGGCTTGGGTCGGGTGGCTGGATGACATGGGGTGGCTCCGTTATTTGAGGGATACACCGACATGACGGGCCAGCCTGGTAGTTTGTGACGGGGTGGTGGAAAAATAATTCGGACTTCGATAAGGCGGCTCAAACCGCCTGAGGATTCAGCGCATAAAACTCATGCAGCTTGGCCTGCAGCAGCCTCTTGTCCGGCAGTTGTGTCTGGTACTCGGCGATCAATGCAGGTGAGAGTGAGCGGTTGAGAGCGTACTCGACCACCTCATCGTCCTTGCTGGCACAGAGCAACACACCCAAGGCCGGGTTCTCATGGGGTTTGCGCACCTGACGGTCCAGCGCCTCCAGGTAGAAATCCAGCTTGCCCAGGTGTTCCGGCTCGAAGCGCCCGACCTTGAGTTCAATGGCCACCAGGCAATTCAAACCTCGATGGAACAGCAGTAGATCCAGCACAAAATCGCGCCCGCCGACCTGCAATGGGTAGCGCGAAGCGACAAAACAAAAGTCCCGCCCCATTTCGATCAGAAAGTCTTTCAGTTGCTGCACTAACCCACTGTGCAGGTCGGCTACGCTATGACCCTGGGCCAGGTCGAGAAACTCCACCACATAGGCATCCTTGAACACCCTCAACGCCTCGGGATGCATTTGTCTCAACGCTGTCGAGACTTTTGCCGGTCGGGTACTTGATCGCTTTGGCTGCTATCAAGCAGAGCCTGCTACAACGCTTGCAGCATGAACTCGACAAAAGGCGCTGCCTCGGTTTTTTGATCCGCAGCACTCAGTGCAGCGTAATAAGCATCCTGTTGCTCGCGAATCACCGTCTCCACCGGCAGCCAGGCCAGAACGGGACGCCACCAGCTAAGTATCAGCATTTGCCACAAGCGCCCCATCCGCCCGCTGCCGTCGGCGAACGGATGGATGAATTCGAATTCGTAGTGAAATACACAGCTGGCAAGCAGTGGGCGCCGATCAGGGCTGGACAACCAGTTGAGCAGGTCGTCCACCAGCGTGGGCACACGGCTAGGCGGCGGTGCCCTATCGGACAACACCGCGCCAACGCAACGTCACAGTCGCCAAGTTACTTGGGTGCTGACTTGAAAACAAAACTGACCCGCAACGTGGGGCAAATCCTGCTGGGGGAACTCGCGCGGTGGAGAATACACCCTGGAAATATGACGATACGGCCTGGCAGAGGCGCCACGGACTTTATGATTTCCCTGCCCTCACCGTAAAACAGTAGCTCGGCGCCCCAGTCTTGTTGCCAGTCGTCGTGGGCGAAGTAGATTGAAGACAGATTGTCCTCTCGATTACTGTCCGTATGCGAATACCCTTCCGTGCCGTAGGTATGCCCATTGGCGTAGGCCCTGAGCAACTTTTGCGGCGAACCAATCATCGCCTCGATCTCTAGCCATAGTGAACTGACCGATTGCAAACCCTGCCTGTCGGATAAAACAGCGGCACTGTCCGTCTCGCTACTGGTATCACCACCGGCAAAATGTGAGTGCCAGAAAAAATAATTATCGTTTTGAACATTAGAACGCCAACCGTATTGCCAGATCGGCTTTTTGGCCAGTGAGCTCAACTGAGCGCCTAATTCGGTCGATATGGCTCCGTCGTAAATTTTTATATCTTCGGCACCAAGACTCATTTTTACCCCCCCTATCCAATCCACACGATATATTCAATATCAAGCGTGCCATGCGTTTGAGTACATGGGCGCTCGTAACCATGACTAGAAAAACTACCAAGCCCCGCATCAGCGGCAATAACACTCAGTTGCTGGGCCACGAACCCTGCGCTTAACCAGTCGATACGCCTGTCGGCGTTGGCTGACGGTTTAGACAAAAACAAAAACAATAACGAATGCCGACCAATATCAACTTCTTCTACTAGAGATTGCCGTAGTATCTGAAATACTTCGTCTTCTGACGACACCTGAACAATGTCCAGTTCAGGACTTGAGTAATTCTCTATGAGTGTCATGCAACGACGCTTCACTTCATCCAGATGCCAACCATCCGCTTCACGTCCCAGCCCACTACGCGAGGTTTTACGTTGCAACCAGGCATCGTCAGAAACGCCTCGCATCCGTTGAGTCAACTGTACAAACTCCTGCACATTCAACGCGTGCTCATTTCGCCAGCAACTGTAAATAATCGAATACAGCGGCATATCAAACTTAACAAATCCAAGCGTCGCTTCGTCCAGCTTTATCAGCGTGTACATAAGGAGACCTTATAGCGTAATAGTCGCTATGGATGAGCAGTAGTCACTCACGCCTCGGTTAAAACCGGTTAATTTCAGCGATAGCGGGATTATGTTTCTGAGCTGCAGCGCATGAAACAATACGGCTATCGCATGACCCGACTCAATGTAAAGTGCACTGAGACTTCGCACGTCTCGATAGCGCTCCGCCAGTCGTTCAAAATCGCATTGCACAACTAACGTGCCTGGACGTTCACCGGGCTCCGCGTCGTCGTGTATTACAAAAAACCGATCACAATACGAGTCGTATAGAAAACCATTGCCGTGACGGTCTGTATAACAACACTCCAACGAATGCACCGCGCCATTAGAAGGATAAACACGCCGAACACCTGGTCCCAGACCATTGATTGCCCAAGGCGTGAGCGCCGTGTTTTTGAAAGCAAACCTAATGGCCTCGAACACACCGCCCTCAACGGCTTGGCCTCTGGCCTCTATCAGGGATGGTGCATATCGGGGGCGGGGCTTGCCGAACAATACAGCCTGGGTTCGCATTCGTTGATTGATGACTGCTTTTCCACCACCTGTATAGTGGGTTCTGGAGCGTTCACTTTCATAAATCGCGCCGGCCACCCACTTCGCATCCTGTACCGGGCAATCGAATCCTTCAGCAGACAGTCTGTCCCACAAACGCTCACTCTGTGAAAACAGTAACTGTCCGGTGTCGGTGTTATACCTGTACAGTGACTTTTTTGATCTATACAAGGCATCTATTATCATTCAGAAAAATCCTTTTTCTGTGCAAGTGATACATCAGCAACAGTCTGACCATGTAACTGATGCCCACAAAATGGATAATAGACGCCGGCCCGACATACCCCAAATAGATCAATGCACTCAAAGGCACAAAATACACAACCAATAGCCACTTATTAGCGCTGGAGATAATGCTATTCATCGTCGTCAGCCGAAACACCCCATTCAGCGAAATAACAATGGCCATGACGGGATAGTAAGCCATCGCCAAGAGCGAATGAATGAATTGCCCTGGCGACAGTTGATTGGCCAGAATAGCGACAACCAATGCAAGCCCGACCGGAACAAACCAAGTGACCTTGAATGTATAAATAATCGCCCTATAAAACAGTGAAGAATCCTGCGCTGAATAGCGGCGGATGATCAATACAGCTGCGCGCGTACAAATCATCCAGCAGGCCATTTGAAACGCAAAGGGAAGGCGAAAATCAGAAAAACTTTCCGGAGATATCTTGAATGCGGCAACGCTCAGTAGCAAACCTGACAATGAAATGCTGACCACCGTGGACAACTCAGGCAAGACAATTCTGCTGATTTTCAAACTGAACTTAAACGAGGGACTTATTGATCTGAGGCGAATACTCCCCGACGCCTTGAGTATCGATACAACCACCACAAACAGCGCTAGGTCGATCGCTACCATCCCCAATCCCGCCAAGACGTAGGAAAACTCTATACCGCTCAGCCAGAGTGCCAAATAAAGTGTGATATTACACAACCACACCGCCATCTGTACCCAGAACACCGTCCGACCATAACCCAACAACATCAAATAGGCTTGATTTAGCGAAGCAAACACCAGAACACAGACAGACACCATTCTAAGTAACAAAAACACCAACAGGTCAGCGTTATGGTGACTTTCCTCAATCATGTTAAGCGAAACAACTATGTACAGAATCGAAATCACTGCCCCAACGACGATCAGTGCTGCCGCGCACTTACTGTAGGCGCGGTACCTTGACACCTTTGAAAGCTGTAGAAAGGCAATCACCCAGGGCGATGCGAACGGAATCAACGCGGACATCACGTCGATGTTCACGCTCAACACACTGAATTGATGAGGAAAAGCGACGCTCATCAACATCAGTATGCTGATACCCTTGATAACATCCACGCCGCCGGTGATGACAAAAAAGATATCGCTGAGGGCGTCGTTACTCTTCAAGATTTCTGTTCCCCACTTTCCCCATCGTTGCCGTGTACATGGGAATCTCGTCGCTCGCCAAATCGATATGCAGAAGGGCTCGAAGTTCATCATCCCTTGTCGCTGGCGTTGTAACGCCTTGCACATTGAATTCGCTACAAGCGTTGACGTGCATGTGCATGATTCTTCCGGCTTCGATAAACAGGTTTCTCAAAGCTTTATCGTGCCGGTAGCGCCAGGCATAACAGCTGGGTGTGGCGGTTAACACCAAGGTATAGTTGGCTGTCTTGGGAGCCACCATACCCCAGATGATACGAGACATCGGCTCTCTGAAATCGCCCTCTTTTATCAGCCCGAAGCTCAGTTCTTCCAAATTGAGAAAGTAAACACCCGGCGTCAGGCCAACGATGTCATACACCACGATATACGAGGAAAATGCCGCACCGAAATTCTTGGTGTATCTTAAGCGACTGCCATCCAGACGTTGGCACACGTCCAGAGTTTCCAGCAATCGGGATGCCGAGTGCGACAGTATTTCCTGAAACTCAGCCACCTCAAGAGGGAGCCTTTTGAATTCTCGATGGCTCCTGCGTTTAAGTGCTTTTTTCGGAAAGCCCGGAATCCAGTCGTTACTGGCCGAAGCAATTTTTCGTAGGGCAAAAGCAGATTGAGCGTTTTCGATAAATACTGGAACCTTCGGCGCCGGGCACGTTGAAGCCATCTCATATTCACGGTATTTATTATCAAGAATCTTCACTCGATCCTTGTCATCATCAACGTACTTGATGGTCCTGGACAACAAGTAAAAAGGAATACAGGCTTCCCAACCTCTCTCGGCCCAATGCGTTGTACTGGCCGGATTAATTAGGGTGTGGGTTGCCGGGGGACGTTCATTGCGTATCGCAGCCATCCGCTCAGCATAGTCGGGACGAATAAAAAAAGACGGTGCGATATTGAAACTTCTACCACTGCTGAGCTCGCTGAATTCTAAAGTATTGTCACGATTATTCGCGAAGGATATATAAGCGTTTTTCAGGGTTTCATGCTGCATTCGACTGTTCCCCGATCATGACGGCACTCATCACCCCTTCCACAAGCGGATCGAGCCCTAACAGACGTTCGAAGTTTATAACCTGAAGATTATATTGAGCTTGATTTCTATACTTCATCTTCAGCAGTGCCGTTTCAACTTGCATCGAGGCGTGCCCGGCATCCAAATGCACGGACCTGAAGGTTCTCGGCTCGCGATAGCGGAACATATTGCGTTCCCAGATACAGGTAAAGACCACCGCAAAATTAACAGCAAAATCTATATACGAATCCCGAACGCCAAATATCGTGGTATACAGGTCTGGGGACTCGACACGTTTGACGGTATCAAGGCTATACGTCACAGCATTAAAGTGATGGACAGTCTGGTTGGCGAAGTCCACCAGATAGGCTTCAACTGGATGTCGCCCGCCGCCGCTGGGCACTGTCTTCTTTAATACCCGACCGCCCGTATTGAGTTGCGCTTCCCTTTGTACGCCCAGGCTCAGGCTCAATGCGCTGAGGATATTCTCCAGGTCGCCCTGCGTGCCGCCATCACTAATGAGTGCCGCACTGCACTGCGGGTTGACACCCTGCGCCGCGACTGGGGCATCAACGTAAACTTTGGAACGCTCAATTTCTTGCTCAACAGCCAGATACTCTTGCATCCGGTTATTGTCTTTGCTACGACCATCCTTGTCGTATTCAAAGAACGGATAGTTGTGCGTAACGTTCAAATAGTCTGAAGCACTCTTCCAGTTGTAGCGCTCCAGGTCAGCGGTCCTTCGGTCGCATGGTGAGGCGCCAGCGCTTAGCTTTACAAATCCGCTGCTGATCAGTTTCCCGAGTAAACCGTCCTCTCCCGTCGAGTCTGTTTGAGACGCGGCCGGGCGGGCGGAAAATCCAAGAAGGTATTCAACCACAGAAAAGGAAATTTGAATTTTCTTGTTTGAACCGACCAGATAAGCCAGCGCAGAGTGTTCAAACGTAATAATTCTAAGATCGGGGTTAACCGACAGACTGGCAACCATGCCTGTTTGCTCCTGAACAATGAAACAGGGCAATTTTACTTGCCCTGCTCCGAGACAACTTATGACGAAAACAGGGCTAACTTAGTGGTTAACGCCGCCATCGCCATGTTGCAGGCAAGCTTCGTTACGTTCAATTTCCACAAAATCGGCAACATCATACTGCTCGTTGATTTTCTGGGAGTTATCTACAGCCGCTTTGATCGAGGTTTCGTTAGATGCTACGCAAGCTTTTTCAATAGACATTGTTCACATTCCTCTGTTGATTATTTTTCGTCCGCGGATAACGAACGGGTTGAATCTAGGCAGACTAAAAAATAGTGTCAACACACAAGCCTCCGTCCTAAAAACGCCAACTGAGTCAACTTGTTTTTTTAAATTTGACGAATCAGCGTACGACGACTACCGACCAAAATCCGATGATCTAATCACCCTATACATTAGGTGTAACTCTGTAAAAAACTGGCCACCTAATTAATAATTATCCGCATTAAAAGAATAGGAGCACAGACACGAGCCTGACTTTTAAGCCCGAAAGGAAATCAAAAGCCATCATATTATTTCGTTTAAGTATCTAAAAAATCAGCAATCCACGACGATTTCTAATTTGTTTGAAGCGCTGAGGCCTCTACGCAAGCTGTTTCCAGACGCTGAGAGGCCAAGAGACAGACGCTGCTCAAGCTGCGCCGCCGAAGGATGGGGTTGGAAGACGTTAGCCACCAGCGCCATCCCTGAAGGCTGACGCTGGTGTAATGGAGCAAGGAGCGACCGCCCCTGCTTCAGATGGTTACAGCACGATATTGACCAGACGACCCGGCACAATCACGATTTTTTTCGGAGTGCCCTCTATAAAGCGCGCTACCGCTTCATCCCCAAGTGCACAGGCCTCTATTTCCGCTCGGTCAGCCGTCGCAGATACCACAATTTCCCCGCGCAACTTACCGTTGACCTGCACCACCAGCTTCAACTCTGAGCGAGTCAGAACCTCAGGCGATGCCACAGGCCACTGCGATTCGAGAATGTCCTTGTCAAACCCCAGCTCGGTCCAGAGCACATGCGCGATGTGCGGCGTGATCGGGTAGAGGACTTTCAACAGGATCTCGACCCCTTCTCGAATGACACTGCCTGAGGCGGCCTTCTCGTTTTCAAGCAGGTTGAGGATTTTCATCGCGCCGGAGACGATCGTGTTGTAGTGCAGCTTTTCATAGTCCCTGTTGATGCTCTCCAGCACGCTGTGAATCTCGAACTGAAGTTGTGCCGAACGCTCGTCCAGAGTGCTTCGCTGCGCTGCTGCCGTGATGAGGGTGTCTTGGTGCTTGAAGGCGAAACTCCATAACCGTCGCAGATAGCGATAGGCGCCCTCCACGCCGCTGTCGCTCCAGACAATGCTTTGAGTGGGTGGCCCTGCGAAAATAGTAAACAGGCGGGCTGTGTCGGCACCGAATCTCTCGATGATTTCCCGTGGCTCGACAACGTTATTTTTAGACTTGGACATTTTTTCGATGCCGCCCATGATCACGGGCAAACCATCTTCCTTGGCAACCGCATCCATCGCCTGACCACCATCGCCGAGCCTGACGTCTACTTCCGCCGGGTAGAACCAGCGTTTGGCGCCGTCCTGCGCTTCTCTGTAGAAGCACTCACGCAGCAACATGCCCTGAGTGAACAGATTCTTGAAGGGCTCATCGAGATCGATCAGGCCTTCGTCGCGCATCGCCTTGGTCCAGAACCGTGCGTAAAGCAAATGCAGGACGGCATGTTCGACGCCACCGATATAGTGATCCATCGGCATCCAGTATTTCGCTGGCCCAGCGACCATCGCGTCCTGGTTACCCGGATCGCAGTAGCGCATGAAATACCAGCTGGAATCGACAAACGTGTCCATGGTGTCGGTTTCGCGCCGTGCGGGGCTACCGCAGGTCGGACAATCGACATGCAGGAAATCCGGTTGTTGAAGCAAAGGATTGCCGGAACCGTCTGGTATGCAGTCCAAAGGCAAAATGACAGGCAGGTCCTTGAGCGGCACGGGTACATCGCCACACTTGTCGCAATAAATCATCGGGATCGGCGTGCCCCAGTAACGCTGGCGGGATATACCCCAGTCTCGGAGTCGCCAGTTTATTTTTTTCTCACCACCGTGGCTGGCGAGTCGGGCACTAATAGCTTCGCTCGCCTCTTTGAGTCCCAGACCGTCAAATTCGCCAGAATTGATCAGCACGCCTTTATCCTTCGCAGCGTATGACGCATCCCATGAACGGTCGTCGTACTCCACCCCATCAATATGAATGACCTGCCGGATCGGCAGGCCTTTTTTGCGGGCCAACGAAAAGTCACGCTCATCGTGCGCCGCCACCCCCATGACCGCACCCGTGCCGTACCCCGCAACCAGGTAATTCACCACCCAAACCGGGATAGAAACGCCGCTGATTGGATGCTCCACCGTGAAGCCGGTGAATACGCCGTCCTGATCAATGCCAGACAATTGTGCTTCGCTGGTACCGCCACCTTTGAATTGTTCGATCACCTGAGACAATTCAGCATTGAGCTCTACCGCCCGCAGGGCGATCGGATGTTCCGGGGGAATCGCGCAGAAAGTCACACCCATCACGGTTTCGGCGCGAGTGGTGAACACCGACAGCCGTCCGTCCTCGATAAGTGTTCCATTCTTGTCTTTTATCTGGTGAGGGAACCCGAAACTCACCCCTTCACTTTTACCAATCCAGTTGCGCTGCATGGTCTTGACCATTTCCGGCCACCCATCCAGGCTATCGATATCCCTCAACAATTCTTCAGCATATTGAGTGATAGCAAAGTAATAACCAGGAACTTCTTTCTTTTCGACCAGCGCGCCAGACCTCCAGCCCCGACCATTAATAACCTGTTCATTCGCCAGCACGGTCTTATCGAGAGGGTCCCAATTAACAATTTGGGTATGTTTGTAAGCAATACCCTTTTCAAGCATTTTCAGAAAGAACCATTGGTTCCACTTGTAGTAATCAGGATCACATGTTGCAACTTCACGGCTCCAGTCAATACTCAGCCCAAGGGGACTCAACTGCGCCTTCATGTCTTGTATGTTTTGCCGTGTCCAGGCGGAAGGTGACTGATTAGAAGCCAATGCGGCGTTCTCTGCGGGCAATCCAAAGGCGTCCCAGCCCATTGGCATCAGAACGTTGAAGCCTTTCATGCGCTTCTGCCGCGCCAGTACATCATTGATGGTGTAGTTACGAACATGCCCCATATGCAATTTACCCGACGGGTACGGCAACATGGAGCATGCATAATATTTGGGTCGCGAAGGATCCTCGAAAACTTCAAATGTCTTTCTGGCAGCCCAATCAGCCTGAGCGCTTGCCTCGACGTCGGCCGGATTGTAGTGTTCCTGCATAAATTTCTCTCTTTACTTATCGATAAGTAGAAAGATCTCATGACCTTCCATTAGTCAACCAACCCGTACTTCGTTAACGCCTTACCATACAATACAAATCCAAAGGCTTTCTAGTCGCGCTCCTACGCTATGCATCTTCAGCCCACAATACACTCACCAGTGCAGTGCATGACTCCCGGTAATGAGTGTGACTTGCGCGACCACATCGACCAGCGCGAACTCAATGTGCGCAGGCCGTTGGCACGGGCCTCCTGAATCGGAGACAGACCCGCTGATTTTGCCGGCTGGATTAATAGGCCTTCAGAAAGTGTCAGCAGTGCTGACACTTTCTTCTCCCGCGATAGATCCCCAGCCGCGTCAACATCACCCCGGCATACATTCAAAATCCCGCACCCTCGCCACCTGCTTCCCCTGAGCATCCAACAACCGCGCCCTCACCTCCGTCCCCAAGGTCGACTCCACCAACTTGTAATGCTCGCCAGCCTGGAAGTTCGGGTAGCTCACATGCCCGCGGCAATCGACCTGGTTGGAGTCGCCGCCGACTTCTTCGAACAAGGTCACGTCCAGGCGGTGGGCGCCGGGTTGGACTTCGAAGTAGCGGCCGTCGTCGACGTTCTTGCCGTCGACCCGTTCGGCCATCAGGTCGCTGGGGCCCTCTTCTTCCAGGCTGATCCAGGCTTCCTTGGGGTCGGGCTGCGGCATGGGGCCGGCGCAGGCGGACAACAGCAGCACCAGGCTCAGGGCGGGAATCAGCAGCAGGGGTTTGGCATTCATGGCAGGTACCTCGGCAGTGGCAATCAACACGCGGCGCGGCCCCAAAAAACAGTCGCGCCGGATTGCCATGCAGCTTGTCGAGGCCCCGAACAGAGGACAAATGAATCCCCGTGAAAGGAAATTCAGGCCTTACCTAAAACTTCCTTCACCTGGCTGAAAGCCGCGTGTTAGGTGGGTCGCTGGAGACTGCCGGGGTTCGCAACCCACCCTCGGAGATCCAGGCATGCTCGGGCTGGTCAAGACCGCTCTGCTCAAGCCCTACACGTTTATCGTGCTGGCGATTTTTATCTGCATCATCGGGCCGCTGGCGGCCCTGCGCACGCCCACCGATGTGTTCCCCGATATCGGCATTCCGGTGGTGGCGGTGGTCTGGCAGTACACCGGCCTGTCGCCGGACGCGATGGCCGGGCGGGTGATCTACACCTATGAGCGCTCCCTGAGCACCACGGTCAACGACATCGAGCACATCGAGTCGCAGTCGCTGCCGGGCATGGGCATCGTCAAGATTTTCTTCCAGCCGGGGGTGGATATCCGCACCGCCAACGCCCAGGTCACGGCGGTGTCGCAAACCGTGCTCAAGCAGATGCCGCCGGGCATCACCCCGCCGCTGATTCTCAACTACAGCGCCTCGACCGTGCCGATCCTGCAGATGGCCTTCTCCAGCCCGACCCTGTCGGAAGCCAGGATCCGCGACCTGGTGCAGAACAATATCCGCCTGCCCCTGAGCTCCGTGCCGGGGCTGGCGATGCCGACGCCCATGGGCGGCAAGCAGCGGCAGATCACCCTCGACCTGGACCCGCAGGCCCTGGCCGCCAAGGGCCTGTCGGCGCAGGACGTGGGCAATGCCCTGGCGGCGCAGAACCAGATCATCCCGGTGGGCACCGCCAAGCTCGGCGCCAGCGAGTACACAGTGCTGCTGAACAACAGCCCGAGCGCCATCGACGAGCTCAACGACCTGCCGATCAAGACCGTCGACGGCGCGCTGATCACCATCGGCCAGGTGGCCCATGTGCGCGACGGCTCGCCGCCGCAGAGCAATATCGTGCGGGTCGACGGCCACCGCGCGGTGCTGATGCCGGCGCTGAAGAACGGCAATATTTCCACCCTGTCGATCGTCGACGGCATTCGCCAGATGCTGCCGCGCATCGACGAAACCCTGCCGTCGGCGCTGAAGACTTCGCTGCTGGGCGACGCCTCGGTGTTCGTCAAGCAATCGGTGGGCAGCGTGGCCCGGGAAGGCATCATCGCCGCGCTGCTGACCAGCGCGATGATCCTGCTGTTCCTCGGCAGTTGGCGCTCGACCCTGATCATCGCCGCCTCGATCCCCCTGGCGGTGCTCGCGGCCATCGCCCTGCTCGCCGCCAGCGGCCAGACCCTGAATGTCATGACCCTCGGTGGACTGGCGCTGGCGGTGGGGATTTTGGTGGACGACGCCACGGTGACCATCGAGAACATCAACTGGCACCTGGAACAGGGCAAGGCGGTGAAGGCCGCGATCCTCGACGGCGCCAAACAGATCGTCGGCCCGGCCTTCGTCTCGCTGTTGTGCATCTGCATCGTCTTCGTGCCGATGTTCCTGTTGCAGGGCATCGCCGGCTACCTGTTCCGGCCCATGGCGCTGGCGGTGATCTTCGCCATGGCCAGCTCGTTCATCCTCTCACGAACCCTGGTGCCCACACTGGCCATGTACCTGCTCAAGCCCCATGTGCCGGAAGCAGGCCCGGGGCATCACCCGGAAGATGCGTTCATCAACCACCACGAGGGCGAGCAGCACGCCCCGCCACGGCATGCCCTGGTGCGCGGGCTGCTGGGGTTCCAGCAGGGGTTCGAGCGGCGCTTCTCCAATGTCCGTGACACTTATCACGGCCTGCTGACCCTGGCCCTGGCCAACCGCAAGCGCTTCCTGCTGGGCTTCCTCGCCTGCGTGCTGGCCTCCTTCGCCTTGCTGCCGAGCCTCGGCCAGGACTTCTTCCCGGCCACCGACGCTGGCGCCCTGGCCCTGCATGTGCGCCTGCCCCTGGGCACGCGGATCGAGGAAAGCGCGGCGGCCTTCGACCGCATCGAGGCGCGGATTCGCGAGGTGATTCCGCCGGAGCAGCTGGACAGCGTGATCGACAATATCGGCATCCCCCTGAGCGGCATCGACATGGCCTACAGCAGCAGCGGCACCATCGGCCCGCAGGACGGCGACATCCAGGTCACCCTCAAGCCCGGCCACGCGCCGACCGCCGACTACGTGAAGCAATTGCGCGAAGCCCTGCCGGAAAGTTTCCCCGGCAGCCAGTTCGCCTTTCTGCCGGCGGACATCAGCAGCCAGATCCTCAACTTCGGCGCGCCGGCGCCGCTGGACGTGAAAATCTCCGGGCCCGACGGCGCCGCCAACCGCGCCTATGCCCTGACGCTGCAACGGCGCCTGCAACATGTGCCGGGCATTGCCGACCTGCGCATCCAGCAGTCCACCGGCTACCCCTCGCTGGCGGTCAAGGTCGACCGCCTGCGGGCCAATGGCTTGGGGATTACCGAGCGCGACGTGACCAACAGCATGGTGGCGTCGCTGGCCGGCAGTTCCCAGGTGGCGCCGACCTTCTGGCTCAACCCGCAGAACGGCGTGTCCTACTCGATCGTCGCGGCCACCCCGCAATACCGCCTGGACAGCCTGCCGTCCCTGGAAGCGCTGCCGGTGACCGGCAGCAACGGCCAGTCGCAGATCCTCGGCGGCCTGGCCAGCATCTCGCGGGTGGACAGCCCGGCGGTGGTCAGCCACTACAACATCCAGCCCACACTGGACCTCTACGCCAACGTCCAGGGCCGCGACCTGGGCGGCGTGGCCCGGGATATCCAAAAAGTCCTCGACGACAGCCAGGCGCTGCGGCCCAAGGGCGCGACCATCAGCCTGCATGGGCAGATCGACGCCCTGCATGAAGCCTTCAGCGGCCTGAGCCTGGGGCTGCTGGGCGCGGTGGTGCTGATCTACCTGCTGATCGTGGTCAACTTCCAGTCCTGGCTCGACCCGTTCGTGATCATCACCGCGCTACCGGCGGCCCTGGCCGGGATTGTGTGGATGCTGTTCCTCAGTGGCACCTCGCTGTCGGTGCCGGCGCTGACCGGGGCCATCCTCTGCATGGGCGTGGCCACGGCCAACTCGATCCTGGTGGTGAGCTTCTGCCGCGAACGCCTGGCGGAACACGGCGATGCCCTGAAGGCCGCGCTGGAGGCCGGCTATACGCGCTTTCGCCCGGTGTGCATGACCGCCCTGGCGATGATCATCGGCATGCTGCCGCTGGCCCTGTCGGAGGAGCAGAACGCGCCCCTGGGCCGTGCCGTGATCGGCGGCCTGATCCTCGCCACCACCGCCACCCTGCTCTTCGTTCCCGTGGTGTTCAGCCTGGTCCACGGGCGTCACCCCACTCGCGCTGTCGCTGGAGAAAGTACCCATGTCGCCTGAACACACCCCCTCGCGCAAACGCCTGCTGTGGCTCGGCATCGGCGGCCTGACCCTGGCCGCCCTGCTGGTGGCCAACGGTCTGGCCGCGCGCGCCCGCCATGAACGCGCGGTGGCCGCCTGGACCGAAACCGCCGCCGTGCCCCAGGTGCTGGTGTTGCAGCCGCAGCAGAACCGCCAGGGCGACACCCTGCGCCTGCCGGCGCACCTGGAAGCCTGGAGCAAGGCGCCGATCCACGCCCGGGTCAGCGGCTACCTGAAAAGCTGGAACAGCGACATAGGCGCCAAGGTCCAGGCCGGGCAAGTCCTCGCCGAAATCGACAGCCCCGACCTCGACCAGCAGCTGGCCCAGGCCCATGCCCGGCTGGTGCAGGAACAGGCCAACGCGCGCCTGGCGCAGACTACCGCCGTGCGCTGGCAGAACCTCGTGGCCAGCCATTCGGTGTCGCGCCAAGAGGCCGATGAAAAAACCTCCAACGCCGCGGCCGCCAAGGCCAATGCCGAAGCGGCCGCTGCCGACTATGCGCGGCTCTCGGCCCTGGAGGCCTACAAGACCATCCGCGCGCCCTTCGCCGGCACCATCACCGCGCGCCACACCGATATCGGCCAGTTGATCAAGGCCGACAACGACAGCGACCCGCAGCTGTTCGACCTGGCCGACACCCACAAGCTGCGGCTCTACGTGCCGGTGCCACAGAACTACGCCAGCGTGATCCGCCCCGGCCTCAGCGCCGAGCTGACAGTGCCGGAACACCCCGGCCAGCACTTCAGCGCGCAGCTGATCGGCGACTCCACCGCCATCGACCAGCGCTCCGGCACCCTGCTCGCCCAATTCGTCGCCGACAACCCCGACGGCGCGCTGCTGCCCGGCGACTATGCCGAAGCCGCCCTGGCTTTGCCCGCCGACACCCGGGGTGTGAGCATTCCGGCCAGCGCCCTGATTTTCCGCGCCCAGGGCACCCAGGTGGCGCTGCTGGACGAGCACAATCACGTGCACCTGCGGGACATCCATATCGGCCTCGACCTCGGCGCGCGGCTGGTGATCGACCAGGGCCTGCAAGCCGCCGACCGGGTGATCGACAACCCGCCCGACGCTCTGCGCGAAGGCGACCTGGTGCAACTGGCCGACGCTGGAGGTGAGCATGCGCCCAAGGCTTGAGCCGCTGATTGCGCTGCTGCTAGCTACGTTACAAGGCTGCTCCCTGGCGCCCGGCTACCAGGTGCCGCCAGTGGAGCTGCCGGCCCACTACCGCGAACAGACCAGCGACGGCCCCTGGCATCCGGCACAACCGGCAGATCAGCTGGCCAGCCAGTGGTGGCTGCTGTACCAGGACCCGCGCCTGGATGACCTGCAACAGCGCCTGCTCAAGGCCAACCCGGACCTGGCGGCGGCGCTGGCGCACTTCGACGCGGCCCAGGCCTATGCCAGCCAGCTGCATGCCGGGCTGTTCCCGCAGATCAGCGCCAGCGGCCAGTCGCTGCGCCAACGCCAGTCGGACCACCGGCCGTTGCGCGGCGACAGCCAGCCTTCGGTGTACAACAGCAACACCGCCGGTTTGGCCTTGAGCTTCGACCCGGACCTGTGGGGGCGGATTCGCAACCAGGTGGCCGCCGGCGATGCCCAGGCCGAAGCCTCGGCCGACGATCTGGCAGTGGCGCGCCTGAGCCTGCAAAAGCAGTTGGCGGCGCTTTATGTGCAGCTCAATGGCCTGGATGCACAGCGCGCGATCCTCAGCCAGTCCCTGGACGATTACGCCCAGGCCCTGCAACTGACCCGCAGCCGCTACCAGGGGCAGATCGCCTCGGAGCTGGACCTGACCCGCGCGCAAAGCCAGCTGGCCAGCGCCGAGGCCGAACTGGACGAAGTGCGCGGGCAACGCAACCTCACCGAACATGCGATAGGCGAACTGGTGGGCGAACCGGCCAGCCAGTTCCAACTGCCCGCGGCCACTCAGACACTGACCCTGCCCGACGTGCCGCAACAGCTGCCCAGCACCCTGCTGCAACGCCGCCCGGACATCGCCGCCGCCGAACGCCGGGTGTTCGCTGCCAACGCCAGCATAGGCGTGGCCCGGGCCGCCTGGTACCCGGACTTCAGCCTCAGCGGCCTGCTCGGCGGGCAGACCCAGGGCAGCGGCAACCTGCTGGCGGCGGGCAATCGCTACTGGGCGCTGGGGCCCCTGGTCAACCTGCCGATCTTCGACGGCGGCCGCCTGAGCGCCAACGAACGCCAGGCCCACGCCGAATTCGAGGAAGCCGCCGCCCATTACCGCAGCCAGGTGCTGCGGGCGGTGCGTGAGGTGGAGGACAACCTGGGGCAGTTGCGGGATTTGCGGCAGGAGGCGCTGGACCAGCAGGCGGCGGTGAATGCCGCCGAGCATGCGCAGACTTTGGCGATGAACAGTTATCGGGCGGGGGCGGTGAGTTATCTGGAGGTGGTGACGGCGCAGACGGTGGCGTTGCAGGCGCAGCGGGGTTTGCAGGCGCTGCAGACGCGGGAGTTGTTGGCGAGTGTGGGGTTGGTGGTGGCGTTGGGTGGGGGGTGGAAAAGTGGGACTTGATTTGAGCGGGTACAGAATCCGCTCAACTGTCGCTCAAACTCGACTATGCAGCCACCGGAAGAGACCTAATATCTCGGGGCCTCCGAAGCACTGGGATATTGAGTACATATCCGTTGCTGCGGTTACGGCCACTTAGGGTTCCGCCCTTACGGCGGGTCACTTTGGAAAGGCCCCAAAGTAACCAAAGGGCCCTGCCCCTGGCGTCCGGTCCTCGCTAAAGCTCGGATTCCCTCGCTCCGGTCCTGCTCCGTGGGCCGCCGCCACAGGCCATCCATGGCCTGGGGCGGCTAACTCGGCATCCCTGCCGAGTTGCCCACTGCGCAGAACCTCCACTCGGCCTCCCGATGGGGCAAAAAACCAAAAGCACCGCGAGGCGGCCTACCGGCCGGCCTGTGTTTGAAAGCGTGTGTTCTGTAGCTCTGTAGCTCTGTAGCTCTGTAGCCCTGTAGCCCTGTAGCCGCTGCCGCAGGCTGCGATCGGCCCGAAGGGACGCCAAGCCTGTATCCGCGGTTTGCCTGATATACCGCGTCGCCTGGTTTTACGGGCGCTTCGCGCCCGTGCGCAGCCTGCGGCAGCGGCTACAGGGAGCACACTCCCCCAAGGCCGGCCGGCAGGCCGCCGTCTTGCTCTTGCTTTGGCTTTTGATCTGAACGCCCCGTTAACCACGATGGCCGAACGCAGGTATTGAGCCGTGGGTAACCCGGCAGGGATGCCGGG